>DASZVV010000232.1:0-22668 GCA_035546955.1 Bryobacteraceae bacterium
TTCTCGTACTACGAAACGATTGCCGGCGGCATGGGGGCATCGGCCCGCGCCGAGGGACGGTCGGCCCTCCACACCCACATGACCAATAGCTGGAACACGCCGATCGAAGCCTTCGAGCATGATTATCCGCTGCGTGTGGAATCGTATCGGATCCGAACCGGATCGGGCGGCGCGGGAACGCACCATGGCGGCGATGGCATCGTCCGCGAACTGCGCTTCCTCGAAGAGACCGACGTCACCATCCTCTCCGACCGCCGCGCCCGCGGCCCGTGGGGTCTCGCAGGTGGCAAGGATGGCAAGCCCGGCGTCAACGAACTCAATGGCAGGCGGGTCCCGGCGAAAACCCGTATCACAGCAAAAGCCGGAAGCGTCCTGCGCATCTCAACCCCCGGAGGAGGCGGCTTTGGAGCCGTAAAGTAGAGTTATGCCCAGCGAAAAGGAACTTCTGGAACGCATCCGCCAGCTCGAAGAGCAGAACAACGAGCTGCAGGATAAGCTCGACATGATCTACTCGATCCTCGCCCCGGATTACGAACCGGAATACGAATCGGGCGACGGTCTGGTCAATATCGACGGCGTTTCATAAACCAGAAAACAAAGCCAATAGCGACAGCCAGAACTGCCACCACAATCGCCCCGGTGTCGAGCCGATTGGCCACCTGCTCCCACCCCTCGCCGACGTAATACCCGAGTCCGAGGAAGCACGCCACCCAGACACACCCACCCGGCCAGGCATAGAGCGCGAACGTCACCGGCCGCAGCCCGCTTGTCCCCGCCACCAGCGCCGTGAAGTGACGCACTCCGGCGATGAAATAACCGAACGTCAGCGTCCACTTCCCGAAGCGCTCGAACCAGCGCTGCGCTTCCGGAAGATGCGAGCCCAGCCGCTTCTCCAGCCATGGGACATGATGCACGGCGTAGATCACGCCGGTGCGCCCCAGAACGTAGCTCACGCTGATCCCGCAGAGGCTCCCTCCGATCCCGCACAAGAGCGCCGGTATCCAGCTCATTTCGCCCTTATGGATAGCGATGCCCGCAAGCACCAGAATGGTCTCGTCCGGAATCAACGGTCCCACAATCCCCAGCATCAGCAGGCCGAATATCGCGAAGTAGCCGTAGCTGGCCAGGAACTGGTCGATGTGGTGCACGTCAGGCGAGCTCTTGGCGGATCGCGGCGGCGGCTGCCACCGGATCGGCAGCGCGCGTGACCTGACGGCCGATCACCAGGTAGTCCGCACCGTCGCGAATTGCTTCAGCGGGGGTGGCGACGCGCTTCTGATCGCCCGCCGCCGCGCCGCGTGATCGCACACCAGGCGTGACGAGGATCGCGTCGGGCCCGGCGACCTTTCGGATCGATGCCGCTTCGAGAGGCGACGCCACGATACCGTCGATCCCGATCTCGCGCGCCTGCTGCACCCGCATCGCGACGAGCTCGCTCGCTGTCTGCTGATGCCCCATGCTCTTCAGGTCTCGGTCATCGAGGCTGGTCAGTACGGTGACCGCGAGCAGCTTCATCGGAGAGTCGCCGCGGCCTTCGATTGCGGCGCGCATCACCTGGCCGACGGCGTGCACCGTCAGGAACGTCGCGCCGGACTTCGCTGCAACACTGACCGCGCGCTTCACGGTCTCACCGATGTCGTAATACTTCATGTCGAGGAACACGCGCTTACCCCGATCGATGAGACTGCGGACGTAGTCCATCCCGGTTGCCGCGTAGAGCTCCATGCCCACTTTATAGAAGCCGCCGGAAGCGCCGAGCGCGTTCACCAGCGCATCGGCATCGCGCGCCGAATCGAAGTCGAGAGCGAAGATCAGAGGATCGTGCATGGATTCGTCTACAATCATACTGTCCGCGATGAAGATAACGCCGAGCACAATCGAAGGCGTCAGACTGATCGCTCCGGAGACGGCAGAGTTCGAGCGCGAGCTCGCACCGCTGCTGGGGCGGGCGCCCCGCGAGCTGATTGCGCCGGCGCTGCCTTATTCCGTGATTTTCGCGAACAATGCCGGCCGGCCGATCTCGCTGCTCGGTATTCGGTTCGATATGACAGGGCCGTACGCGAAGCCTTATTCCGTGATTCACTACGCGGACACGCTGCGCAATCCTGAAAAATCCGACCTGCAGCCGGGCACGCGGCGTTACGTTTGCGCGGAGCCGTCCTTCACTGCGCTGCTGCTGCGCCGCGATGGGGACCTCAGCAGCCGCGGCCGCCACAATCTCGACAATCTGAAGAAGACGCTCGATATCTCCGCTTCCATCGACTGTGTTGCATTCGAGGACGGGCGGTTCGAAGGGCCGGACACGCAGGGCGCCATCGAACGGCTGGCGCAACAGCGGCAGATGGAAGCGTCATTCCTGATTGAGGTTGTGAGCATGAGCGCTGTGGATGCAGACCGCTGTTTGCGCGCAGCGGTTGAGGACGCCGGCGACCGCGCTCGCCGCGTGCTGGCGCGAAAGCTGCTCGAAGGGCTGGAGTCCGGCGGCCCGGAAGGGATGCTGCGCCTGGCGAGCCAGCACCGGCTCAAAATTGCGGTGTGGCGCGCTCCTGCCGCTCAGGCGACTGCTCGCTAAGAAATTCCTGCAGAAACTGGGGCTGATACTGCGCGTAGACGCGCGCGCCGAAACGGCGCAGATCGGAAGCCAGGGTTCGAAAGCGTTCCACGCCGCGCTCTTCCCACTCGCCCGCGAGATCCAGTCCTTCGTCGACGAGATCCGTCGCGTCATGAACGTGCGCCATCATGGGTTCGTTTTGCGGCTGATCCGCCAGCCGATGTGCTGCTATCTGACAGAGTATGTGGCGCGCCTTGAGGCCGATCTCCGCCGCTGCGGCGTCATCGTGTTCGTAAAACCTGACGACGGCCATCGCTCGCCGCGCCGCGGTCTCCGAGCGTTCGATGTTTGCCAGGTTGACCCAAACAGCGGCGAGGAGATAGTCGCGTGAAGGCGCGTCCATGGTCTCCGCATGGTCTAGGACGGCAATCGCTTCGTTCAGGCCGGCGACGGCGTCCGCCGTCGCCGGCGGATTCTGCGCGGCAAGGACCAATGCCCGGTTCTGCAGCGCGATTGCCAGACGCCTGGAGAAGCGCGCATCGGCGCCGAGCGGCAGAGCACGCAGCAGCACCAGCGCTTCCCCGTAGGCGTGAAGCGTCAGCGTATCGAAACCGGGACCAAGACGCGTGAGCGCTTCGGCGCGGTTGAGCCAGCAGGCAGCGAGGCCGTAGGCGTGGATTGGCACCTCCGCTGGAAGGCGGCGGCGCAATTCGAGCGCGCGATCGAAGCAGAGGATTGCGGGGTCCGGATCGCCCGCGGACTCGAGCAGACGGATACCCTCCTGCATGAGCGAAGACGCCTCGGCGTCCGTGGCTTCGATTTCCCGAAGGTTCAGATCACACCTCCGCCCAGTGCCGGATGAGGTTGTGATAGATGTTGGTGAGCTTGCGGACCTCCGGGTCATTGCGGCCGAGACGAAGCACGAGGGTCTGGATCGCGTTATCCATGTCGAAAGTCGTCCGACGGGCGAGCGGATCGCGGATCATGCTCTGTATCCAGAAGAACGAGGAGACCCGCGCGCCGCGCGTGACCGGTGTCACCAGGTGCAGGCTGGTTGACGGATAGAGGACGCAATGTCCCGTCGGCAATTTGACGCGGTGAGATCCGTAGTAATCCTCCACCACCAGTTCGCCGCCATCGTACTCCTCGGGCTCGGATAAAAACAGAGTGACCGAAAGGTCAGTGCGGATGCGCAGGCCGGTGAGGCGGTCGCCCCGGATGCAATTATCGACGTGCTCGCCAAAGAATTGCCCCGGGACATACCGGTTGAACAGCGGCGGGAAGATGTGGAGCGGCACCGCCGCCGAAACGAACAGAGGGTTGGCGGTGAGCGCACGGAGAATGCGCTCGCCGAGCTGCCGCGACGTCTTGCCATCGGGCGGCATCTGTTCGTTTTTCTTCACCTCCGCCGATTGAGAGCCGGCCGTCGAACGGCCGTCCTCCCAACTTTCGGCGTCCATGATGCGGCGGAAATCCGCCACCTCCTCTTTGCTCAGTACATCGGGAATCGAGATCAGCATGCGTGAATCACCTACGACTTATCGAAATTGAAGGACAAGGTCAGATAGACCGCGCGGCCTGGAGCGACTTTGACGAATGGCTGAGCGCTTTGGTAGAGCGAGTCGTAGTAGGTTTTATTCGTCAGATTCTGACCATAGAGCTTCAGGCTCATGAATGAGTTGATCCTGTGTTCGGCGAAGAGATCGAACCGCCACCAGGACGGCAGGAAGGTCGGGTTCGGAGCGCCCGGGTAGGCGATACCGCCATTGGCGGCGAGCAGCGAGCCGCCTTTGATCTTCGAATCGAAGACAGCCTGCCCGCCGAGTTCGAGCCGTCTCGTCAACTGATATTTTGTCAGCAGGTTGAACGACTGGGGCGCGATATTGGCCAGTTGCAGGCCCACGTTGGTGGGTACGATCGATTTTGTGACTTTGGGGTCCATGGTCACGAAACCGCCCATCACGCTCCATCTGGAAGTAATCTTGCCGGCGGCTTCGATATCAACGCCGCGCACGCGATAAGCCGCATTTGGAACAATCTGACCGCTGGTATAGCCGGGCAGGCCGGCAGGCGCGGTTTCACGGGCATTCGTCACGTCGGTCTGGAAAGGGGCGAGCGTGAGCAGCAGGTGACGGTCAAACAGTTCCCACTTGGTCCCGATCTCATAAGAACGGCTTTTTTGCGGACCGTAGATCTGTGTTGACGGCTGGGTTGCCGCAAGGCCTCCGTAGCTGCTCGACGAGGCATCCAGCTCATCACCCACCGGATCGGCGGCCGTCGCATAGGCGAAGTAGATGCTGCCGATCTTCACCGGCTTCACCAGCAGACTTCCGTTGTAGCTGACGATTCCGGCGTTTGCCAGGCTCGAGCTCGTGTTGTTCGCCGCACGGATATGGTAATCGTCGTATCGGACGCCGCCACTCAGGAAAATGAAGTCCTTGTAGTTCGCTGTGTCCATTACGTAGCCCGCGTTGGTGTCCACGTTGTACCGCAGGGGATTGCCAGCGAGCTGAATTGTTCCGGCGCCGTACAACTCGTGGGGCGGATCGTAGATGCTGACGATTGGCGCTCCGCTCGAGGTGAAGGCTACGGGCCCGGTGGTCAACTCGGAGGTCAGGCCGCTGTAACCCTGGAGACTGATTTTTTCGTTGGAGAACTCGCCTCCAACGACCGCCGTGTGATGGATTTCGCCGGTGTCGAACTTGATGACGGCTTCGGGCTGATCGTTCACGACGTCCACGGGCTCATACCGGCTTTGCGCATTCAGCTGGATGTACCCCGAGAAGAAAGTGAGCGTCGAAGAATAAGGCGCGGTCGCGCCGCTTGCGGAGGGGTTTTCGGGTATCGTGCCGATGTAGTTCAGGAGAGAGTGGCTTGCCCGGAACTTGTTCTCGAGCGTCAGATGATCATTCACCTTCCATTCGGCGTCGAGTGTTCCGATATCCTGGGAGGACTTCGTGAAGTCCCGATTCACGGCGCCGTAGTATGTATCGCGCGAGATACCGCTTTCGGTGACCGGCTCGCGCGTCACCTGATTAGTCGGTACGCCGAAGTCCGGCAGGCCCCACAGGTATGTGTGCGAATAGTTGGCGGTCACCTTGAAATTGGCGCTCGGGTGGTAAACGATATTTCCGGCGGCGCCCCAGCGGTTATCGGTTGTGAAATCGCGTCCGGCGACGTTGGCGTACTGGACCATGCCGTTGAAGCGCATGTCAAGCACGGGGCTGATCGTTTTATTGATATCGACGGTGGCGCGTCTGGTTGAATCGCCGAAGCCGCCTTCTACGCCGGCGTGATAGAAGTCGCCGCTCTGGGCTTCCTTTGTCACGATGTTCATCGCGCCGCCGGTGGTGCCACGGCCGGCGAAGGAGGACGCGGGCCCGCGCAGGATCTCGATCTGCTCATCGTCAAAGTTTTCACGGATGCTGACGCCGGCGTCGCGGACGCCGTCTACGAAAACATCATTCCGTGCATCGAAGCCGCGGATGAAGAAGCGGTCCCCGAAAGCGTTGCCGCCTTCGCCCGACCCGAGGGTGACGCCCGCTGTGGAGCGGAGAACTTCGCGGAGACTGGTGGCGTTTTTGTCCGCGATCGCTTCCTGCGTCAGAACCGTCTCGGTTTTCGCCGTGTTCACGATGGGTTCGGTGAACTTATCCGAAGACAGGCGATCCGCTTTGTAAGGCGCTTCCGGGTCCGCATAAGGATCTCCGCCCGGAGTGCGTCCCGTGACCTCGACCGAGGCGGATTGAGCGCGAAGTTCGAAGACCACCATGGTGGACGACGTGAAGCGGAAGGTGACGCTGGTGCCTTCGAGCAGGCGCCGGAGCGCATCCTGAGGCGCAAACGTTCCGGAAACACCAGGCGACGCGATAGCGCCAATCGAATTCGTCGAAAGGGTGAACGTGCTGCCGGTGGCGCGCGCGAACTGCGGCAGCACGTCGGATAGTGTTCCCGGCGCGATGTCGAAGCGCTGGGTACGGGCGCTCGATAATGCGCCGCCCGACTGCGGCACGCCCTGGGCAAGAGCCACATGGACGGTAGTTCCGCCGATTGCGGTAAATGCGACGACAGTACCGATCGCCGTCCATCGATACGTCACGGGCCAGGCCTTCCGGCTATGCCGGGGATTGGAGCGGCCATTCACGCCCGGAGAGATGCGGCGGTGCGGTGGCCGAGCATTCGCGCCGGCCGTGAGCGAGCGACAACCGACGGGACAGGAGTCCTTCGATGTTTTGTTTTGCGCAGGGTGAGACTTCATGCATTCATTCCTTTGGGGAAAAGTAGTTGAATGCCCGAGTCAGCGCCCCCTAAAATGGGAGTGATCGCTGGCTTACGGGCCGACGATTATTCAGGCTCCCCGGTACCTCGCCAAAAGTGGCCGGGGGGCCTGCCGATTTCCTTCCTTCTACTGCGTGTTGATCCCGGACCGTTTTGGTCCGCGATAAGTTATAGGGTACGGGACAGCGCCCGCCTGTGTCAAGCGGAATTTGCAAATCAGTTGCAATTGGTGCGGTCGATCAGGCGAGAGCGGCCTTCGCGAATTCGAAGCAATGCTGAATATCCGCCAATCGGCTGCTGCCTTCGGCAGTGGCATAGTCGCAATCGATATAGCAGCGGACGGGATAGTTCTTATTGCGAATGAGTTGCAAAATCTCTTTCAGGTGCGAGTCGCCCTGGCCCCAGGGAACGCTCAGTCCGGCTTTGGTGCGGTCTTTGAGGTTGAGGGAGAAGACGCGGCCGTGAGTGTCTTCGATGAACTTCAGGACGTCCCAGCCGCCGGCGGTTGTATCGCCGGTATCGATGCTGCTGCCGAAATTTTTCGAGTAGCTGAAGGCTTCTTCGAAATCGGAAGGCTTCGACATGGCGTCGGGATCGGCGGTATTCAGGGGCCGTCCCTGGAAGGCGACTTTGAGGCCGTATTTGTCCGAGATGGGCGCGACGCGCTTCGCTGCCGATTTGGTGAAAGCTTCGGCGAGGTATTTCGCACCGAGGGCTTTGGTGACCTGGCAGGCTTTGTCGATGTCTTCATCCTGCACGGGCCAGACGAAGGAAGGCTCGTATGTCGCGATTTCGAGGCCGGCATCGGCGAATCGTTTGCGGATGGCGGTGTAATAGCTCAGCGGAGTTTTCAGATGCCACTGGCGGAGGGCTTCGAGTGCGGCAGCGCGCTCCGGAGTGACGGGCCCTCGTCCGCGGACGCGCGGGCGGGCTTTATCGGCGAGATCGACGGGCTCTGTGGCGGGGGCGTAGAGCAGGCAATCGCCGAGACGCATGTTGGTCATCGATTGCAGGATGACGTCGAGCTGGCCTTCGCGGGGGAGGGTGTTGTAGCTGTAAGCGGCGACGCCGATCTGGACGCCGTGAATTTTCGAGGAGATTTTGGGTGCGGCGGAGAGGGGAAGGGCGGCGATGGCGAATTGGGCTATCTGACGTCGGGTGTACATGGGGTTATTCCAGGGCGGACGAGAGACATCATATCGAGCCGGGATGCGTCTTCTTTGAAGAATGATGCAGTTCGCGGGGTTGCCGGTAGTCTCTGCAGATTGGGCGCCGGGGAGTTCGGGCTTCGGAGGGAGCTTGTGGTTTCCGGATCGCAGGTGATGCGGACGGAGCAACGCCGTTGGACAGAAGCCGGCTTATCGGGACCGATCGGGGTTAGCTTTCACGGCGGAGAATGGTGTCCGCGTCGCTTAATCAGCGAACACCCCTCAGCCTTCTGTCGAATGTGAACGGTCGAGGCGGGGAAAAGCGAATTCTGTGGAAATCGCGATGGGCTGGGTTCAGGAGGTAGTTCCGCTCACTGGGAACAACGACCGAGGGCACAGAAAGCACGGCGGTAGTCCCAGCCCTGACCCATTCCGTCCCGAGATCCCGCGTTCTTTTAGAAGGCACGGGGCTGCTCCAGTCGCGAGGTAAGTCTGACTCTTCAATCGTCTGGACTAAGAGACTATTCGGGATTTTGGCCTGCACGACGACCATGCCGGTGGGAAGCGAAGCGCTGTGCGCGAGCACCTCCAGCGCGCACAAAGACGCCGTAGCCCCGCAATATAACATTGCGTTTCCCTTGTGATTCCATCGGCCGCCGGTGCGCCTCGCGCCCTCGCCATCGTTTGCCTGATACTTTGCCGCGCAAATCCGGTAAACCGTCAATTACCAGACACCGTGTTCGATTTGCGTCAGCACGTCGTTTACGCGCAAGGCACCCTGATGTGTGCCCAGGCACGAAATCGGTGTGGCGTAATCCAGAGCTGCTACTGGTGTACCGAGCCACCGAAATGCAGCTTCTTCGCCACCCAGGACTTCCGTGGCCTTCGCAATCGCCTTCGTCAGTTCCTCTGGTTGAGCTTTGGGAGGGGCCGGATCAGGCTTCTGCCGCAGATGCAGGTCCGCTACAACGTTTCGTCGGAGACCTCTTTTCACCTTTGGCATCAATTCATTTTACCGCTCTCTGCGTTCAGGTCGGCGAGTTGGATCTGTCGAAGCACGAACGTTCGGCCGCGCAAGCTCATGGCGCAAAGCCGACATAGCGGTCTTAATCCGGGGCGGTCTCTCGAACGCCTTCGGCCACCCGTAAGAATGGCTCACCTTTATGTGTGCCAGTACTGCGACAGCCCCGTCTTCCTATGGATAGCAATTCCAGCCCCACGACGGCCTAAACTTAATTTAACTGGGCGTTGCCTGCGAGACTTAGTCTTTTCGCTGTCGCGGCTTCGACTTTCGGTTTGCACTGGCTAAACAATGATGTATCAACGGCTTAGGCTTGTTCAGGGTTTTTCGAGCACTGCTAAGTATTGCAAGCAGAGATATTTTGAGGTATAAAGAGATTTAACCGGTCGGCAGCGTGCTGTCGACTCAAGGGCCGCAGGGTTTACCCTCTGCGGCCTTTGCTTTTGTCGGCAGCCGCGTTATGCGAACCATCGTCTATGTTGACGGATTCAATCTATACTTTCGGTTGCTCGCGCAACGCCCTGCGGCCAAGTGGCTGAACGTAAAGACACTCGCCGAAAAGGTTCTAAAACCTGCGAACATAATCGTCGGTGTTCGGTATTACACGGCGCGCGTGTCTGGTCGTATCGACGCCCAGGCGCCGTCACGACAGCAAATCTATCTCGATGCGCTCGGTACCGTGCCAGAGATTTCAATACACATGGGTAGTTTCCTGCTTTCGGAGAAGTTCGCAGGACTTGTGAAGCCTCCGGAGTTCCGTCCCCGTACCAGCATGACTCCGCCATGGCCTGATGTGGTGAAAGTAATTAAAGTCGAAGAAAAGGGGAGTGACGTCAACCTTGCGTCCCATCTCCTGCTCGACGCTTTTCAAGGCAATTTTGATGTCGCGGCTGTTCTCTCTAATGACAGTGATCTCGTCGAACCGATCCGGATCGTCACAAAGGTTCTGGGCAAGCCAGTCGGACTTCTTTCGCCGGTCTCAAATCCGACGTCGGAATTGAGGAACGTCGCCAGCTTCATAAAGCGCATCAGTGTGAGTGACTTGGCCAGTTGCCAATTCCCTGATCCAGTGGTTTTGGCGGACGGATCGACATTGAACCGCCCCGCGACGTGGGTATAGTTTCCGGCTGGCGGGATCAGCGCCGCTTTAATCGTTCGCGCGTCGATTCAGCATTGCACCAAACGATTGAACCTTGCCGAAGAAAGAAGGAGTGCTTTCAACTCGCGGCCCATCGGGAAACCAAAGAAACGCCTGTGTTCGACATGGTTGCCGCGAAAGCGGGTCTGAAGGCCGCGCCCTTTGACCCCGCGCATATTCCGCCAACACCGCCACGAAACGGTGCGGCTTCCATGATCATCGGACCGATGACGATGGCTCAGCTCGCCAGCCGTATAACGCCGGCCGCCGGCAGAACGGTACTCGACAGGACCGGTCTGGGCGCGACGCGCTATTTCTTCGCTGTGACCTATAGCCCGCTGAGTGCGCAGCCGGCGGAAAGCGCACCGGAATCAGGTGCTCTCGATATCTTCAGAGCCCTCGAACAGCAATTGGGCCTGAAACTGGAACCCGCCAGGGAACCACTTGAGATTCTGATCGTCGATCACGCGGTCTCTCATCGCGGCGAAGACTCAGGCACGCAGGAAAGGGGGCGGCGCCGGTGTAGGATGTCATCAGGTCATCCAACCGGAGGAATCGCATGAATATCCGTCGCCTTGTGCCGTCCGAGAGCCGCTGGGTCCTGCTCATGGGATCCCTCATTGTTGCGGTGGGCCTGCAGCAGCCGACATCCGGTGCAGACCTCTCGAAGTTCAGGCGCATCGAGCCGCAGTTCATCGCCGCTCTGGGAGACCCCAGGGCCACCTCGGGCAACGACGCGCAAGCCTGGGGCTACTGGAACCAGGACCCCGGGCCGCGCGCCTGCAAGCTGGACCACTACCCGCAATTGAAAGTGACCGGCGTCGCACCGGCGCAGTGGAAATTCGACGCTTCGGATTGGTGGCTGGAAGAGCACGGCCTCATCATGGAGAAGCCGACCTTCCCGCTGCCTGCGGGGAAATATCTCGTCACGGGTGACCGCGATGTGACGAGCGTGCTGACGGTTCACCCCAAAGACAAGGACGGCAATCAGCGGTGGGAACTCGCCGACGGCGCGACCCTCTACGATGTCACCCACCTCGGGTGCCGTTCGGCACGCTACACGCCGGCGAAGGCGTCCGGCTCGTGTTCGCCCGCGAACGCTCCCACCGGGGGTTTTCCCGTGAATCCGGGTGCGGCTATGCCTGCTGTGAACGGCTGTCACAAGCAGGATTACTCGGTACTGATCGTCGTGGGGCTACCTAACACTCACTGAGTGGCGCCACGCATCCTGCACAACGGCGCCGCCTATTTCCCGTACATCGCGAATGAGTAGATGGTGTCGCCGACGGCGACGGTGATGTACTGGCTGCCATCGAGCTCGTAGGTGATCGGGGCGTTGCTGATGTTGCCACCAAGAATGGAGTGCCAGAGGGCTTCGCCCGTGGCGGCGTTGAGGGCGACGAGATCCTGACTGGGGCCGCCGGTGAAGAGGAGATTGCCGGCGGTGGTGAGGATGGGGGCTCGCGCTCCGCCGATCCAGCGGTGCTTCCATTTCGACTGGCCGGTGCGGTAGTCGATGGCATCGAGGAACGATTCCGCGTAGCCGCCGCGGTCGTTGCCGCCCCAGCCTTCGGGCTTCGCTTCCGTGTCGTAAATGTAATACACGCTCCAGGCGTTGGAGGCGTTGATGTAGAAGAGTCCGGTATCCGGGTTGAAAGCGGGCGGCGGCCAGTTGGATGCGCCGCCCTGATTGGGATTGACGAGCGCGCCATCGAGTTGCGGCTCGTGCGCGGGATCGGGGATCGGCTGGCCTTTCGCGTCTTTGCCCTTTGCCCAGTTGGCATCGACGTAAGGCGTGCTGACGATGTCTTTGCCGGTGGCGCGGTCCAGCACGAAGAACCATCCATTGCGGCTCGCCTGTGCGAGCAGGCGGCGCGGCTGGCCGTTAATGGTTCCGTCGATGAGGACGGGTGTTTCGGTAGCGTCCCAATCATGTGTGTCGTGCGGCGATGCCTGGAAATACCAGGCCATTTTTCCGTTATCGGGATTGAGCGCGATGATGCATTCGGTGTAGAGATTGGCGCCGGGGCGCGCTTTGCCGGCGATGACGGGTTGCGGATTACCGGTGCCGAAGTAGAGGAGATTGAGGGCGGGATCGTAGGTGGTTGGTCCCCAGGTCATGCCGCCGCCGTGCATCATGGCGTCGAGATTGGGCCAGGTCTTCGCTTCGGGGTCGCCGGGATTCGGGTGCGCATACCAGCGCCAACTGCTGCTCGCCGGTTTCGGGATCGAGAGATGAGATGTAGCCGGGATTATCGACGGCGTCGCCGCTGACGCCCGCGATCACGTGATTGCCGATGACGAGCGGCGCTACGGAGGCGTAGTAGAAATCGGCAAGATCGCAGATGGGTTTGTGCCAGCGCTCGGTGCCGTCTTTGATGTTGAGCGACACCATGTAGCAATCGGGCGTTTCGAAGAAGAGCCAGTTGCCGGAGATGGCGACGCCGCGATTGCCGATGTGATTGCCGCCTGTGGAAGCCCACTGATAATGCCAGAGCTGACGGCCGGTCCGGGCGTCCACGGCCCAGGCGTGATCGGGAACGGAGAAATAGAGGACGCCATCGACCATTACCGGTGTGGCTTTGAGGCCGCCGCCGAAGGTGACTTCGGGCTGAAGGTGGTAGACCCAGGCGAGCGACAGCGAATTGACGTTGGCTGCGTTGATCTGCCTGAGCGGACTGTAGCGGCGGCCGGAGTAATCGCCGCTGTAGGTGGGCCAGGAATTGGTGGGGGCTTTGGCCAGCGATGCGGGGTTGAGGCCATCGGCGGTTAGCGCGAGGGTGACGCAGGCGGCCGCGATCGCAATTTTGATTGCAGTCATTGCAGAGTTTCCAGATATGCCACGACGTCGTGAATTTCTTTTTCGGTGTAGTGGCGGAGCATCTCGTGATGGGCGGCGAAGGGATCGTGTTCGACGAGTTTCATCGCCGGGGTTCGCTTCCAGGAATGGACTTCGCCATTTTCATCGCGGATCTCGACATCGAAATCGTCGACGTGGATGGCCTCGCCGGTGTATGACTTGCCGTCGGGGAGGGTGACGGTCCAGGTGACGGTATTCTTCGGGTCGGCAGCCGCGCCGCGGCCGAGCCCGCCACGTCCGCCGCGGGCGGGACCGGTGAAGAGAAAGCGCTGCTGGATCGAGACCGGGTCGTATTTCGAGGCGATACCTTTGAGATCGCCGGTGGGCGAGTGGCACGTGTTGCATTTGCCCGCGCCGTTGAAATAAGCTTCGCCGGCTTTCGGGTCGCCGGTGACGATGTTGGGCGCGGGGTTGCCGGAATTGTTGGGACCGCGATTCAGCGTGTCATAGAGGCGCTGTTTGAGAAAGTGCGAGAGGTCGACGATCTGTTCCTGGGTGAGCGTGGAACTGGACTTTCCGCTCTGCATGGTGTGGCCCTTCTTGAGGAACGGGCCGAGGTCACTGCCGAGCAGATCATGGAGGACGATCTGCGAGCGGACGAGATCGGGGCCCTGCAATCCGGGCGGCGCGCCCTCGCTCGAGCCACGGGCTTTCGAGCCGTGGCAGGTGACGCATTCGACAATGTAGATGGCTTTGCCGCGATCGGCCGCGGCGGGATCGACGACCTGTTTATTGGCCGGGCCAGGTTCGGGAGCGCGCATGGGGGCGGCTCCGCGTCCACGCCCGCCTTGTGCGTGGAGGCACGCGGCGAAGGCGGCGAGAAGGAGCAGCGATTTGCGCATCAGGCGAGCTCTTTTTTGAAGAACTCCATGCTGGCGGCGCCATCAGCATCGAAGGAACCGTTGCCTTCGATGGAAAGGCCGCCTGTGTATTTGATGTCTTTCACGGCTTTGAAGAAGCCCGCGTAGCCCGGATCTTCATCGACCGAATGCGGCCACCGGCGGCCGGCGGGATTGGCGAAATGCATGTGGACGATGTGGTCCTTCGCCTTGCGGATGATATCGGGGTCTTCCTTTTCGGTGGCGAGATGATAGTAATCGACGATCATCTGCACATTGGGGTGGTTGACTTCGGTGAGCAGCTTGAGCGCCTCGGCGCCGGTGTTGATGATGTTGCTTTCCTGATGGCGGAGGAATTCGATGCCGATGACGATGTCATGCTTCTTCGCTACGTCGCCGGCGGGTTTCAGGAATTCCTTGATCTGGTCCCAGGCTTTATCGCGCGAAAAATCGGGCGGAACGTTGCGAGACCCGGAGCTGCCCCAGACGACTACTTTCGCGCCGCTTTCCTTGCAGCGCGCGAAGGTGGTGTCGAGGTATTTCATGATCGCGTCGAGATCGACTGTGGGGCCGTCGATTTTCTGGCCGCGTGAGAAGAGGATGTTAAAGCTGCGGCAATAGGTTTTGGAGGCCTTGAGCTGGTCGCGGAAAGCGTTGAAGTCGGCATCCGACAGGGCGGCGACGGTGGCAGCGGAGGGTTCGAGATAGTCGTAGCCGTACTGGACGGTCTCGGCGACTTCAGTGGGCTTTCCGCAGACGCCGAGTTCGACGCCATTGACTTTGGCGAAAGCTTTGAGGGCGAGCGCGGCACCGGCGGTGCTGGCAAGCATGGCGCGGCGCGTGAGGGAAGTTGACATGTTAGGGTCCGTCTTAATATAGCGTCTCACCAACGCGCGCGGTTACAATCGGGCCGCTCATCAATGGTTTATAAAACACATCGCGGGTTTATAAAACACATCGAGGGTTTATAAAACACATCGCGGGGCTGTGCGGGACTTGGCATTTTCGGGTGCGGATCTGTTTGGGAATGAATTGAAGTTTACGGAGACGGAGTGATGCGGGTCCCGATTGCGATTGCCATGGTGTGCGCGAGGAAATGCGCAAAGGGTTGCTCCGGGGATGCGGAGTAAAGGATTCGACTACTTGCTATCCAGAGAGCGCCAGAGGTACCAGGAGGCGACGGAGGCCCAGGGACGCCAGGTGGCGGCGATTTTTTCGATTTCGGGCGGTTTGGGGAGATCGGGGAGGTTCCAGGCTTTCTGGATGGCGGTGCGGATACCCAGGTCACCGGTGGGGAGGATGTCTGGACGGCGTAAAGCGAAGATCAGGAACATATGGGCGGTCCAGACGCCGATGCCTTTGACCTGGGTGAGGTGTTCAATCACTTCGTCGTCGGTCATTTCCGGGAGGCGTTCGAAGACGACTGTGCCTTTCTTCGTGTGCTTTGCGAGTTCGCGGATATAGGTGGTTTTCTGGCCGGAAAGGCCGAGTTTCCGCATTTTTTCGGGGCGAAGTTTGAGGATGGCGTCCGGGGTGACGGAGCCGCCGAGCGCGTCGCGGAACCGCCCGTAAATCACACTGGCTACCCGGCCGCTCAATTGTTGATAGACAATAGATCGGACGAGGTATTCGAACACGGGCTCGCCGTAGTTCATAGCGAACTTGCCGTGGCGGTCGATGATGGAACCGAGAACCGGATCCTTTTTGAGGTGTTTTATGGCGGCACGCATGAAACTGGGTCAAATCGGCACACGTCACTTTTTCAGATCCATGCGCACTTTCGATTGTATGAAAATCGGCGGCGTCACGATGGCGGCTCTGGTGCTTCTCTCCGGCACGCCGGCGCGAATGTCCGCCCAGCAGGCTGCGTCGAGCGACATCAAGGATGCCGATCTCGGCGCGCAGATCAAAGTTGATGTCAATGTTGTCACGCTTTACGCAACCGTGCATAACAAGCAGGGCGGCCTTGTCGGGAACCTCACCAAAGACGATTTCGACGTGGCGGAAGACGGGAAGCCGCAAACCATTAAGTACTTCAGCCGGGAGACGGACATTCCGCTGACGATGGGGCTGATGATTGACGTCTCGGGAAGCCAGCAGAATCTGATCGAGATCGAGCGGCAGGCGGGTGCGCAGTTCTTCAACAGCATGCTGAAGGCGAAGGATGAAGCGTTTCTGATCAGCTTCGGGGCGGATTCGGATTTGCTGCAGGACATCACGGGGAGTCCGCGGCTGCTGCAGCAGGGCCTGCAACGGCTCAAGCTGAACATGGGATATTCGGGTCCGACGGCGGGGCCGGTGCCGACCATGAACCATCAGGCGGGAACGGTTCTGTATGATGCGGTGTACCTGGGGTCGCATGACATGCTGGCGCAGGAGAGCGGACGCAAGGCGCTCATCCTGATTACGGATGGGGAAGATGAAGGCAGCAAGCTCGGGATCAAAGACGCGATCGAGGCGGCGCAGAAGGCGGATGCCATCATCTACGGGATTCTTTATGTGGACCGGGCGTTTTACGGCGGATTCAATATCGGCTATTCCGGGGAAAGTGCGCTGAAGCAGATGGCGGAGGATACCGGAGGCCGTGTGTTCCGGGTCAGCGGCAAAGATACCCTGCCCAAAATTTTCGATCAGATTCAGGAAGAGATGCGGACGCAGTACCTGATCGGATACACGCCGACGAATGACAAGAAGGACGGGACCTACCGAAAGGTCGACCTGCGAACGCACCAGAAAGACCAGAAGGTTCAGGTGCGCAAAGGGTATTACGCGCTGGCCGATAAATACGGCTCGAACTGACGTCGAAGGTCCGACCAATACGCAGGCAAACCCCTTATTTTAAAGGGGAAAACGGCACTTTATCTCTCGACAATCCGGCCCAGGCTGCTATATGATTTCAGTGCGCGGCGGCGCCGCCGAATCTGGCGTTCGTGGGCCGGTGCGCGCAGAAACGAGGGTGGTGGTCCGAATGAAAAAAGCACTGCCGATTGCCATTGCAGCCGGGGTTGCGGGGGCGCTGTTTTTGAGCGCGGATTGGTCGAGCTCGAGCGGAAATCCGCAGCGCGATGGATGGTCGAGAAGCGAAGATCAGCTTTCGCGGGAGAGCGCGGCGAAGGGCGAGATCAAGCTGCTCTATTCGTATAAAGTCGATCCAAAGCCGCAGCGAATGGGGACACCGGTGATGCTGACGAACATCATCAGCTGGAAGGGATTCAAGTCGCTCGCTTTTGTGGCGGGGGCTTCGGATGTCTATTCGATCGATTATTCGACAGGCAAGCCGTATTTCAAGACGCAAGTGAGTGCGGGCGCTCCGGCGGCGGGAACGGCATTGTGCCCGGGCGGGATCACGTCGGGCTTGACGATGTCAGGCGGGAGTACGAGCGTGGCGCGGAATCCAGCGCCGCTGCCTCCTCCTGGAGCGGGGCGCGAGGGAGGGCCTGGCGGGCGCGGTGCACCGGGACGCGGACGCGGCGGTGGCGGCGGTTTTGGGCGCGGAGGCGCTGGCGGTCCACACGTGTGGGTAGTTGCTCCGGATGGTTCGCTCGAGACGCTGCGGCAGCAGGATGGCGATAACAAGGCGACCGCGCCGATCCCCTTTGTGCCGGCGAATTCGCGGGTGAGTGACCTGATGATGGATGGCGGCATGATTTACGCGGCGACCGAGAACGATTGCGGTGGCCATCCGAACGCGCTGTACGCGGTCGATATAGAGGGGGCCGATAAGAAGGCGGTGTCGTTCCCAACGAATGGGAGTGGTTTTGCGGGCTCGGCGGGAGTTGCCGCGGCGACCGACGGCAGCGCGGTTTATGGGCTGATTGCCGAGGGTCAGGGATCGGCCGCGGGGAAATACAACAACACGGTGGTGGCGCTGGGTCCGAAGGATCTGGCGGTGAAGGATTACTTCACCCCGTCGGGCGCAGGCGCGGTAGTGAAGAAGGGCGCGGAAGTGCCGGGCGCGACGCCCGCAGTGTTCCAGTGGAACGGCAAAGACGTGGTCGTGGCGGGCGGAACCAATGGGCGGATCTATCTGCTCGATGCGGCGTCGCTCGGCGGATCTGACCATCACACACCGCTGGCGGAGAGCGAAGTGTTCGCGGCAGCGGACGGCGCCAACGGCATCTGGAACGCATTCGCGACGTGGGAGGATCCGGAGGGGAATGCGCGATGGATCTACGCGTCGATCAGCGGTGCTTCGCCTTTGAAATTTCCAACTGCGAATGGCACGGCGAGCAACGGTTCCATCGTGGCGTTCAAGGTGGAAGATAACGGCGGAAAGCCGAAGCTGACGCCCGCGTGGATTTCGCGCGACATGATTGCGCCGGCGGCTCCGGCCGTCACGAATGGCCTGGTGTTCGCACTTTCCACGGGGCAGGGGAAGTCTCCGAAAAACGCGGTGCTCTATGCGCTCGATTCCTCGACCGGGAAAGAAATCTGGTCGAGCGGCCAGACGGCGACGAGCTATGCGACGGGCGGGCTGGCAATCAATGCGTCGATGGTGCTGTTTGCGACGCATGACAGCCAGATTCATGCGTACGGGATTCCGATTATTTTCTAGCGCGGCGGATTCAAGAGGTTCAAAAAAAGATGAAAAAGCTGATTTTTGTTGCGGTCGCCGGCTGCATGATTTGCGGCGCACTGGGCTGGGCCGCCGAGTGGACGACGGACGGCGGCGATGCGCAGCGCACGGGGTGGCAAAAGGACGAGCACATCCTGACGAAGGACAACGTCAAAAATCTGAAGCTGCTGTGGAAGCTGAAGACGGACAATGTTACGCGCGCGCTGTTTTCGTTCACGCCGGCGATGATTCTGGACAACGTGAAGACGAGCAGCGGGACGCGGGAGATGATCTATGTCGTCGGCGCGTCAGACAACCTGTATGCAGTGGACGCGAACAAGGGCACGATCGTCTGGCACAAGCATTTCACGTACGAACAGCCGGCGGGGCGCGGCGGGGGCTACGGGCCTCCGAATCAGAACAGTGATCCGGCTCATCTCGGATTTCTGGGGCCCGGCGGCAGTACGGATACGCCTGTGATTGGACCGCCGGACGCGCAGGGGCGGCGACCGATTTATGTGATCGACGGCGGCGGCATGGTGCACACGCTCGATACGGCGAACGGCGAAGATCTCAAGCCGACGTTCCACTTCGGCAACAGCAAGTTCGCGCTGCAACTGGTCAACAACACGCTGTGGGCGCCGATCGGCACTGGCATGGCGGCGACAAAGCTGGATGATCCCGAGCATCACGTTTATCTGACAGAGGGGATGGGACGCAGCGGCGGATTGTGGGGCCTGCGGGGAGCGGCGGTGGATTCGGAAGGGACGGTGTGGTCGACCACGGGCGACGGGAACGTGGACACGCGGGATCCAAACAATCTGATCATTGCGAACAGCATGGTGGGATTCCAGATTGACGGCGATCACGTCAAGGTGAAGAACTATTTCACGCCGCCGAACTGGTACTGGCTGTGGAAACGCGATCTGGATCCGAACAACACGGCGACGATTTTCAACTACAAGGGCCGCGAACTGATGGTGGCTTCTGGCAAAGAATGCCGGCTGTTCCTGCTGGATCCGAAGAATCCGGGCGGGGCGGATCATCATACGCCGCTCTACAAAACGCCGCTGTTCTGCAATGAGGAAGTCGATTTCCAGGATAACGGGAGCTGGGGCGCGCTTTCGACGTGGGAAGACTCGAACGGAACGCGGTGGGTGCTGGCTCCGTTCTGGGGGCCGGTGCATTCGCAATTCAAATTCCCGACGGTGAATACGCCGGTGGCGAAGGAAGGCGGCGTGGCCGCGTTCAAGCTGGAGGAGGCGGCGGGCAAGCTGGAACTGGTGCCGGTGTGGGTATCGCGCGATATGCATCGCGGGTATCCGCCGATCATCGCGAACGGCGTGGTGTACGCGTACGGCAGCGGAGAAGAGACGAAGCAGGCGTGGCCGGATATCGGGCTGAATTTCGATTCGTCGATTCGTGCGAGCAAATCCGGGCACGTGACGCTGTTCGCGCTGGATGCGGAGACGGGGAAGGAACTGTGGTCGAGCGGCGACACAATTACGTCGTTCAATCACTTCAATGGGCTATCGCTCGCGAACGGGAAGCTGTATCTGGGAACGTACGACGGGACGTTCTGGGCGTTCGGGCTGCCGAAGTAATCAGCAGGGAGACACAAGAAATCCGAAAGCTTGCGCGCCTTCGTGGAATCCCGCCGCTATTTTGAGGCGAGGGCGTCGGCGATGGCTTTTTCGGCGAGGGGAGCCATGAGGGCGTAGGCGGCATCGTTGGGGTCGATGCCGTTGTTGGTCAGATCCTTCTTCATCTGGCGGGTGCCGGCGGCGGTGTCGACGAGGACCGAATAATAGTTGAGATAGACGGAGCCGGTTTCCTGCGCAATGTCGCGGAGGGTGCCGTTGATGGCGGCGATTTTTCCGACGGGGCGGATGCGCGTTTGCGGAACACCATAGGCGTCACAGACGGGAGTGAGGGAGGCGATCACGACTTTGATGTTGTGCTGCTTCGCGATATCGATCATCGAATGGAGCGCGTCTGAAATAGTGCCCTCGCTACCGGGTCCCATCACCATGCCGATGTCGTTCAGGCCACCCTGGATGATGACGACTTTGGGCTGAAGAGAAACCACGTCCTGACGGAAGCGGACGAGCATCTGGGGCGTGGTCTGCATGGCGATGCCGCGATTGAAGTAAGGTTTGCCAGGGAAGAACGGCGTTTTGCCCTTACCCCAGTTTTCGGTGAGGGTGTCGCCGATGAACACGACGCGATTCTCGCCGGGTTTGGGGGCGCGAACTTCGGTGTCATCGCTGCCATAGACGTTGAGGCCGCCCCAATCCATCAGCTTCTTCATCGCCGCGTTCAGTTCGGTGGTGAGGGTCTCCACGCTCCGGGCAGGCGCCTGTGCATACGCAAGTGTGCCCAGCAGCAGGAAAGCGGCGATGGTTTTCATAACGTCCATTGTATGCCCGCGAGGCATACAGATGAGCGCGAAAAAGCTTGAATATATTGGCCTTTTGGCTCAACCTTTGGGACAAGCCAACGGTGTCCGAAAGGCGCGGGCGACCGTCAAGCGAAGCGATGAGCTCGGGCCCGGGTTTATGCGGCGGCGGCGTGCTCTTCGGTTTGTTTCGAAGGCGCCACCGGTTTGCGGAATACCGAGAAAGCCTGGGAGATCGCAATACCGAACAGCGCGCCGGTGAGCAGAAGGCTTTCGACGGACACCATGGGGGCTCCGTTCATGGCGGGCATGTGCATGGTGCGGCGCAGAACGAGGATGGCCACGATGGCGGGCATCATGACGCCGATGATCATTTTTCTTCGTAAGGGTTTCATACTTTTGTCTCCGCGGGAAAGGGCTGAATTCTCCGCGCGGTTTCATTATGCAGGAAGTAGAACGAAGGTTCCAGAACTTTTCACCTCTTATTAACCAAAGAGATTTCCCTCGGTAAACGGCAACAGCCGGTCCGATCCGCCATGAGATACTGACAATTCTGCCTCTGGTATGCCGCAACAGAAACCCACTGAAATCGTGAGCGCCCACAGCCCGGACTCCGATGACGCATTTATGTTCTACGGACTCGCGACGAAGAAAGTCCGTTCCCCGCTGCTCACGTTCCGCCACGTTTTGTCGGACATCGAAACGCTGAACCGCAAAGCGCGTGAGGGCGTGTACGATCTGAGCGCGATTTCGTATCACGCGTATCCGTATGTTGCCGACAAGTACGTGCTGATGGCGAGCGGATCGAGCGTGGGCGACGGCTACGGCCCCATGGTGGTGGCGACGCGGACGATGGAGCCGGAGGAAATCAAGGGAAAGCGAATCGCGATTCCCGGAACGCTGACGACCGCGTATCTTTCGCTGAAAATCTTCGAGCCGGATTTCACGCCGGTGGTGGTGCCGTTCGACAAGATTCTGGATGCGGTGACGGATGGGTCCGCTGACGCGGGTCTGATCATTCACGAAGCGCAGCTCACCTATAACAAGGCGGGTTTCCACCGTGTGCTCGATATGGGTAAGTGGTGGAAGGAAACCTACGGCCTTCCGCTGCCGCTCGGCGGTAACGTTTTGCTGCGCTCACTGCCCGACAACATCAAGACGGAATGCTGCCGGATGATGCGGGAGAGCATTCAGTACGCTCTCGACAATCACTCGGAAGCGCTCGAATACGCGCTGCAGTTTGCGCGGGATATGGAAGCGCGGCTGGCGGAGAAATTCGTCGGGATGTACGTGAATCACTACACAGTGGATGCGGGTGAGGAGATTCCGAAGGCAGTGAAGCTGCTGCTCGACAAGGGATTCGAGGCGGGGTTGATTCCGAATCGGGTGGACGTCGAGTTTATCCGGTAGTGCGGCGGCGGACAGACGCCCGGCGGGCAAGACGTGAAGCCATGCCCCACTTGCGATAATCGAGGTAATGCGGTTTTCGATCGGTATTTTCTGTTTGCTGCTGCCGGTCTCAGCGCTGGCGCAGAATCCAACTCCCAAAGATGTCCGGCTGGTGGCGAAAGACGGACAGTCGGCGATTCCCAAACTCGCACTGTATCTGAACAGCCCCGCGCTCGATACGCGGATTGAGGTCGTCAAACAGCTCACGGAGCTGGGCGGCAAAGATTCGCTCGATCCGCTCATCCAGGCGACGCACGACGCGGACCCGGAGATGCAGATGCGGGCAATCGACGGGCTGGTGAACTTCTATCTTCCCGGCTATGTGAAATCGGGGCCGGCTGCGTCGCTGGCGCGGGTGGGCTCGTCGATCAAGGCGAAATTCAGCGATTCGAACGATCAGGTGATCGACGGATTCGTGACGGTGCGGCCGG
>DASZVV010000233.1:0-5094 GCA_035546955.1 Bryobacteraceae bacterium
CGTGTTCGCCTGGTCTTTCACTTCTTTTCCCACCTTGCCTTCGGTGATCGCATCGCGCCCGAACTCGCTCGCCAGCACCACCAGCGTGCGATTCAGCAGCCCGCGCTCTTCCAGGTCCAGAATGAGCTGCGAAACCGGCGCGTCGATCGTCTCCTTCATCGTCTTCGCGCGCTCATGCCCGTTCTCGTGCGAATCCCAGTAGCGGAACGGAATGTACTCCGTCGTCACTTCCACATAGCGCGCGCCGCCTTCAATCAGCCGCCGCGCCAGCAGACATCCCTGTCCGAACCGGCCGTTGTTGTAAATATCGAAACTCTTCTTCGGCTCGAGCGAAAGATCGAAGGCCTTCGCCGACGCCGAATTCAGCAGCCGGTCCCCCGCATCGAGTGAGCGAATCAGAGACTGCCGCTGATAATCGCCGCCGAACTGATACACCGGCTCATCCGCCAGCAGCGTTTCGTACAGCTTTCTTCTGCTGTGAAAATGCGCGTCGCCCAGGTCCGCTGGCGGCCTCACCGCGGACGCCGCATCCGCCGGATCCGTAATCATAAACGGTCCGTACTCCGTTCCCAGAAATCCGGCCGTATGGAACGCCTTCACCGCCGGGCTCTCCGCACCAATCTCCATATTCTGCCCGATCGCGACAAACGCCGGCATCGTCGGATTGCGCGGCCCCAGCGTCTTCGTGATCACCGCGCCGATATGCGGAACCGCCATCGGCTGCGGCGGAACATAGCCCGTATGCCAGTGATACTGATGCCGCGAATGGAGAATGAATCCGAGATCCGCCGCCTGGAACGTGCGGATCAGCGCCGCCCGATCCATCAGCTTCGCCACGCGTTCCAGCCCCTGCGAGATCTGGATGTTGTCCACGGAAGTTCGAATCGCCGGAAATGTGCTGAGCACTTCCGCCGTCGGCACCCCCGGCTTGAACGGCGTGTACCTCTTGGGATCCCACGTTTCCGTCTGCGCCATCCCGCCCGCCATCCATAAGACGATGACGGCATCCGCGGTCGCGGGCGGCGCCGTCGCCGCGCGAACCAGTTCCGGCTCGCCGCCAACCAGCGCGGCAAGGGATCCCGCGGCCGTCGTTCCCATAAATCCACGGCGGCTGATACGCGAGCTGATGTATTTTTCTTCTTTGGTCATGACGGGTGCCTCAATAAATCAACTGAAACTCGGGCTTCATCAGAACAGCCCATAACAAATCGGCCAGCCCTTCGGCCGAAACTCTGTCAGGATGCGCGGAGTCGAACAACGCCGCCTGCGCCGCATCACGCTCCGCGGGCGAGGGCGCGCGCCCCAGAGCGTAATGGAACACGCGATCCACCACTTCCTTTGACGTCTTCAGCGCGGGCGGTGGCGGAACCGGGCTACCGGCCTCGATCGGCGTCAATCGCTCCATGTCCGGCTTCTGGTCGAAAATCAGGAATCTGATCTTCGGAGCCAGATCCGATGTAATGATCTTGTTCTCCACCCCAACAATTCCGTAAAACCGCGTGAATCCCTTCCCCGCGATGTCATAGACGAGCATCGAGGGCGCTTTCACCCGAACGCCATCGCCATCGAGCGCGTAAATCACCGGCGGCAATGCGGGTGGAGGCGGTGGCGGCGGCACTACTTCGGGTGGAAACTCCGCCCGCAGTCCCGAAGGATCTTCCGGCTTCAGATCCGCCAGATCCGTTCGCCCGTTCGGGCCGTCGAATCCCGCCTTGTTCCAGATCGTTGCCAGTTTCTCCGGCGAATACGATCCTTCGTCGCGCACCAGCAGCCAGAGCTTCGTCGATTTCGAAACGTCGATATCGAACGGCACCCCGGCCCGCCCGCTGTAAGGCGTATCGAACAGCGCCTTCGGAGGAGGCGGAATCTCGGCGAGCATCGATTGTGCTCCGCGCAACAGCCAGTGCGTCAGAGTTTCGCCGTTCGTCAGTTCGAGCGCCTGCAGCGTCGTCGCCTGATTGTCGCGCGTGCTGTAAACCTGATCGCGGATCGGCCTCCCCAGCGCGCGCGTCAGCGGATTCGCCGCGACCCGCCAGTTGCGCGCGGCTTCGATTGGCGCGGTTCCCGCCGGCGTCGTCGCGAAGTAATCCGGCGTGCGCGGCGGCGTGTACATTTCCCACTTGCCCGTAATCGATCCGATCGCATCCGCGAATTCCTCTGCCGTAATCCGCCGGACTTCCGGTCCTTTAAAGGTGTACTCCTTCGGTGCCTCGCCCGCCTGCGGAATGGCCTGCATCTGATAAGTCCGCGAAGTCAGAATCGTCTCCATCAGATGCTTCAGATCATAGTGGCTGTTGACGAAATCGCTCGCCACCCAGTCGAGCAGCGCCGGGCTCCACGGCTCGCCGTCCATCTCGTCCGGATTCTCCACGATTCCTCGCCCCAGCAGCCGCTGCCAGATCCGATTCACCATCGTGCGGGGCAGCCGCCCATTCCGCGGGTCGGTAAAGATCGCCGCGGCCGCGGCGCGCCTGTCTTCCTGCGAATCCGACTTCGGAGTCTGGCTCAGCTCCGGATAAAGGAACGCCGCCTGCGCATACTGATGCTGGGCGACGTCGCATCGATAGAGCTCCAGCCGGTCGTCTTCCGTGAAGTACGCCGCGAGCGAGTAGGCGTCCTTCAGCTTCCACTTACTGATGAAGCTGTCGTGGCACGAATTGCATTTCAGATTGATGCCGAGGAAAATCTGCGCCGTGTTCTGCGCCGCCTGCATCGCCGGGGTCTGGCTCGCGCTTACCGTGCCGCGCCAGTTCACGCCCTGCAGGAATCCGCCCGGGTCGTTCGGACCGCGCGGATTGAGCAGCTTCCGCACCATCTCGTCGTAGTGCGCGTTCGTTTTGAGCGAGGTGAACAGCCAGTCCGAAATGCTCTTCCGGCCGGCGTTCTCGGAGAAGTAATTGACGCCCTCGTCGTTGCGCAACATGTCATTCCAGAACGACATCCAGTTCTCGGCGTACTGCTCGTTGTTCGCCAGCAGACGCTTCACCAGCGCTTCGCGCTTGTTCGGCGACTGGTCGTCGAGGAAGGCCTGCAGTTGATCCGGCGGCGGAAGAAGGCCCTGGACGTCGAGCCAGACGCGGCGGGCGAAGACGCCGTCCGAAACCAGTTTGGGCTCGGTGGCTCCGTTTTTCGCAAGGTAGGCCGAGACGATCCGGTCGATCGGCGAGGTCCAATCCTTCCACGTCACGTCCGGAACGGACGGCTTCTCCAGTGTCAGCGGCGCTTCCCACTTCCCCTTCGCCGGATCCGAGGTCGGCGTCTCGCGCGCGCCCTGATCGATCCACGTTTTGATCGTCGCGATCTCTTCCGTGCTCAGCGGCGTGAGGCCGAACGGCATCTGCGGCGTGATCGTCCCGGTGAGCCGCGCGAGGATCAGGCTGTTCGCGCTGTTCCCCGGATGGACCACCGCTCCGCTGCGCCCGCCGTCGATCACGTCGGCGTAGGTCGCAAGCGAAAGGCCGCCCGAGCGCTTCTCCGCGCTGTGGCAGCCGAGGCAATGCGTGGCGATGATGGGGTGTACGTCGCGGGCGAAATCAACCGTAGGCGCCGCGGGGTTCTGAGACCACCCCAGAAGAACCAGGACTGTGGCCGCCGCTGCTAACCGGACGGGTGACATTGGATGACCCGATCATATCAATCAATCCGCTCCGTACGAAATCTCCAGGCTGCGCGCCCGAAGTGCCGCCCAGACCACGACAAACGAAGCGATCAAGAGCAGGTTGATGATCGCGAGTTCGGTGGGGGCCGGAGCGATGTCGATGACCAGCAGAGCGGCGATCCCCTGCTTTCCCTGGGGGGCCGGCATCGGGATCGGGCAAAGGGACTGCAGCCAGTAAATGATGCTGATCTTCTTTAATAGGGCCGGCAGGAATCCGTTGATGCTCTCCCATATAAGAAGGACAGCCGCCGGGACCAGGGGGTTCCGGAAGAGGACGCCCGAGGCGAGGAAGAGGCTGCCGTATCCGATGCAGGCAAGGACGGCCGCCGTGAAATAGGAAGCCAGATGCGACATCCCCGGTCCCGCGAACATGTATGCGCTCATCAGTTCGCGGCCGTGGTGCCAGAACATCGCCGGAAACATCAGCAGCGCGGAGCCGCCGAAGATGACGATGGCGGCGGTCAGCCCCGAGATGAACTTTCCCGCCACCAGCACTTCGCGGCGGACCGGCGCGAGCATGTAATAGTGCAGGCTTTTGTCCATCATCTCGCCGCGAAACAGATTCGAGAAGATGCCAACGCAGCCGAAGAAGATCGCCACCCTCAGGTAGAAGAACTGGAAGATGCCCGCGAGGATCTGGACATCCTGGCCGAGCGTGTCGCCGCGATTGTTGCCATTACTGAACAGCCAGTGGCCGATCATCGGGATCTCCGGACAGAAGGCGAGCAGCCAGATCCAGATGCCGCGCTTCGAGAAGAACGTCTTCTTGAGGTCGATCCGGAGGATGCCGAAAATTTGCCGGCGCCAGAGATTCATTTCGTGCTCTCCTCCGATCCGATCAGATATTCGTAAACCGACTCGGCATCGTCATCGGCCGGAGCGACGGATTCGATCTGCACGCCGTTGAGCGCGATGTGGTTCAGCAGCTTGTAGAAGCCGTCGGCATTCTTCGTCCGGACGAGGAGGCCGGCGCGATCGGCGTGGAGGCGGACCTCGACGACTTTGTTTTCGTGGAACAGCCGCGAGGCCAGATACTCCGGCTTATCGCAGCGGATGAGCACCTGCATGGGATGCTCGGCGATTTCGTCGCGCATGCCGCGGATGCGGCCTTCGGCGACCACGTAGCCCTGATTCATCATGATCACGTGGTCGGAGATCAGATCCACTTCGTGGAGGATGTGGGTCGAGATCAGGACGTGCGAGCCTTCGGCGGCGAGCGCCTGGAAGAGCGCGATAGTTTCGGCGCGGGCGAGCGGATCGAGGCCGTTCAGCGGCTCATCGAGGACCAGAATGCGCGGGCGGTGAGCGATCGCCTGGGCTAACCGGATGCGCTGTCGCATGCCTTTGCTGTAACTCGCGGTGCCGCGCGCGCTGGCCTCGCGAAGGCCGACGCGGTCGATGGCTTCCCACGCGAGGCGCTTTGTATCTTTAGCGCT
>DASZVV010000234.1:0-12514 GCA_035546955.1 Bryobacteraceae bacterium
GACGGCGATGCGGTAGATCCAGGTGCGAAGGCTGCTGTCGCCGCGGAAATGATCCACGTTGCGGAACACCTTCAGGAAAACTTCCTGAACCACGTCACCGGCGTCGGCCGGATTATCGAGGAGCCGCCACGCGAGGTTGTAGACGGGAGTCTGGAACCGGCGGATCAGGGTTTCGTAAGCACTGGGCTCGGCCCGCTGGAGGGCAGAGATCAGCGCCTGATCTTCCAGGTTCGCCTGCTGCTCGGACGTCAGTTGTGCATTCAGATTGAGCGAATAATCGGCCACAGGGACCTCAAACATACGTCCATAGTATAAGACTCCGATGCAAAGATGAATGTTCCGTGCCATTTTTGCCGTCCGCAGCGGACGAGTATATGATGGATTCTCGGAAGCGAGGAACCAATTGTGCGCCAATTTCTCCTGTTTACTTTAGTTTCCGCGGCGCTTTTGACCGCGGCCAGCCGTCCGGCCGATCTGACGTTCCGGGTCCGGATGATCGATCCGGGCGCGACGGAGACCACGGCGATCGTGGATATCAACCGGGACGGACTGCCGGATATCGTTTCAGGCGATAGCTGGTACGAGGCGCCCACCTGGAAAAAGCACCATATCCGCGATATCAATTTCACCAACAACTACGTAGACAACTTCAGCGATCTGCCGGTCGATGTGGACGGCGACGGGTATCCGGATCTTGTTCAGTTTGGTTACTTTTCGGGCAATATCGTGTGGCTGAAGAACCCTGGGAAGAACGTGGCGTCGCCATCGGTGAAAGAGTGGCAGGCGACGGAGATCGACCGCAGCGGGCCTACGGAGTTCGCTTTCCTGGTGGATCTGAACAACGACGGGAAGGCGCTGGAGGTGCTGCCCGAGTTTGACCGTCCGACGGTGCCGCTCGCGTGGTTCGAACTGAAGAACCACCAGTGGGTGAAGCATGTGGTTTCGAAGCAGAGCTATGGGCACGGCATTGGAGCCGGGGACGTCAATGGGGATGGGCGGACCGACATTATTACCCCGAAAGGCTGGCTCGAAGCGCCGCCGGATCCTTCGAATCCGGAAAATGACGGTAAGTGGAAGTTTCATGAGACCGATTGGGAGATCCCTCCTGCCGCTCCGGCCCGGGGAGGAGCCGCAACGGCGCCCGCTGCTCCGGTTCGTGGGACGCAGTTCGGCTTCATGTATGTGGTGGATCTGAATGGCGATGGCCACCCGGACATCCTGACGACGGCCGCGCATGATTATGGAATCTTTTGGTTCGAGCAGGTGCCGGGCGAGGCCGGGAAAGAACCGCGCTGGGTGCGGCGGACAATCGACAACTCCTGGTCGCAGGCGCACGCGTCCGCTTTTGTTGACCTGAATGGGGATGGCCAACCGGATCTGGTGACCGGGAAACGATATATGGCGCACAACGGCTCGGATCCGGGTGAAAAAGAGCCGCTTGGCCTTTACTGGTATGAATATCGAAAAGCGGCTCCGGGAGCGGCCGGAAACGGCGGAATCGAATGGGTCCGCCATATTATCGATTACAGCAGCCGGATGGGCGCTGGCTTGCAGGTCCGGGTGGCAGACATCGATGGCGATGGTGACCTCGATGTGATTGCGGCCGGGAAGAGCGGGGTGTTTATCGCGGAAAACATGGCGAAATCGCCGAGGGCTGGAGCGACGAAGCAAGCCACGCTGAAGAAACCACAGCAGTAAAACTAACGTCTCAGGAAGTAAGCCGTCTACTCAAACTGACAAATAGAGCCTTGACCGCAAGTGGGCTCAGGAGCGATCTTAAACTCATGGCCCTCTTTGCCAAGCCGTTCAAACGCCGGTCCTTTATTCAAATCCCCTTGTTGGTTCTGGCCTGCGCCGCGATCGGCGGATTCTACGGGCCTGGCACAAAGGCGGCCGCCGCCTCAGCCAACAGCGACGACGATCTCGCCACGAGCGTGAAGGATTTCACGCGGCTCTATTCCACTGTGGAATCGAATTTCGCCGACCCGGTGAATGCCGATCAGGCCATTTACGACGGCGCGATTCCGGGCATGCTGGTGACGCTCGATCCCCACTCGCACTTCTTCGATCCCAAAGCTCTCAAGGCCATGCGCGAAGATCAGCGTGGCCACTATTACGGGGTCGGGATGGAAGTGGTGAGCAAGCTGAACCCACAGCACGTAATCCAGACAGTGGTGGTGGATCCACTGGTGGGCTCGCCGGCATCGAAGGCCGGGCTGCTTCCGAACGACGTGATTGCCGACGTGGATGGCAAGCCGACGGATGGGCTCAGTTCAGCCGACGTGGCAGATCTGCTGCGCGGACCGCGCGGCACACAGGTGCACATTCAGGTTCTGCGCGGCGATGACAATGAGCAGAAGAATTTCACGGTAACGCGCGATGCGATTCCGCGTTCGAGCGTGTCGGCTTCGTTCATGCTGCCGAATGGAATTGGCTATGTGCGGATCGATCATACGGGCTTTATCGAAACCACAAGCGACGATTTCTTCGCGGCGCTCAAGAAGCTGGATGAGCCGAACCTGAAAGGGCTGGTGCTCGATCTTCGAGGGAATCCGGGCGGCCTGCTGACCGAAGCAGTGAAGATTGCGGACCATCTGCTGCCGAAGGGCGTAGAGATTGTTTCGCATCACGGCCGCGCATCGCAGGAGCAGAGCTATAAGGCGACGGAAGGGAATCACGGGCTGAATTATCCGATCGTCGTGCTGACGAACCGGAATTCGGCAAGCGCTTCGGAGATTGTGACCGGCGCGCTGCAGGATCATGACCGCGCGTGGGTGCTGGGCGAGAACACGTTCGGCAAGGGCCTGGTGCAGACGGTGTATCCGCTGCAGGAAAACACCGGGCTGGCGCTGACGACGGCGCGTTATTACACGCCGAGCGGCCGTCTGATTCAGCGCGACTATTCGAGCGTTTCATTCTTCGACTACTACTACCGGAACAACACGGCGGCGCGGAATCCGAACGACGTGAAGATGACGGACAGCGGACGCACGGTTTATGGCGGCGGCGGTATTTCGCCGGACCAGAAGTTCGATGAACCGCTGATGGGGCCGGTCGAAACCGAGCTGCTCATGAAGGATGAATTCGCGGCGTACACGAAACACTTCTTCACCATTCACAAGGACCCGCTGCCGCAGGGCTGGCAATTCGATGATGCGCAGATGGCGGCGTTCAAGACCTGGCTGCAGGGGCAGAAAGTCGACTATGACGAAGCCGATTTTGCGAAGGAATCGGGGGAGATTCGGCGGCAACTGGAAGAGAACATCCTGAAGACGGCGTTCAATGTGGATGTTTCGACCGAGTACGATCTGAAGACGGATCCAGAGGTGCTGGCCGCGGTGGCGGCGATGCCGAAGGCTCAGGCGCTGGTGGACAACGTCGATAAGATTCGCGCGGCTCGCGCCCAGAAGTAGCGTTGTGGGGCAGAGCTTGGGGTTTGCCGCCGGGCTTCTGCCCGGGAATTACCGAAGACTTCAGGCGCCGTTGGGCACTAATTCGATGTGCGCCGGCCGAAGCACCACCCACTAACATCACTACACCAGGTTTAACGCGATTCCCGGGCCTGGTCGATTACTTCGAAGACGAAGCCGTTTACCGGCTCGCGGAAGAAGAAGCGCTGGTGCGGCGTGGGGCGTAGCGGCTCCGTGATTTCACCGCCGTTTTCCTGCACGCGCTGGCGCAGAGCGGGGAAATCAGCCACCGGATGAAACACCGCAATGTGGCGTCCGAATTCGCCTTCGAACGGCGACGTGCGGAAGCCATCCACATACGTCACATGCATTTCCTGGCCGCGGCCGATGTTCAGCCAGATCGTGGGCACCGGTGAATTCGCGGGCGAAGGATTGCGCGTGTAGCCGAGCGTCTTTTCGAGGAAGGCAGCGGTGCGTTCCACGTCCTCCGTGGGCAGCGTGAGATGAGCGAAGTTCACTCAAAGCCCTTCGCGAGCCACTTCGACCAGTAGAACGTCATCGGCACCTTGCCGGTATTCGTGATGCCATGTTCCGTCTGACCCGCGCAGTACATGATCGCGCCGGGCCCGACCTGCGTCGTCTTTCCGTCACAATAGATTTCGCCCGTTCCGTCCGAGACGATCATGATCTCTTCTTCCGGGTGGCGATGAGGCGGGTGTGGTGTTGCGCCCGGGTCGAGTACGCACATGCCGGTGCACATCGCATGGAGCTGGTCGGTGGGACCGTTGTAGTGCAGGTAGACGGCGGTGCCGCCTTCAAGGACCGGCGGGCGGTGTTTGAGCTCGATCACACCATCCTCCAGCTTCGGGGCAGCCGCCTTTGCGGCGACAACATTATTGACGACTTCGTTCGCTTCCGGCACAGACCGATTATAGAACGTAAACGGATTTCGCACGTCCAACGCTGGGGGCGAATTCCCCCGCCGTTCCAGGGCGGAAAAACCGCAACGTGTTGGAATTACACGCTGGTATACTGACACTAGAGAGGCGTGCGCCGCGCTTCTGAGGAGTACGAGTCAATGGCCATCATCCCCCGTAAGTACCGCTCGTTATTAGTGATTCCGGTCCTTGTCGTGGCTGCCGCCGTAGTCGGCGGTTTCTATGGACCGAACCCACAGGTGGCCTCCGCCGCCACAGGTGACGACGACATCAGTGCGAGCGTACGGGATTTCACACGGCTTTATTCCACTGTCGAACAGAACTTTGCCGACCCGGTAAATGCAGATAAGGCGATCTACAATGGGGCGATTCCTGGGATGCTGCGGACACTCGATCCGCACTCGAATTTTTTCGATCCGAAAGCGCTGGCCCAGATGCGGGAGGATCAGCGCGGGCATTATTACGGGGTCGGGATGCGGATTGAAGGCCGCCTGAATCAGGCGGGCGTGATGCAGACGGTCATCGTGGAGCCGTTCGTCGGTTCGCCTGCGTATAAGGCCGGACTGCGCCCCAATGACGTGCTGGCGAACGTGAACGGCAAATCGACTGACGGCTTGACCTCGTCGGATGTGGCCGATCTGCTGAAAGGCCCCAAGGGCACGCCTGTCGAGATCAAAGTGCTGCGCGGCGAAGGCGCGGACTCTCTGACCGTGAGCATCGTGCGCGATGAGATCAACCGGTCGAGCATTCCGCTGGCGTTCATGATCAAGCCGGGAATCGGCTACGTGAAGATCGATGAATTTATCGAAACGACCGGCAGCGACTTCGACGCCGCGCTGAAGAAACTGGAGGAGGACAACCTGAAGGGGCTGATCCTCGATCTGCGCGGCAACCCGGGCGGACTGCTGACGGAAGCGGTTCACGTCGCCGGCCATTTGCTGCCGAAGGGCGTCGAGATCGTTTCGCATCGCGGGCGGGCGTCGCGCGAGAAGTCGTACACAGCTCTTGAAGGGAATCACGGGCGGAATTATCCGATCGTGGTGGTGGTGAACCGAAATTCGGCGAGCGCTTCGGAAATCGTTTCCGGCGCGCTGCAGGATCATGACCGCGCCTGGATTTTCGGGGACAACACGTTCGGCAAGGGACTGGTGCAGACGGTTTATCCGCTGGCGGAAAACACGGGCCTCGCGCTCACCACGGCGCACTATTACACGCCGAGCGGGCGCCTGATCCAGCGCGATTATTCGAGCGTCTCCTTCTTCGATTACTATTACCGCGCGAACACCGAAGCGCGCAATCCGGCTGACGTGAAGATGACGGACAGCGGCCGCACGGTTTACGGCGGCGGCGGTATCTCGCCGGATCAGAAGTTCGAAGTGCCGAAGCCGGGTCCGCTCGAAACCGATCTTTACGTGAAGTACATGTTCCGGAATTACACGAAGCATTTCTTCACCGCCCACAAGGACCCGCTGCCAAAAGGCTGGAAGTTTGACGCGGCCCAGATGAAGGAGTTCCACGACTGGCTGCTGGCCCAGAAGTACGATCTGAACGAGGCCCAATTTACGAAGGAGTATGAGGCGATCCGGCGCCGCATGCAGAGCGAGTTCTACAAGACCGCCTTCAACGTGGACGACTCAACCCGGTACATCATCGAAACGGACCCCGAAATCTCGGCGGCAATTGAGGCGCTGCCGAAAGCACAGGCTCTTGTGGCGAACGCGAATCGCATTCGGGCGGAGAGGGCGAAAAAGTAAAGTCCGCAGCGCAGATTGCAGTATTGGACACGGGCGGCCAATATTGCCACCTGATTGCCCGCAAGGTGCGGGAACTCGGGGTGTCATCCGAAGTCTATCCGAGCGAGACTCGCGCGGAAACGCTTCGTCACGCGCGGGGTATCGTGATTTCCGGCGGCCCCGCCAGCGTTTACGATCACGACAGCCCCACGATGGATCCGGCGGTGCTCGCGGCGAGTGCGCCCACGCTCGGCATCTGCTATGGACAGCAGCTCATTACACAATTGCTGGGCGGGGAAGTTCGCAAAGGTGACAAGGGCGAGTTCGGGCTCGCGTTCCTCGATCTGCGGGTGAACGATTCCCGGCTGTTCCGTGGATTGACCGATCACCAGAAGATCTGGATGTCCCACCGCGATCTGGTGGCCGCGCCGCCTGCGGGATTCCGGGTGCTGGCGAGCACGACCACTTGTCCCACGGCGGCGATTGAAGATGCGGAACGGCGGATCTACGGCGTGCAGTTTCATCCCGAGGTTGTGCACACGACTGAGGGAACGAAGATCCTGCAGAATTTCCTCTTCGATATCTGCGGCTGCGAAAAGGACTGGAGTCCGGCGAACCGGATTGCTCTCGTGGAACAGCAGATTCGCGAGCGCGCGGAAGGGCGCAGCGTTTTCTTCTTCGTGAGCGGCGGGGTGGATTCCACCGTGGCGTTCACGCTGTGTCTGGACGCGCTCGGGTCTGAGCGCGTGTGCGGTGTGTATGTGGACACCGGACTCATGCGCGAAGGCGAAACGCAGTTCGTGGAAGAGACGTTCGCCGCGCTGGGGCATGGTGTGGTGAAGATCGAGCATGCGGAGGCGGAATTTCTCGGACCGCTCGAAGGCGTGCACGAGCCGGAGATCAAGCGCCACATCATCGGGGAACAGTTCGTCAAAGTGCAGGAACGCATCATGGCGGAGCGGGGAATCGCGGACGGTTCCTGGATTCTGGGGCAGGGCACGATTTATCCGGATACGATTGAATCCGGCGGCACGTCGCAGTCGGCGACGATCAAGACGCACCACAATCGCGTGCCGGGAATTCAGAAGCTGATGGAACAGGGGCTGATTGTGGAGCCGCTGGCGGATTTTTACAAGGACGAAGTGCGAGCGATCGGCCGCGAGATGGGACTTTCGGCGGCGCTGCTCGACCGTCATCCGTTCCCCGGGCCGGGGCTGGCGATTCGATGTCTTTGCTCGGCGGAAGAACACGCCGTAACGCGCGTTCCCGAGGGCTGGCTGGTGCCGGTGCATTCGGTGGGAGTGCAGGGAGATTCGCGAAGTTACGCGCCAGTGCTGGCGATCGAAACGTTCCCGTCTGCCGCGGCCAAACTGCAGGATGAGGCAACGGAACTGGTGAATCGCAGCCGCGGGATCAATCGTGTGATGGCGGTGGTGGCGTCGCGCGAGCCGATGGAGAAGCAGCGCGTTTTCGCGAGCTCGATTACGCATGGGCGGCTGGAACTGCTGCGGCGCGCGGACGGAATCGTGCGGCGGATGTGTGTGGAATCGGGCTTCGAGCATGAGGTCTGGCAGTTTCCGGTGATTCTGATTCCGGTGGGGGCGGGGGAATCGCGGGACGCGATTGTGCTGCGGCCGATTTACTCGGTGGACGGGATGACCGCGGATTCAGTGACGATGCCGGACGATTTGCTGCGGACGATGGCGGGGAGAATCCTCGAGATTCCCGAAATTTCGGCGGTATACTACGACCTGACTCACAAGCCTCCGGGCACGATTGAGTGGGAGTAGTTCATGCGATTCCGATTGCTTTGTGGATTCCTGACTGGCGTTGCGCTTTTCGGGGCCGACCTTCCGTCGTTCGATGTGGCTTCCATCCGGCCGGGATCGCATCCGGTCACGAAAGAAGGCTACAGCATTTCGGGCACAAAGCGCTCCGATGCGACGCATTTCCGCGCGGTGAATTGCGATTTGGGCGAACTGATTGAGGAAGCATACGGCGTACGCGCCGACCGGATATCCGGTCCGGGGGACGTGCATTCGCACGATGTCACCTTCGATATCAATGCGACCATGCCAGCCGAGACAACTGACGCTCAGGTCAAACTCATGTTGCAGCACCTTCTGGCAGAACGCTTCGGGGTTGTGCTGCATATCGTGGCAAAGCCAACCAGCGGATACTCGCTGGTTGTCGATCGCGGCGGACCGCACCTGAAAACGTCGGAACTGCCGAATCGCAAAGCAATCACGGCCTATGGCGGGTCGACCACACTTCGATTGGTCTCACCCGCGGGCAGCATGGCGAATCTGGCAGATGCTATTTCGAGGAACATCCAGACGCCCGTCGTGGATCACACTCACCTCGATGAACTCTACGACATTAATTTTCAGTTTTCGCGGCCGGGTCCGGTTGACGGTGATGCGCCGACTGTTTTTGAGGCGGTGAAGCCGCTCGGGCTGCGGCTCGATAAGGCTCAGATTCCTGTCGAATCCGTCGTCGTGGACCACGCGAATTTCAAGCCTGTTGAGAACTAACCAGAAATTGCGTCCGTGTCTGATCACACCGGCGGTCGATGTATAGTACTAAACATGCAGTATATCCTGATGGCGATCGCCTGCGCGAATCTCATGGAGGCTCAGACGCTGCCCCGTCCTGGACAGATCGATACCACGGCCTGAAAGGAACGACCGAGATGCCGGATCGAGGTTACGCCGTCAGGCAAATCACCGTGGCGGCACTTTGCATCATCTTCGCAACACCATTAGCGGGTCAGCCAGTGCGTACTGGTTCACCGCAACCACAATTTGACGCGGCATCTGTGAGACTGGCGGACTCCGGTTCGAGTTGAGGCGTGCACGGCGGCCCCGGCACTAAGGATCCAGGTCGGATTACTTACGGGCAGTGCGACCTGGTTTTTCTGGTGTCCCAGGCATACGGTGTTCAACGCGATCAAATCACCGGGTCCGCGGTTGGCCTGAAGGGTAACGGGTACGGATACGATATCGAAGCGACTATGCCGGTGGAAACGACAAAGGAACAATTCAGGCTGATGTTACAGCATCTGCTTCTGGAACGATTTCGCATAACACTCCATCATGAGGGGAAATCGTTTCCTGGCTATGAACTGGTCGTTTCAAAAGGGGGGCCGAAGCTTAAGACGGCACTTCCTGAGGACGCTCGTTCCCCGGAAGAGGTGTCGCAAATCGCGCGTGACACCCTGATCGATAAAGATGCCAGGGGGTTTCCTGTCCTCCCGCCCGGTCTGCCGTGGCGCTTCGATAAACCGCATTTAGGCACGGTTGGAATGATTCGTGGGCGATTCCACGTTTCGAGGGCTCAATTCCTGACCTATTTGCCATATATGATCATCGAGTCTCTCCAGGCCTCTCCTGGTTCGATGCCGACGCCGCGCGTCGTGGATAGAACGGCTCTTGCTGGCGTTTATGACTTCACACTGGAATACGTGGGTGGAACTCCCGGGGCCAGCGCCGCCGCTTCAACCAACGTCATGGATGATCCACGCGGAGGGAGCGGCCCAACCCTGTTTACTGCCTTGAAAAGCCAGGTTGGCCTGGAATTGATTAAGGTTAAGGATGTAAGAGTTGACATGCTGGTCGTCGATCATGCTGACAGGATTCCGACTGATAATTAACCTCGATTGGGATTCCTCGGCCCATCGTGCCTCTGACCGACGCCGTAGAGCGATACGGTTCTTGTGGGCCGTACTCGTCTGCATTGCGATCTCTGGTCTTGCCTGCGCACAGCCTTCCGCTCTGCCGCAATTTGACGCGGCTTCTGTCCGCGTTGCGCCGTATGCGGGCGCGGTGGATATGAATTCGGATGCTGGAAGGCTTGACTATCGGCACATCAATATCAAGGCGCTTGTGTGGGTGGCATTCCCGATCTCGAATTATCAGATCGTCTGGCCGCACGGTTTGCTCGGCAATCTGAATTTTTACGATGTGGAGGCGACATATCCGCCGAGGACTTCCAAATCTCAGGTTCAACTCATGCTGCAGAGGCTGCTTGCGGAACGATTTCACCTGCAGACTCACTGGGAAGTACGGAACTCACCAGTCTATTTGCTGAATGTCGCGAGGGGCGGGCTCAGGATCCGCAAGTCGCCGAATCCACCCGATGAGAAAACTCTCAGCATCAGCGTCAGCAACGGACCCGAGGGCTGGAGTCTGCATGATCGACTGCCTTCCAGCGCGCCTGGGTCCCCGTTCGGGATGACGGTTGGGAAACTTGTCGACTATCTGAACAACAACTTCGTGTTCGATCGGCTGGTGATCGACCAGACCGGGCTGGACGGCTACTACGACATCAACCTGCGAATTCCTGCCAGCGATTCAGCGGAGAGACTGCCGGACGCTGAGATGTTCATTGATGCGATCGAGTCCCAACTCGGTCTCACGCTGCAAAAGCAAACCGCGCCCGTGAAGACTTTGATCGTCGACCACATCGACACCGTGCCGACGCCGAATTAGGGGGCGCGTCCGTCCGCTACCCTGTAGTTTTGGTTACGGAATTGCTCATATGCCTTATCAAAGACTTATGTGTTGCCAGGAGGTAACGGGATGTTTCAACGCTACTCAGCGGTTCTGATCGCAGTTTTCGGGCTGGCCGCGTTCGCGCCGGCCCAGACGTTTCAGCGTCGCGCCACGATGGTGAATAACCGGTCGGGTGAGGCGAAGTGCACGATCGAAGTGGTGGTGGACGGCGCGGCCGAAGTGGAAATTCGCGGCGATCTCGCCACGCTGCGCAATCTGCAGGGCCAGCCGCCGCAGTGGCGCCGGTTCGAGTGCAGTCAGGTGCTGCCGCCGAATCCGGCGGGATTCCGTTTTCAGGGGATTGATGGCCGCGGACGCCAGCAACTGGTTCAGGCGCCGGGCAATGGACGTCCCGCGGTTGTTCGGATCGATGATTCCGGCGGCGGTTCGGAAGGCTACACTTTCGACATTTTGTGGGGGCTGACGGGGCCCGGTCCTGGCCCGGTTTCGCGCGCTCCCTATCCACCACCTCCGCCACCGGGACCGCGCCGGTTCTTCACGGAAGATGCGGTTCGCGCGTGCCAGGATTATGTTCGCGCCGAGGCGGATCGCCGTTTCAACGCGCATGACGTCATCTTCCGCCGCACCCGCATGGACGATCAGCCGGGCCGTAACGATTGGGTTGTCGGCTTTTTCGAAGCACGCCAGCCGGGGCGTCCGCCGCGCAATTACCGGTTCTCGTGCTCCGTCGATTTCGACGCGGGCCGTGTGCGTTCCGCCGACGTGATTCCGGTTCAGGCCGGCGTCTCCGGCTGGGCCGATCCCGTGAATGGCCGCGCGATTCAGGCATGCGAGGTGGCGGTGGAACAGCGGATCCGCGATCAGGGATATCGGGGTGTCGATTTCGGATCGGCAAATATCGACGACCGGCCCGGCAGAAATGACTGGGTGCTGGGAACGGCCTCGGCGCAGGATCGCAACCGCGCGGTGTGGTTCGACTTCTCGTGTTGGGTCGATCTGCGGTCTGGTACTGTGCGTACCGCCGACGTCAACCGGCGTTAGATACGATAAATATAGCGGTCGCAAACCGCCCTATGACTGCTCCCATACGCGTGCTGGTGGCGAAGCCGGGCCTGGACGGACACGACCGCGGCGCAAAGGTAATTGCCCGGGCTCTTCGCGATGCAGGCATGGAAGTCATTTATACTGGTTTGCGGCAGACCCCTGAGATGATTGTGAGCGCGGCCCTGCAGGAAGATGTGCAGGTGATTGGGCTTTCAGTGCTTTCCGGGGCGCACAATTCCATTGTTCCGCGTGTGATGGAGTTGCTGAGGCACAATGGCATGACCGGCGTCAAAGTGATTGTCGGCGGGATCATTCCGGCCGACGATGCGCGGGAGCTGGAGCGGCAGGGCGTGACAAAAGTTTTTCAGCCCGGCGCTTCGCTGGAATCAATAGTAGCGACTGTACGCGAAGCCGCCGGCCAGGCGGCCTGACATGGAAGGGAAGAACCGGAGGCGTCCAGACGCACCCGGCTCGCAGGTACCGGACAGAATGGACAAGCATCTGAAGATTGCGGTCTTCATCGACTTCGACAATATTGAGATCGGAGTCAAATCAACGCTGCAGAGAGAATTCGATGTCTCTGTGGTCCTTGAAGCACTCAAGGAGCGCGGCGAGATTGTCACGAAAATCGCGTATGCCAACTGGGGCCGCATGGAAAATTCCACGCGCCAGCTTTCGGAATATGCGGTGCAGATGGTGCAGCGCGATCCGTCACCCCGCGGCGACAAGAACGGCGCCGATATCAATCTGGCGCTCGACGCGCTCGAAATGGCGTTCACGCACGATCACATCAACGCATTTGCGATTGTCAGCGGCGACAGCGATTTCATCGCGCTGGTCAACAAGCTGAAGCAGTACGACAAGACGGTGTTCAT
>DASZVV010000235.1:0-39466 GCA_035546955.1 Bryobacteraceae bacterium
GATTCCGACCATGAGTGCGCACACCACACAGACAGAACTGAAGCTGATCGGCAAGCTCATCCTCGAAGGCGAAATGGCCTGTGAAACCGGTCTGCACGTCGGCGCGGGAAAAGGATCGCTCGAAATCGGCGGCGCCGATAATCCCGTTGTCAAAGATGCCCAGGGACGCCCCTACGTGCCCGGCAGCTCGATCCGCGGCCGCATCCGCTCGCTGCTCGAACAGGCCACAGGCATGGCCGTGCCGTCGGAGCTCGTCTACATTTCGAAGCGCAAAGGCCAGGAAGTTCGCATTCACCAGAGCGACCGTCCGGACGACGAAATCTGCCTCCTCTTCGGACGCAGCCCGGGCCGCATGGAAAAAGCCGGCGGCGGCGACGAAGCCGGATCCCAGGCTACGCCCGCGCGCCTCAGCGTGTTCGATGCGCCGCTGATTCCCGGCAGCATTACCGCCCAGATGCGCGAAAACCTCGACGACGAATTGACCGAGGTCAAGAGCGAAAACGCCATCGACCGTATTACGTCGCAGGCGAATCCGCGTACGCTCGAACGCGTCCCCGCGGGTGCGCGATTCAAAATCCGCATGGTCGTGGATCTGCTCTGCGCGGAAGACGCTGTGCTCCCCGCCCTGCTGATCCAGGGGCTCTCTCTGCTCGAAGACGATGCGCTCGGCGGCGGCGGTTCGCGCGGCAATGGACGCGTCCATTTCGACAATCTGAAGCTCACCTGGCGCGGCCGCGATTACTACGCAACAGGCGCCGAGGAGCGCGAAATCGCATCCGGCGCCGACCTGGCGGGACTGCGGGCGAAGGTAGCGGAGGTGAGCGGCGAACTCGTTGCCGCTTAGCCTCACCCGGAACTGAGAGACATGGCGCTGACCGAAGTGAGACTGCGTCCCACCACGCCGTGGCGTGTGGGACATGGCGCGGGCGACCGCGAACGGGTAGACGTCGTCTATCACAGCGACGCGCTCTACTCGGCGCTCACCCATGCCATGAAGGCCCTCGGCTGGCTTTCGGAATGGCTCGCCGCGACTGCGGAAGCGGAAGGCGAGCCCGCCGTGCGCATGAGCTCACTGTTTCCCTTCATCGGCAAAACGCGTCTCATCGCGCCGCCAAAAACCTGGTGGCCGCCGGCGAATCCCGGGCGTCTCTATACGGAAGCCGCGAAGCTCATCCCGCTCGAAGTGGTTCGCAACGGAATAGTCGACGAATCGCGCTGGGTGGTCGATGGCGAAATTGGGTGCCTCTTCCACACCGGGTCAGGCGCACCGGTGAAGATTTCGGTACGCACTTCCGCTGCGATCGACCGTCTGACCGGCGTCGCCGATCCCCATCGCATCGCGTGTCTCGAATTCGCGCCTAATGCCGGTTTGTGGGGAGTTTTCTCAACCACCGATTCCATCTGGGATGCGCGAGTGAAGTCCGCCTTTCGCCTGCTGGCCGATTCCGGCTTCGGCGGCGAACGCTCGCGGGGATGGGGACGCGCTTCCGCGCCGGAATTCAACGACGCGGGTCCGCTGCTTCCCTGGACTTCGAACGAGGATGGCGCCCTCTGGCTGCTTTCTCTGTATTCCCCTCACGCAAACGATTCCGTCGATTGGTCGCGCGGCGAATACAGTGCCGTAGTTCGCGGCGGCTGGACGGACAGTCACTCCGGCGTCGCCCCGAAGAAGCAGGCACGCATGCTCCAGGAAGGCTCGGTCATTCACGCTCCCGCGCTGCGCGGCCGCGCCATCGACGTCGCGCCGGAAGGTTTCCCGCACCCGGTTTATCGCGCAGGGTTTGCGCTGGCGATTCCCGCCCCCTCCGAACCGGTTCTGCGAGTCCCGCAGCAGCCGGAAATCAGGGTTCAGGAACCGCCGGCCATCGCAATGGAGAATGAAGGCGGCCCTGCTGTAGCCCCTGAACTCGAGCCGCTGCCCGAAATCATTCAGCCCGAGGCTGAGCCGGCAGAAGAAGCCGCCATGGAAAACGAAGGCGCGCCGCCCGAAGAACCGCAGAATGGACCGCAGGAGGACGCTTCCGAATGAAATACCGCGTCACTACCCTGACTCCCACGCTGGTTGGCGACGGCACCAGGCTCTCGCCCATCGACTACATGGTCTGGCGCGATCAGGTGAACGTTCTCGACCAGAACCGCATCTTTCGCCTGCTTTCCCGCGGGCCGCGCCTGGAGGGCTACCTCACGCAGCTCCGCACCGCGACGAAGCTCGACTTCGCCTCGTGGGGCGGCTTCGCCCAGAACTTCGCGGGACGCCGCATTCCGTTTGAAGATGCTTCCTGCACGCCCCACTGGAATAACGCGCCGGTCGAGAGCCTGCACATCGCGGCCTTCGCCTCAGACAGCGCCGGCCCATTCCTTCCCGGCGCCGCGATTAAAGGCGCGCTGCGTACAGCCTCGGTCTTCGCGCATGCAAAACCGGCTGCGATCCGCGACATCGCCAACCAGCTTACCGGTGAGCGCACCCCGCGCCATCTGGCCGAACACTTCGAACAGCAGACGATCGGCGCGGGCGGTTCGGACCGCATGCGCGCCGTTTCCATCACGGATTCCGAACACACTTCGCGCGACGCGTTCCGCGTCTACATGCTTCGCCTCTCGACGTTGGTTTCGAAAGCGCCTTCGCAGTATTCACTCGCCTGGAAACAGGGCGGACGCACGGTGGAAGGACGCCGCCCCGAAGACGGCACCCCCTCCTTTGCGGAAATGGCCGCGCCCGGCGTGGTGTTCGAAGGCGAATGGCGCGAGAACGCGTTTCTGAACAGCGACGAAATTCGCAAGACCCTGCGCTGGAGCAAGCCGGTCACTCACCAGACTTTGTTCGAATCGGCCAATGAGTATGCGGCAAAGCAACTCGAACTGCATGCGAGATACGCCGAGTGGACGGCCCTCGAATCCCTCCGCGCCTCCATCGCGGATCTGCAGAAAAAACTCGAATCGGCCCGCAACAACGGGTCGTGCCTGCTTGCTCTCGGCTGGGGCGCGGGCTTCTTAAGTAAATCCGCCGCCATAGGGATGGACGAAGCCGAGCACCGCAAAGTACTCGCCATGCTCCCGTATTACGAGCGCGCGATCCGCTCCGGCCTGCCCTTCCCGAAGACCCGTCGCGTCGTGTTCCTGAAGAACAAACCAGCCGCGCTTCCTGGCTGGGTGGAACTCAGCGTAGAGTGACGGCGCTACGAAAACGGCGAACAGTCTCAGAGTAGAAAATTCACCGGCGGCTTCTTCTGGAAATAGACATCGTACCTGCGCGCGAACTCCTCCGGCGAGGAGAGCCGGGGCAAAAATCCCTGCACCAGATACATATCCACTTCGCGTTTATCTTTTGTCTGAATCTTCCCGCGATGCTCGCATTCGAAGAAATCCTTCACCCGGCTCCACGTCCGGTCAGAAATGTTCACGCGATTTGGCACACCGCTCGATTCCATCCGCGAACTGAAGTTCACCGTATCTCCCCATATATCAAACGCAAACTTCAGCGTGCCCACAACACCCGCGACTACCGGCCCCGTGTGGATTCCGACGCGCATGCTCCATTCGACCGGCAGTTCGTCCCGCGGCCGTTCCTTCACAAACCGCACCATCTCGAGCGCAGCCAGCACCATATCGACGGCGTGTGACGGATTACGGGCAGGAAGTCCGCCAATGCACATATAGCTGTCACCCACGGTTTTCATTTTTTCAAGCCCGTGCCGGCGGGTGATTTCGTCGAATGCCGTGAAATATTCGTTGAGTAATGTGACCAGATCTTCCGCCGCCAGCTTCTCGGCGGAAGTCGTGAAGCCGACGAAATCGGTGAACATGACGGAGACATCCTCGAAATACTTCGGGCTGACCAGACCCTTGACACCGAGTTCGCGCGCGACTTCTCCCGGAAGAATGTTGAGCAGGAGGCCTTCGGCGCGGTGGCGCTCTTCTTCCAGCCGACAATTGGAGACTTCGAGCTCCTTCTGCCGCGCAATCGCTTCATAGGCGCTGCGCCTCGCCCGCGCTGAAAGATCGCTCGCGAGAATCGCCGTCAGAAGAAATGCAGACAGATCCACCCAGTCATCCACGCTGCTGATTTTCAATGAGCCGGCCGGCGGAATAAAGTAGTACGCAAGCAGGGGAGTCGCAGCGAGGGCGCCGGCAATCGCCTCCGGCATGCCCCACCAGATCGCTTCGCAGAGAATCGCCAGCACGAAAAGGAGCGTCGCGGTGGTAGTGGTTCCCCGGTCGATTTTCAGCACGAGGATGGTAATCAGCACCATCGCTGTGATCGATGCGATCGCTCGGGCAACTCGAAGTAAAATTTGACGCGGCCGCTGGAGTTGCATGGAAGCTACTATAGCGGGCCGTATTACGGAAACGAGACGGCGAGATCAGTGAGGGAGTGGACTGCAGCCTCACCTCCACCGCGATCCCAGCTGCTTGCACACTCGACTTGCAGCGTACCAATCGTGCGCTCTGTTCGCTGAAGCTACAATCAAGTCGGGGGCATAGATTATGGCGGTTCTTCTCACGCCCGAGCAGGAACAACGGATTCAGGCGATCATTCACAGTGGCGCCTACCAGTCTGTGGACGACGTCGTCGAAGCAGCTATCAGCGCCGTCGAACAACGTTCGGACGCCGATTTCGAGGGGATTGATGGTTAACTCGAATCTTTGCTTCTCAAGGGCCTGGAATCGCCAGAACTTTCTGATAGAGAGTTCTGGCGTGCGGTGGACGAAAAAACAAATGCCATGCTCGTTGATCGCAAAATCGGCGATCACTCGTGAAAGTCACCTACCGGCAATCGGCCCGGGATGACGTTGTAAGACAATTCCGCTATTATCTGGTTACCGCGGATCGCCCTGAGGTTGCCGTACGTTTTCGTCGCGCAGTGCGGCGAACGATTGAATCACTACTCGAACATCCCCTGATGGCGCCACGCTACCGCACCGGAGATCCCGCCTGCAGACCCTGCGATCCTGGCCTGTCGCGGGATTTGAGAGTGTCCGTATCTACTTTATTGCTGAATCGGGCATCTTCTGCGTCGTCCGCATCCTGCACAGCAAACGCAACGTCCGCCGGATCCTCGATATCACGGAACTGTGAGTTCATGACCTGGGATCCCTGAATTTGCGTCCGTCGGACCCGAATCGCTTACTTCTGTGACCGGAACTGCAGCCCCACCTGCACTGCGATTCCCGGATTGGGGAATCCGATGAATTCGTGGTAACCGCTGTCGAACAGATTCTGCGCGCGGAAATAAACCGAAAACATCGACGTGAGATCGTAGTTCGCCGCCAGATTGGTATTCGAGTATCCGCCGACCGTTTCAATATCCGGCACCGGTACCTGGAAGTCATACCGGCGGCCCATCCACTGCGTTTCGGCACGAGCGCGGAAGCGCGCCACCGGCTTCCAGCCGAGATGCACGCCGCCATAAGCATGCGGCGTACCACGCAGCGGCTGTGTGTCGGGGTCGAGCGTCCACGTCATCCAGGTGACATCCAGTCCGAAGGTGAACTTCGCCCCCGCGGCCCAATCGGCTCCGAATTCCACACCCTGATTCAGCTGTTTGCTTTGATTCACCAGCTTGAAGATCGATGAATCGAATCCGATCAGATCGCGGTAATCGCTGTGAAAATAGGTCGCCGAAACCGTCGTGTGGGCGGGAGCGATGGTCTGCTCGACGCCCGCGTCGAACGAATTCGCCCGCTCCGGCCGCAACGATGGATTCCCGACCAACGGATTTCCGTAGGAATAAAAGGATGGCAGTTTGTAGCCCTTTCCCCAGGTTGTTTTCAGCCGCGGGCCCCCCTCGAACGTCAGCCAGTTCAGCCCCACACGCGGCGTGGTGACTTCGCCGAAGCCTTCGGTCTTATCGAAGCTCAACCCGGCGGTCGCCGTCAGGCGCCCGTTCGAATATTCGAGGAAAGTGTTGCCGAGGAATGTATTGCGCGTGAGTGTATAGGATTGCGGCAGCAGACCACTGTACAGCGTTCCCGCCACGTCACCATCCTCCCGCCGAAGCCCTGCATTCACAGAAAATGCGAGATCCTTACTCAGCCTGAACCGGCTCCCCGCGTTCAACCGCAGGCGGCGGAAATCGGAATCGGAGACCGAATCGGGCTGGCTCCCCGGCCCCGGCGGAAGCGAATCCAGGATGGCGGGAGTAAAGTTGTCGTCGGCGCGGCGGATCCAGTCCAGGTTCAGGTCGTATGTCCACCACGGCTTCGCCTGGCCTTTCAGGCTCGTGCCGAGCACCAGTTCCTTCGCATCGTCGCTCTGCGGCTGCCGCAACAGCGCAAATTCCGGACCGCCGCTGGCCGTCGGAAATCCGGCGCTGTCGTCATCGAGCCAGCGCGCCGTGAAATCGAGAATCGTGTGCTGGGTCAGGGTCACGCTGCCCGCAAAGGAGAGCGAACTCACGGAATATCCGTCGTCGAGCACCTGCTGGCCCACATCGAGCCGCGAACCGCCCACCGAATACTGCAGCGCCTTCCACGTTCCGGATGCGCCCACCTGGAACTGGCGCCGCAGAAAATTTCCCAGCTCTCCCGAGGCCTGAAGCAGAGACTTCTTCGTGCCTTTCCGCGAGATGAAATTGATGACGCCGCCGATGGCGTCCGATCCATAGATCGACGACAGCGGTCCGCGGACAATCTCCACCCGGTCGATGTTGCTGACCGGCAGTGTTGTCAGATCGAACGCGCCGCCCAGAATATTCGTGCTGTCGTTAACCGGAATGCCGTCGATCATCACCAGTGTGAAATTCGACTGCGCGCCGCGGATAGATACTGTCGTCAATCCGCCGCCCCCGCCGGTCTGAGCGATCTGGAGGAACGGCGCGGCACGAAGCAAATCCGCCGCATTATCAGCGTGGCTGCTGTCAATGTAATCGCGTGAAAGAACAGTGACCGAGGCGGGAACTTCGGAAAGCGGCATGCCCTGCGCGGTGACTGTGACGACTGTGGGGTTTTGATTGTCCGGCTGGGGCGTCTGTCCGAATGCACTCCAGGCCAACAGGATCAGTCCGGCCACAATTCGGCCGAGCCGAAAAACGGGAAGCGGTTCCATATCTTTGCTTTCAGCAGGATATCAGCCGCTAACTCTTTTTGTCGATGCGAAAATCGTCAAATGCGGCGGCGTGCGCGCCTTTCACCCACACGCCGGTGCGCCCGGCTGCCGGGAGACCGGAATCGTCGGCCGTGAAAAGGCTGCGGTTGCCCAGGAAAACCTGGACGCGCGGGCCGCGGAATGCCACTTTGATCAGGTGCCACTGGCCGGGGCGAATATCTTGTTTGCCGCCGCTCGAAATCACCTCGGAAACGCCGTTCCGCACGCGATGCAGCACCACATTCCCGTCATCATTCAGGCTCAGCAGATAGAAGTTGTTGGGGTCCTGGTAACGCCAGACAATGCCTGCCGCGGCGCCGCGATGGCTGCCATCGATGCGGAACTTCACCGAAAGGTCGCCGTCTTTGCAGATGACTTTGTCGAATATGGCAATTGGCGGTTCGCCTTCCGTACCGGTAGCCGGGGGGCTGAGAAGGACGTTCGGATGGCTGGGGGCTGTCTTATCGGCCCGCACTTCCCATTTGTTATTCGACGCGGTGCTCCATCCCGGCGGCAGTTGTCCCTGCCGTGCCGCGTCGTAGTTGGCGCTCTCCGCTCCATAGCCGGCAATAACAAGCGCCGCCATGATCGCGAATTTCATCAGCATCTGATACCAGTTTAGAGAATCGTCGCGCTTCGCCTGCCGCCGTCGAAACAGAAGCTTCGGAAATTGTTGTTTCTTCAGCGTGTGCGGGAGCGAATGGCTTCTTCAAGCCGGGCGCGGAGTTGTTCATCGCGGGCGTGAATTCCGAGCGCTTCCTGAGCCTGCGCGGCGGCGAAGTCGCTCGCGGAGCGCACAAGTTCCAGCAGGAATTCGATCGCGCCTTCAACGCGCGAGGTGGCCAGAGCAAGCAGAATCGCACGCCGGCCTTCGCGGTCGGCTGTGGACTGGAGCTTTTCCTTCAACCATTCGATTGCGTCCGGACGGCGGCTCGCGCCCAGAGCGAGGATCGCCGCTTCGCGCAATTCCGGCTTAGCGGCTGATGTGGCCCGCGCCACAATTTTCACTCCTTCCGCGCCCTCCAGATCGATGGCGGCGGTGAAGCATTCGGCCATGACTTCCGGCTCCTGATCGCCGGTGATAATTTTGAAGCGCAGGAGCAGAGCAGCTGGCTCGCCACCGACCACGGCGATGGCGCGGATGGCGCCGGCACGAACCTTCCATTCGCTGTCGGCCAGCAACAGAATCATGTCTCGCAGTTTGTGCGGCCAGACGCTGTTCGCCAGACCCATGACGCAGACTTCGCGCAATTCGGCGGCGGTATCGATCGCCGGCCCGTAGGACGCCTCCATCTGGATATAGCGCATGCCACGCAGATAGAGCTCCGGTGCGTCATGCTCCATCGTCACCAGCGCGCGTGCGATGGCGATCATGGCGGCGCAGCCCTTATCGGCCGCCGAGCCCTTCGCCATCATCCGGTCGAACGCGCCTATCATCAATGGCGCGAGTTCGGTCCACTGTGCGCTTCCCAGAAGACGGGCGGCCTTCGCAACGATCAGATTCGATTTGGCCGCCAGCGCTTTTGTGAGTTCGGCTTTACCTTCGGGCGTCTGGAGAGGGATCTGGTCGAGCCGGTCGAGCGCGGCCAAAATGGGATCGTTTTTCATCAGGCCGCGACTACGGATGCCTGCAGGCCCTGCTCCGTAAGCGCGCGCGGACGCAGGCGGATCAGTCGGTTCGGGGAATAGGGCATATCCAGCGTGACCGGCACGAAATTGCCTGTCAGAGCACGGCCAGGCGGATCGAGCGTGACGGCGATGAAATCGCGCCCCAGCAGGCTTTCGCGAAATGCGCGATTCTTCTTCGCGGCCAGTTCCCGCAGGATCCGATTCCGGTCACGGCGCACGCGGATCGGCACCTGATCGGGCATCTCGGCGGCAGGCGTCCCCGGCCGCTCCGAATAGGTGAAGACGTGGAGATAAGTGAACGGCATCGCTTCCATGAACTGGCGCGATTCCTCAAACAGCTCATCCGTCTCACCGGGAAATCCCACCATCACGTCGGCGCCGATTGCCGCATCCGGCATCAGGCAGCGGGCGGTGAGAACGCGGTCCGCATAATGGCGCGGGCGATACTTGCGATGCATACGCCGAAGAATCGTATCGGACCCCGACTGCAGCGGCGCATGCACGTGCTTTGCGATGCGCGGCGATTCGGCCATCAGGTGGAGAAGATCGTCGGTGAAATCCATCGGCTCCACAGAGCTTAGCCGGATCATTTCAATCGGCGTTTCATCGAGCACGCGGCGTAGCAGATCCGCGAGGCGCATTCCGCTGCCGGGCTCCCTGCCCCAACGCCCCAGGTTGATCCCGGAAAGCACCACCTCGCGATAGTTCACAGCCAGCGTCCGCACCTGTGACACCACATCATCCGCGCTGACAAACCGGCTGCGGCCCCGCACGAACGGAATAATGCAGAACGAGCAGCGGTTGTGGCAGCCATCCTGAATTTTGAGGGTCGGCCGGGTGCGGTCGGCGGATGCCGGATCGATTTCGGCCACAGGCGCTGTGAGAATGTCGCGCGTTTCGAAAATGTTCCCGGTAAGAATCCGGCCTTCCGAAATCTCGCCGTGATAGGGCAAAGCGGCGGCTTCCATCATCAGATCCGCGATCTGTGTCTTATGGGAATTCCCGACGACCCACTCGACGCCATCCATCTTCGCCAGCTCTTCCGGAGCGCGCTGGGCGTAGCAGCCGGTCACGAGAATTCGGGCGGCTGGGTTCTCGCGGCGCACGCGGCGAATGGTGGAACGCGCGTCCTCATCCGCGGTCGAGGTTACCGTGCAGGTGTTCAGAACGACGATATCGGCCGCTTCGCGGGACTCCGCCAGCGGCAGCCCACGTCCCGTGAGTTGAGCTTCGAGCGCGGCGCCGTCCGCCTGGGTGGCGCGGCAGCCGAAGTTCTGGACGAAGAAGCTCCTACCCGCCATAAACCTCATTTTCGCAAAGGTATCCGCGTTTCACTCTATACTTGTATCAGCGATCCTTTTCCATGGGAGAATCGAGCACCCTCTGGCTGCGCGTTGCCGCCTGCCTGTATTTCGTTGGATTAGTTGAATCCATCGCCACCATCCTGCGCCGGCGCGAGACGTTTTTCCGTCTGGCCGCCGGAATTTTCAGCGCCGCAGTGGTGTTTCACATCGTCTCGCTCGTGGAGCAGGGGCTCTCAATGGGCCGGTTTCCGGCCGCGGACGTTCTCGACAGCCTGTCGTTATGCGGCCTGATCGTGGCCGTCACGTTCGTCGTCATTCGCTGGCGGTATAAGGAAGCGGCCGCCAGCCTGAGCGTTTTCGTCTTTCCGCTGGTCTTCCTCATGACGTTCATGGCCGCGCTGCGCAACCCGGTATCGCCGTGGAGCAGCGAAACGGTGCGCGGCGCCTGGCTGATCATTCACGTAGTGGCCGAGCTCATCGGTTATGCGGCGCTGTTATTCACCGCCATCGGATCTCTGCTCTATCTCGTCCAGGAGCGGCAGCTCAAGCGCAAGGCGGTGCCCTCGATCTATCGCTTTATCCCGCCGCTCGGCACGCTGGACGATTTAATTCTGAAATCGCTGAGCGCCGGATTCGTCTGCGTCACCGCGGGGTTGATCATTGCGATCGTATGGGCGTTCATCGAGCACGGTACGAGCTGGATCGGCAACAGCAGCATCACGCTTTCGTTCGTCACCTGGGGTGTTTATCTGGCGCTCGTGTTTTTTCGCATCAGTGCGGGCTGGCGCGGCCGCAAGGCGGCTATTCTTTCGCTGGTGGTGCTCGCCTTCTGTGTTGTTACTTTCGCCGCGCATGCGGGGTTGCAGGACCGGCTTTTGTAAATGAAGCTGCTTCTCACAGGATTGAGCCACAAGACAGCGCCCGTTCAGGTGCGTGAAAAGCTGGCTATTTCCGAAGGGCAGATCCCTCGCGCGCTGCAGGAACTCCAGAAGCAGGGCGCCGCGGAAGCCGTCATTCTTTCCACCTGCAATCGCGTGGAATTCGCCGTTTCTACGCCGGATCAGGGTGATCCGGACGCGATCGTTTCGAAGTTCCTCGAAGACTGGCAGATTCCGCGGCATTCGATCGAGACTCACCTCTACCGGCTGGAATCGCGCGAGGCGATTCAGCATATTTTCCGCGTGGCGGCGAGTCTGGATTCCATGGTGGTCGGTGAGCCGCAGATTCTGGGACAGATGAAGGCTGCTTACGCGGCGGCGCGTACGGAAGGGTGCGTGGGCGGTCTGCTTGAAACCGTAATGACACGCGCGTTCGGGGTCGCCAAACGCGTGCGTTCCGAAACGGGCATTGGGCAGATGGCGGTTTCGGTCAGCTATGCCGCGGTCGAATTGGCGCGGCGCATCTTCGGGGCTCTGGACGGACAGAGCGTGATGATTATCGGCTCAGGCAAGATGGGCGAACTGGCCGCGAAACATCTGCGGCGGTCGGGCGCGAAGAAGATTTTTGTCACCAACCGGACGCGCTCCAGGGCTGAAGAAATGGCGGCGTTGTTCGAAGGCCGCGTGGTGGAGTACTCAGAATTTCCGGCGATGCTGCATCAGGTAGATATCGTGATCGCTTCGAGCGGCGCGCCGCACTTTATTTTGACGCGGGAAGATATGCAGCGTGTCATCGCCGAGCGCCGCAATAAGCCGATGTTCCTGATCGATATTGCTGTACCGCGCAACATCGACCCGGCGGTCAACGACATCGACGGCGTTTTTCTCTATGACGTGGACGATCTGGCAGGAGTCGTCAACGCGAATATCAAGGAGCGCGAGAAGCAGGCGGCGCTGGCGGAAGCAATTATCGCCGAGGAAGTGGACCGCACGATCGCGCGGCTGCGCATCGAGGAAGTCGCCCCCGCAATTGTGAGCGTGCAGGAGGCGCTCGAGGAAATTCGATCGGGAGAAGTGGCGAAGCTCTTCCGCCGATCCGGCGATCTTACTCCCGAACAGCAGCAGCAGATCGAGGCGATGACGCGTTCCATCATCAACAAAGTCGCGCATGGACCGATCTCCGCACTTCGCCACCACGCCAGTCAGCCGGAAGGCGGCCACGCCATTGAGGTCATCCGCAAGGTGTTTCATCTCCAGCGATAGATAACAAGCGACTGAGAAGCCGGCGAGCTGAATATCAATCAGCCACGAAGCCGGAGTACTGGACCATCAGAACTTGATCAGATTTCGTTAGTATCAGACAATATGCGGAGACTCGCGCGCAATGAAAGGAATCATGAAATCCCTCTGCGTTTTGACTGCATTGCTAGCGCTTGGCGCGGCTACTGCGCATACGGCAAAGGCTGATCTGGCACTGGAGTACAATGCCCTGGGTATGGATGTCCCTGCCGATTGGCTGAGTGGTCCTCTGGCGGGGTGGGAATTTACTACCAACAGCGCCATCACCGTGACGGCACTCGATGCATGGGGTGCCAGCCCGGAAGGCACCGAGGTCTGGCTCTACTCCGTCGTCCCCGGCGATTTCATAACGGGTGGTGGCAGCTTGACTGTGCTCGCAGACGCGTTTGTGACATCTTCGGATCCTGCGGAAGGCTCCCCCGTTGAATTCAATTCGCACTCGATCGACCCGGTAACACTGGATGCCAACGCGACATATTACATCGCGGAGGATTTCGCGTCGCTTGATTCCATCGACACGGCCGCGAGCTACTCCGCAATCATCACGGACCCATCGATCAAATATGGATACCCAATCGCCGGAGGCGGATATCCGACCGAAGACGCGAATTTCGCGCCGTTTGGCCCGGGCTATTTCGGCCCGAACTTTGACATAGCACCGTCCGTCCCGGAACCGGCCTCCCTGTTGACCCTCGCAGGCGGATTGGCTTTGCTCGCCTTTCTTCGCCGGCGTCGGGAGGCTGCAAACATGTCCTCGTTAAACTGAGAACATGCTCGTGATCGGGTCGCGGGGTTCGCAACTTGCCCTGTGGCAGGCCAACCATATCAAAACGCGCCTCGAAGCGCGGTCCGTGGAGACGCGGATCGAAATCATCCACACAAAGGGCGATAAGATCACGGACTCGCCGCTGCACAAGGTGGGCGGGAAGGGCCTGTTCACGAAGGAAATCGAAGAAGCGCTGCTCGATAAGCGCATCGATCTGGCGGTCCACAGCCTGAAAGATCTGCCCACGGAACTTCCCAAAGGCCTCACGATCGCCGCCATTCCGGAGCGCGAAGATCAGCGCGATGCAATTGTCGGCGGCAAGCTGCGCAGCCTCAAATTCGCCGCTCGCGTGGGAACCAGTTCGCTGCGGCGGATTGCGCAGCTGCGGCGGATCCGGCCGGATCTCGATATCCAGTCCATTCGCGGGAACGTGGATACGCGCATCGGCAAAGTTGAAAAAGGCGAGTTCGATGCCATCGTGCTGGCAGCGGCGGGCCTGCGCCGTCTGGGCTGGGGCAACATCATCAGCGAGACGTTTCGTCCGGACATTATGTGCCCGGCGGTGGGCCAGGGAGCGCTGGCCATCGAAACGCTGGAACATAGCGAAGCGCTTAAAGCCTGCGCGCCGCTGGACGATCCATGGACACGTCTTCCGGTGACGGCGGAGCGTGCGATGCTCAGCGAACTCGGCGGTGGTTGCCAGGTGCCAATCGGCGCTTTCGCCACTCTCGAAAACACAGAGATGTTTCTGACTGGTGCGGTCTTCTCTCCCGACGGCGCGGCGATGATCCGCTACACGGCCACCGGCGAGTGCACGAAGCCCGCCGAACTCGGCCGCAGCGTCGCCAGGGTCCTGCTCGAGCGCGGGGCCCGCGAGATCCTCGAAGCATCGCATGACATCGCCGGCGACGGCGCTGCGTGAGTATGGTTTATCTGGCCGGCGCGGGACCGGGCGATCCGGAACTCCTCACACTCAAAGCGAAGCGCGCGCTCGAAGCGGCTGACGTAGTGCTGCACGATCATCTCGCCAATCCCGCGCTGCTCGCACTTGCGCCCGCGAACGCCGAACTGATCTATGTGGGCAAGAAGAAGTCGGATCATGCGTGCTCGCAGGAAGAGATCTGCGATCTTCTGATTGAGCGCGCGCGGCGCGGCCTCACAGTGGTGCGGCTGAAGGGCGGCGATCCATTCATTTTTGGGCGCGGAGGCGAAGAGGCGGAAGCTCTGGCGCTGGCCGGGATTCCTTTCGAAGTGATTCCGGGCGTGACCTCTCCGCTCGGCATCGCTGCCTATACGGGGGTACCGCTGACGCACCGCGATCATACGTCGGTCGTCACCTTCACCACGGGTCACGATGTGATGAAGATCGACTGGACGAAAGTCGGAACAGCCGAGACACTGGTGATCTTCATGGGGATCTCGCATTTCGACGAAATTGCCGCGAAGATTCTGGAAGGCGGACGCTCCGTCGAAACGCCGGCAATGGCGGTGCGATGGGGAACGCGGCCCGATCAGGAAGTGATCGAGGGAACTCTCGCCACGCTGCCGGCGCTGATTCACGAACGCGGACTCAAACCGCCGGCGACGATCATCGTGGGCGATGTGGTGAGACTGCGGGCGAAGCTCAGTTGGTTTGAGAAGCTGCCACTGTTCGGGAAGAAGATTGTCGTGACCCGCGCGGCAGAGCAGGCCGGTGCCCTGAGTTCGATGCTGCATCAGCTTGGCGCGGATGTGACGGAACTCCCGACGATTGAAATCCGGCCCGCCGCCGATTATGCATCGCTCGATGCCGCGATCGCGCGGCTCCCCGAATACGACTGGCTGATCTTCACGAGCGTCAACGGGGTCCGTTATTTTCTGGAGCGGCTGGATGCCTCGCAATCCGATCTGCGAAGCATTCGCGGCAAACTCTGCGCGATCGGTCCTGCCACGCGCGACGCACTGGAGCGCTTCCACGTGAAAGTCGACGTGATGGCCGACGAGTATGTAGCCGAAGGCTTGCTGCGCGTTCTCGGAGCGTTCGATTTTTCCAGTGCGAAAGTTCTGATCGCGCGGGCAGCGGTGGCCCGGGACATTCTTCCGGAAGAGCTGCGGCGCCGCAGTGCGCACGTGGATGTCGTGGAAGCCTATCGCACGGTAGCCCCGGAAAATCTCGCGGGTCAGGCACGCCAGGTGCTCGATACGAAACCAGACTGGATCACTTTTACCAGTTCTTCCACCGCAAATAACCTGATCGCCGCCTGTGGCGCGAAAGCGCTTCAGGGTATTCGCGTCGCCAGTATCGGACCGGTCACCAGCGCTACTCTTCGATCCGCCGGAATTGAAGTCACGGCTGAAGCCAATCCCCATACCATTCGCGGGATGGTGGACCGTATAATCGAGAAGTGAAGATTGGGGCCATTCTCGCGCTTTTTGCGCTTTTTCTCGCCGGATGCGCGAAGAAAAATGACACTCCCGAAGCCATCCGGCAGGGCGTGATTCGCGACCTTTCCGACAGCAAGAAGTTCGACATGTCGAAAATGGACGTCATCGTCGATTCGGTTTCGTTCCGCGACAAAGAGGCCGATGCCACGGTCACGTTCGCGCCCAAAGGGGGCACGGCGGCCGACGGGATGTCGATGCAATACACAATGGAACGGCATAGCGACGGACAGTGGTACATCAAGAGCCGCGCTGCCGCGGATAATGGAGCGGCGCACGGCGCATCGGGTTCCACGCTGCCGTCCGGGCATCCGTCTGTTGGCGGCGGAGACGGCACCGACCTTCCGGCCGGGCATCCGGCAGTCGGCCAGGCGCAATGAAAGTCGCGGTTCTGGGCGGCGGGCCTGCGGGCGCGTTCGCCGCTGAAAAGCTGGCATCGGCCGGCATTCAGACTACCGTATTCGATGAAAAACTGGCATGGGAAAAACCGTGCGGCGGCGGCCTCACCTGGAAGGCTTACTCGACTTACCCTTTCCTGAAAGACAGCGCGACCCAGAAGAAAGTGGTGACCGAGTCGGTGCTCACGGCGCCCGGCTGCCCGCAGGCAAATTTGCGGCTGGATCATCCCATCCTTATCTATTCGCGTTACGAGCTGAACGGAATGCTGCTGGATCGTGCTCAGGCGGCGGGAGCGCAACTCGAACGCACGCGGGTCCTCCGCGCGGAACGCAGCGGACGCGGCTGGAGCATCGAGACCAAAAACGGCACGGCGGAGGCCGATTTCTGCATCATGGCCGCCGGAGCACGAAATCCTCTGAAAAACATGGGAACTGCTCTCGCCCCGAAGGACGCGATGACTGCCCTCGGCTATTTCGTGCCGGGAGAGCGGACGAAGATCGACGTTCAGTTCTTTGCCGGATTGGCGGGCTACATCTGGGTGTTCCCGCGGTGCGGGCATCTGTCGGTCGGGATCTGCGGGAAGGAGCCGGCGAGCGCCCTCAGGCTGCGGCTGGAGCAGTACATGCGCGAGCACGACATTCCGCTCGCCGGCGCAACGTATTACGGGCATTTGCTGCCGTCGCTCGGCAGTCAGACCTGGCAGCAGAACCGGATCGCGGGCGACCGCTGGATGGCGGTGGGCGATGCGGCGGGCCTGGTCGACCCGATCACCGGCGAAGGACTCTACTATGCGATGCGTTCCGCGGATCTCGCGGCTCAGGCCATAACAGGTGAATCATTTGACAGCTATCCAGCCCATTTGCATAAAGATATAACGGAAGATCTCGAATTCGCTTCACGGCTTTCGGATCACTTCTACTACGGCAAATTCCTCTGGGGCCCGGTCATCACCCGCATGCTCCAGTTCACCCGGCTGAGCCCCACGTTCCGCAGCCTGATGCAGGACCTGTTCGCCGGATCTCAGACCTATATGAGCCTGCACGGACGAGTATGGGGCAACCTCGGCAAGAGCCTCCGCGAGATGGTGTCGAACAAACTGGCGCCCTCCAGGCTACATTAGTCCTTGCCTTCTTTCGTCCTCCCTCCTGTCTACCCGATCCTCGATACCGCAACGCTCGAACGGATTGGCTTTGATTTGCAAATTGCCGCCGAAGCCATGGTTGAAGGCGGCGCTCAGATCCTGCAGCTTCGGCATAAATCCTTCTGGTCGAGAGATTTGCTGGTCAAAGCTGAAAAATTGGGTTCGTTTATGCGAGCAGCCGGCGTGACGTTTGTGATCAACGACCGGGCGGACTATGCGGCTATCCTGGGGGCTGCGCTGCACGTCGGCCAGGAGGACCTGACCCCGGCGGAGGCGCGCCGCGTCGTAGGGTCGGAGACGATCGTCGGTTATTCTACCCACAATCCCGCCCAGATGCGGGAAGCCGATCGGGAACCGGCGGACTACCTGGCGTTCGGTCCGATGTTCCGAACGGTTTCCAAGGAGCGCCCGGATCCGGCGGTCGGCCTCGAAGGCCTGAGGGCGATTCGTCCGCTGACCCGCAAACCTCTTGTTGCGATCGGCGGCATCACGCGAGACAATGCATTCACCTGCTGGAACGCGGGGGCCGATTCGGTAGCCGTCATCGCCGATCTCTATCCGCCGGAGTGCACCAAAGCCAGGCTGCGGGAACGAATGACCGAATGGCAAAATCTGAAGCCCCGGTAGCGGAAAAAAGCGGATTCGTCAAAGGGCTGGGTCTCGTCGACGCCACCACGCTCGTGATGGGATCGATGATCGGCTCCGGCATTTTCATCGTCAGCGCCGATGTGGCCCGCCAGGTTCAGTCGCCCGGGCTGCTGATCGTCTGCTGGATTCTGGCAGCCCTTCTGACCATCGTCGCGGCGCTGAGCTATGGCGAACTGGCGGCGGCGATGCCGCATGCGGGCGGTCAGTACGTTTATCTGCGCGAGGCCCTCGGACGGTTCTGGGCTTTTCTGTTCGGCTGGACCACATTCGTCGTCATCCAGACCGGAACGATCGCGGCAGTCGCGGTGGCGTTCGCGAAATACACGGGCGTGTTTCTGCCGCAGGTCTCTGCGTCGAATTATCTGATCGGCTCCGGGAAACTGGGACTGACTACCCAGCAGCTTCTGGCGATCGCGATCGTCATGGGACTGACGGTCGTGAATACGGGCGGAATTCGCACCGGCGCCATTGTTCAGAACGTCTTCACTGCAGCTAAGGTGATTTCGCTCCTGGGACTGGCGGCGCTCGGATTTGTGCTGGGCCGGAATCCGGAAGCGATTACCGCAAACTTCCACAACTTCTGGCGCGGGGCTTCGTGGAACTGGTCCGTGGTGGCGCTGGTGGGAACGGCGATGGTGGGCCCGCTGTTTGCTTCGGATGCCTGGAATAACGTGACGTTCACGGCGGGCGAAGTGCGGAATCCGAAGCGCGATTTGCCTTTGTCGCTGGGGCTGGGAGTCGGCGTCGTTTCAGCGCTCTATCTGGCCTGCAACTTCGTTTACCTCTCTGTGCTGACGCTGGGCCAGATCCAGACGGCGCCGGAAGATCGCGTGGCTACCGTGGTGGTCGCGGTGATGTTCGGGCCGGTGGCCACGAAGATCATGGCGGCGGCGATCATGATTGCGACGTTCGGCTGCGTCAATGGCCTGGTTCTTTCGGGTGCTCGTGTGTATTACACGATGGCACAGGACGGCCTGTTCTTTCGCCGCGCGGGCGAATTGAACGCTGAAACCCACGCGCCCGATTTCGCGCTCTATATACAGTGCGGGTGGACAATCCTGCTCACGCTGAGCGGGCAGTACGGCGATCTGCTCGACTATGTTATTTTTGCTGTACTGCTGTTCTACATGCTGACGATCGGCGGATTGTTCCGGCTCCGCCGCACTCGCCCGGATATGGAACGGCCCTACCGAGCCGTAGGCTACCCCGTCCTCCCTGCCCTCTACATTGTTGTTGCGGGCGCAATCGAAGTTTTGCTTTTATGGAACAAGCCCGCGTTTACGGTGCGCGGATTAATTCTGGTTTTGCTGGGGGCGCCGGTATATTTCCTCTGGCGGCGGAAGGAAGGCTGACGGCCGATGAGTCTTTTTGCGGTTAAGCCGCTCTCGCGGATTTTTGCCGAAAGTGAACAGGGAGAGCATCACCTCAAGCGAACGCTGGGCGCGTGGCAACTGGTAGCGCTCGGAATCGGCGGCGTGATCGGCGCGGGCATTTTCGTGCGCACGGCGGCGGCGATTGCGGAACGAGCGGGTCCGTCGGTCACGCTCGCGTTCCTGCTCGCGGGCATCGGCTGCGCTTTCGCGGGCCTTTGCTATGCGGAATTCGCGTCCATGATTCCGGTGGCGGGAAGCGCCTACACCTATTCCTACGCCACGATGGGCGAACTGGTGGCGTGGATCATCGGCTGGGATCTGGTTCTCGAATATGCCGTGGGCGCCGCGACGGTCGCAATCGCGTGGAGTGAATACTTCAACAAGGTTCTGAATCTCGTGGGGTTGCAGGTGCCGTACCAGTGGTGTCATTCGCCGCTCGAAACGATGGGGCCTGGCGGCTCACACGGCATCATGAATATCCCGGCGGTCGTGATCCTTCTGCTGACGTCTCTGCTGCTCATTCGCGGCATACACGAATCGGCCACTGTGAATAACTTCATCGTGATCATGAAGCTCTCCATCGTGGTTGCGGTGATCGTGATCGGCTGGGGCTTTATGAATCCGGCGAATCATACGCCGTATATTCCTGCCCCAACCACCTACACGACGCCGGAGGGCATTACGCATCCGTTCGGCGGCATCATGGGGATTCTGGGCGCGGCGGGTGTCGTCTTTTTCGCCTTCATCGGGTTCGATGCGGTTTCCACGGCAGCGCAGGAGACGGTGAATCCGAAGCGCGATATGCCGATCGGCATTCTCGGCTCGCTGTTCGTCTGCACCCTGCTCTACGTGCTGTTCTCGCACGTCCTCAGCGGCGTGGCCACCATCCAGGATTTCCGCACCGCCGGCAAAGAAGCTTCCGTGGCGTATGCCATCAGCAAGTACATGACGGGCTACGGATGGCTGGCGAATCTCGTCTCCGTGGCTATTCTGGGCGGATTCACGTCGGTGATTCTGGTGATGCTTCTCGGGCAGTCGCGCGTGTTCTATTCGATGAGCTGCGACGGGCTGGTGCCGCCGATGTTCTCCGAAGTGCATCCGAAGTACAAGACGCCCTGGAAGAACAACGTGCTGTTCTTTATCCTGACGGCGCTGTTTGGCGCGTTTCTGCCGGAAGACATTGTCGGCGAGATGACGAGCATCGGAACGCTCTTCGCTTTCATACTGGTCTGCATCGGCGTGTGGATCATGCGGAAGAAAAGGCCGGACGTCCCCCGCGGCTTTAAAGTGCCCGCGCTGCCCGCGGTTGCGATCCTCGGCGTCATCACTTGCGCGGCAATGATCTTCGGGCTGGGCTGGACGAACTGGGCCCGGCTGATCGGCTGGATGCTGATTGGTTTGGTGGTCTATTTCACGTACAGCCGGCACCACAGCAAACTCATGCTCAGCGGTGATGGAAAATAGAATTCGTGGCCAAGACACCCGTCATCACACACACTGAACTTCCTGGAATCGAGCTCAAAGCGCGCGGAAAGGTGCGGGACGTTTATAACGTCCCGGACAAGATGCTGGGAGATCCGCTGCTGTTCATCGCTACGGACCGCATCTCCGCGTTCGACTGCGTTTTGCCGCAGGGCATTCCCGATAAGGGCCGGGTCCTCACCCAGATGTCGCTCTTCTGGTTTGACCTGCTGAAAGACGTGGTTCCCAACCACCTGATCACCGCGAATGTGGATGAGTACCCGGCGCCGCTGCACGCCTATCGCGATCAGCTCGAAGGCCGCTCGATGCTCGTGAAGCGCTGCCAGATGGAACCGGTGGAATGCGTGGCGCGCGGCTACGTGGTGGGGTCAGGCTGGAAAGACTACAAAAAAACGGGCGCGATCTGCGGCATCCCGCTGCCCGCCGGCATGAAGGAATGCCAGCAGCTTCCGGAACCAATCTATACGCCATCGACGAAGGCGGAAAAGGGCCACGACGAGAACATCTCGTTCGAGGAAACAGTGAAGCTGGTAGGGAAAGAACGCGCCACCATGCTGCGCGATCTCACCCTGAAAGTCTACTCGACGGCGGCAAAGCACGCAGCCAGCCGCGGCATTATTCTTGCGGATACGAAATTCGAATTCGGATGGCATGACGGCAAGCTGCTGCTCGCCGACGAAGTGCTGACGCCGGATTCTTCGCGTTACTGGCCGGCTGACAGCTACGAACCCGGGAAGGCGCAGCCGTCATTCGATAAGCAATTTGTGCGCGATTATCTCGAAACACTCGACTGGAACAAGCAGCCGCCAGCGCCGCCGCTTCCGGAAGACGTGATCGCGAAGACTTCCGACAAGTACCGCGAAGCGTATAAGCGCATCACCGGCCGCGATCTTTAGGCCGGAACCCGCCCGCGATTATGAACTGGCTGGATTACGTTCTCATTGCGATTCTGGCGTTTTCCACGCTGCAGAGCTTCCGCCGGGGCTTCTCTCGCGAAATCATCAGCCTGAGCGCGACCGTGATTGGATTCGTGCTCGGGATGTGGTTTTACGGCTCGGCGGGGCTGCTGGTGAGCCGTTGGATTTCGTCCCCGCGCATCGCGAATCTGGCGGGTTTTTTGCTGGTGTTTGTGGCGGTGGTTCTGGTGGGGGCGATCGTGGGAGCGATCGTTAGGAAGTTCCTCAGCGCGGTCGGGCTTTCTTTTTTTGACCGGCTGCTGGGCGCGTTGTTCGGGCTGCTGCGCGGCGCGTTGATTGCAGTGGCGCTGCTTACGGCGTGGATCGCATTCGCGCCGCGCGGCGATTCGAAAAGCGCGCCTGGCGCGATGGTACACTCGCAGATTGCGCCGTATCTCATGAAGGCATCCAGCCTCTTCGTGAGCATCGCCCCCGCTGAATTGAGGAATAGCTTCCGCGAGGTGTATGATGAGGCGCTGGCTGAAATCAAAAACATCGCGCAGCGGGGAGATGGCGCGAGAATTCAGGATTCGGGGAAGAAATGAAAGAAAGCTTTGATGCTCTGATCGATCATCTGGTGGCCGGAGGATTTTTCATGGAGGAGGCCGTCGAAATTCTCGAAAAGGGGATGATCGCCAGGGCACTCGCGAAGACCAACCAGAATCAGTCGGAGGCCAGCAAGGCGCTCGGCATTCATCGCAACACACTGCAGCGGAAGATGACGCAGTTCGGCATTGACGGCAAGCATCCGCGGCGCAAGCCCGTGACGCGCGCGAAGGCGGCGGCGAAGACTGCAACGCGGCGTACCCGCAGGGCATCTTAGAATCAGTGTCCTCTCTCTGCATTTTCGATCTCGACGGAACTCTGATCGACTCGCGGCTCGATCTGGCGAATTCGGTTAATGCCACGCTGGCGGAAGCCGGCAAGGCGCCGCTCGAACATCCGGTGATTTTTTCGTATGTGGGGAATGGCGCACCGGTACTCGTCCGCAAAGCTCTGGGACCGCAAGCGACCGAAGAACAGGTCGCACACTCCCTGCGTTTTTTTCTGGACTACTATCGGGACCACGCGATGGACGATACGTCGCTCTATCCCGGCGTTCGCGAGGCGCTCGACCGCCTGCATGCGGGTGGTGTGCAACTGGCCGTTCTCACCAACAAGCCCGTCCGCATCAGTGAATCGATCATGGAAACGCTGGGGCTGACCTCGATGCTGTTTCGCGTTTATGGAGGCAACAGCTTCGAGCAGAAGAAGCCGAATCCGATCGGGATCGACACGCTGCGCAAAGAAGCGGGCAAAAGCGCGGACGAAACCTGGATGGTGGGTGACAGCATTGTGGACATGCAGACGGCGCGGAATGCCGGCGTGCGGTCGTGCGGCGTCACGTACGGATTTCAGCCCGAAACGCTGGGGGCATGTCCGCCGGATCTGCTCGTTGACCGGATGGAAGACTTTGCGGCGCACGTGCTGAAGGGCTGAGGCAGTTCAGCCTCGGTCGAGATCGCGCCCAAACCACCAAACCGAGATTCCCCAGAGAACAACGCACGGCAGAAGGAAAAGCACGCTCGAATAGGCAACGGCAGCGCCTGCCATCGTCATCGTGACGATCTGCGTAATCGCGTCGCCGAATGATGGGCCGGTCTGGAAACGCCACCGGAGCTGCGGTTCGGGATGCTGGATGGAGGCGCGGTGTCCGGTTGCGAGAGCAATCAGCGCAGCGGCCAATGCGGCTGGAATGTAAAGCGGCAGCGCGATCAGGAGCGCAATCGCGATGAAAGCGAGGTCTTTCGCCAGCAGGATTTGCCAGCCCGGTATGGGCAGCAGACGGTACCGTTTCAGACCTGCGCCGCCATCCAGTCCGAACAGCGAGATCGCGCAGGTGGAAATGGCGAGCATCGCGACAAAGGTAATCGGGAAGAACGCGTCCTTCGGCAGCATCCCCGCAACCCGCCAGGCAAGCGATGCAACCGCGATGAGCGCGCCAGTGGCGAAATCGAGCGTGGAAAGCATTTCACGCAGATTCTTGCGAATGAGCTGATTCAGCGGCGAGGGGAAGCGCGGCAGCGTTCGCCAGAATGTGCCGCGGCCCGGCGATTTGGCGGAGATGAAGAAGCCCGTCAGCACGGTTCCTCCCGCGAGGGCAACAATGCCCCAGGAGGCGCGCTTCCAGAAGGCCAGCGCCAACACCAGCCACGTCATGGGATTCAGGAACGGGCTGAGAAAACGCAGCAAGCGCCGGTCATTCGCATCGAGCGGCCAGAGACTGCCGCGTGACGGCGGGATGGCGCGCAGCGGATCGGAACTCATCGGCAGCAGCACGATCACGCCCATGATGATGAGGAGAATACCGGCGATAGCGGGATCGAGCATGAACAGCATGGCGATCGCCGTGTAATGCATATTGTTGCCGGTAAAGCGGAACGTTCTGCGATTGCGTTTCGCCGCGCGCGCCAGCCATTTGAGAACGGCGCGGACGCGCGCGAGCCCGGTCACTCGGTTTGACCCAGCCATTCGAGACGATCAGGTACCTGAGCTTCAGCCAGTTCAAAGTAAAGTTCTTCGAGCGGGCGGTCGAGCGCGTGGGCATCCAGGTTGAGAGCAATGCGGCCCGCGCGGATGATAACGAAGCGATCCGCAATGCGGGCGGCCATCGGAAGGATGTGCGAAGTCAGAAAGACCGTAACGCCGCGCGAGGCCGCATCTCGCAGGATTCCGGCCATGCTGGCGGAGGTGACAGGATCGACAGCTTCGAAGGGCTCATCGAGAAACAACGCTTCGGGATTGGGAAGCAAGGCCATTGCAAAGGCCGTCTTTTTGCGCATGCCGTGCGAGCAGGCGCGGGCGAAGGTGCGGCGTCCTTTCACAAGGCCGAGTGTGGCCAGGAGGCGCTCAATCCGCGCGCGCGTAGTGGCGGCGTCAAGGCCATAGAGGTCGCCAGTCATTTCGAGATGTTCTTCGATGGTGAGGTCATCGAAGAGACCGAGGTCTTCAGGCAAGACACCGATCTTTCGCTTCACGGCAACCGGATCGCGCGCGACGTTCACGCCGCAAACGATGGCTTCACCGGAACTGGGCGGGAGCAGGCCCGTGAGCATGCCAACCGTGGTGGACTTCCCTGCTCCGTTCGGGCCGAGGACGGCGCAGATCGTGCCGGCTTCAACGTCGAGCGAGATGCTGTCGACCGCCGTAAAGTCGCCGAATTTGCGGGTGAGGTGGCGGCAGGAGATCATCGGGCCGGCAAGCGCTCAGTATCGCATGCGCGGGGCGGCACGAATGATATGATGCCGTTCACGTCTCATGTGGACCCATCAATACACTCCCGCGGGCGGGAGCCTGCCGTTGTCCGCTCTGATCGCGATTTTGCCGGTGGTGGCGCTGCTGGTTGTTCTGGCCGGTTTTCGCAAAGCATCTTGGATCGCTTCGGTGGCGGGCCTGGCAACGGCGTTCGTTGTCGCGGTGGGCGTTTATGGAATGCCGGTGTCGATCGCGGCCAGTTCGGTGGGATATGGCGCGGCGCAGGGGTTATTTCCGATCGGCTGGGTGGTGTTCTCGGCGATTCTGCTTTACAACATCACCGTGACGACGGGACAGTTCGACGTGGTGCGCGCATCGGTCGGGAATCTGACTTCCGACCGGCGGCTGCAGGCGCTGCTGATTGCGTTCGCTTTCGGGGCATTCATCGAAGGCGCGGCGGGATTTGGCACACCGGTGGCGGTGGCAGCCGCGATGCTGACCGGTCTCGGCTTCAGCTCATTCCGCGCGTCGACCATTTGCCTGCTGGCGAACACGGCGCCTGTCGCATTCGGATCGATCGGAACTCCGCTGATCATGCTGGCGACAGTGACCGGATTGCCGCTCCTTGCTCTGAGCGCGGATGTAGGCAGGGTGTGCGCTCCGGTCTCGCTGTTCATCCCGGCTTATCTGGTGCTGGTGATGGGCGGATGGCGCGCGTTGAAGGGTGTTTTTCCGGCCGCGGCGCTGTGCGGAATTTCGTTCGCCGGGATGCAGTTTCTGATTTCGAATTATGTGGGCGCGGAGCTCACGGATATTCTGGCATCTCTGACCGCGATCTTTTGCCTGATTGTTCTGCTGAAGATCTGGAAGCCCGCGGACGACTTCACAATGGACGGCGTCGGAGAAGTTCCGGAGCGGGTTACGATCCCGACGGGACGGGTGATCTGGGCATGGACGCCGTTCGCACTACTGGTGGCGTGCGTACTCATCTGGGGACTGAAACCCGTGCAGGCGCAGCTCGGATATGCGACGCTCAAGTTCCCGTGGCCCGGGCTGCACAGGATGGTGATGCGGATGCCGCCGGTCGCAATGAAACCGACGCCGTACGACGCGGTCTATACGTTCACCTGGCTCTCGGCTTCGGGCACCGCGTGTCTGGTTGCGGCGATTCTCTCGGCGATTTTCGCGGGGATGAGTGCGGGTGCGTTTTTCGGAGTGCTGAAGAAGACCATTCGGCAACTGGTACTGGCGGAATCGACGATTGCGATCGTGTTGGGGCTGGCGTTTCTGATGAACTATTCGGGGGCGACGGGGACGCTGGGGCTGGCGTTCGCGGCGACAGGCCGGATGTTCCCGTTCTTCGGGGCGTTTCTGGGGTGGATGGGCGTGTTTCTGACGGGGAGCGATACCTCTGCCAATGCGCTGTTCGGGAGTCTTCAGGTGGTGACGGCGCAGAAGCTGGGAATGAGCCCCGCGCTGATGGCGGCGGTAAATTCGAGCGGCGGGGTGATGGGAAAGATGATCAGCCTGCAGAATATTGCGGTGGCTGCGGCGGCGACCTCGATGGCGACGCACGATGAAAGCCGGTTGTTCCGGTTTACGTTAAAACATAGTATCTTTCTGGCATCGATGATCGGAGTGATCGCGATGGTGTACGCGTATTCGTGGGCTGCGGTGGGTTAGAGCAACCGTCAGGACGCCGGCCGAAGTCCCGCCCCGCAGTTGGGGATAGTTCCGGGCCCGGGGTCTGGGGGAATTCGGAGTTGGGTTGCGATAGGATTAGCGGTGGCTGGTTATGAAGAAGATTCTGCCTGTTGCCGCTGCGTTTCTGGTGGTCGTGAGTACGCTGCCGTCGCAGCAGACCGCGGCGGAGAATTCCGAGTTTGCGACGAAGGTTCTGCCGATTCTTCAAGAGTCGTGCTACGGGTGCCATTCGGGCAACCGTCCGGTAGGCGGGCTGCGGCTGGATGCGCGGTCGTTCGCGATGCGGGCGATCACGCCGGGGGATGGGAAAGATAGCCGGATTATCCATCGGCTGCGGGGACTCGACAACGAGCCGCAGATGCCGTTCGGGATGCCGTCGCTCAGCGCGGATAAGATCGCAACCATTCGGGCGTGGATCGACAAGGGCGCGCCGTGGCCGGATGCGCTGGCCGGCGATGAGCACTGGGCTTATCTGAAGCCGGTGAAGCCCGCACCGCCGGCGGTGAAAGATGCCGCGTGGGTGCGGAATCCGATCGATAATTTTGTACTGGCGAAGCTGGAGGCGGAAGGGCTGCATCCTTCGCCTGAGGCGGATAAAGAGACGCTGATCCGGCGGCTGAGTCTGGATCTGATCGGGCTGCCTCCGACGCCGACCGAAGTGGAAGCGTTCGTCAAAGACACGCGGCCTGATGCGTACGACAAGCTTGTTGACCGGCTGCTCGCATCCGATCATTACGGCGAGCGATGGGCGCGGATGTGGCTGGATCTGGCGCGCTACGCGGATTCGAATGGCTATGAGAAAGACGACCGGCGATCGATGTGGCCGTATCGCGACTGGGTGATCCACGCCTTCAACAGCAACATGCCTTTCGATCAGTTCGCGATCGAGCAGGTGGCGGGCGACATGCTGCCGAACGCCACCGAGAGCCAGAAGATCGCGACCGGGTTCCTGCGGAATTCGATGTTCAATAACGAAGGCGGCGTGGATCCGGAAGAGAACAACTGGAATATGCAGCTTGACCGGACGACCACGGTGGCCACGACGTTCCTGGGCGCGACTATCGGCTGTGCGGAATGCCATGACCACAAGTTCGATCCGTACACGCAGAAGCAGTTCTATCAGATGGTGGCGTTTTTTAATAACGCCGAGTTCAGTAAGACTTCATCAACGCCGTTCACCGAGCCGGTTCTCGATCTGCCGAATGCGGAACAGGAGAAGCAGCGCGATGCGCTGAATGCGGAGATCAAGCAGTGGCAGGCGAAGCTGAATGACGAATCGGAAGCGGCGAAAGCTGCGCAGCACACCTGGGAGCAGAGCGTGCTCGATGCGGAGAAGGTCTGGCAGCCGCTGCATCCGGATCGCGTTGAGTCTTCGGGCGGGTCAACGCTGACGGTGAATCCGGATGGATCGGTGCTGGCTTCCGGCACGAATCCGGAGAGCGATACGTACACGATCGAAGCGAAAGCGCCGATCGGCGAGATTACGGCAGTGCGCCTGGAGGCTCTGCCGGATACGAGTTTGCCGCGCGGCGGACCGGGGCGCGATTACTACGGGAATTTCATGATCCGGCAGGTGAGCGTGGAAGGGGCTTCCATCCAGGAGCGGGCGATGGATGAGAATTCCGGGACCGGCGCGCAGGGGCCGGGCAACAAGTACCCGCAGGTCTGGGTGGTGGATGTTTCGAAGGAAGAGAACAACCAGCGGCTGCCGCGGCAAATGGTGATGGTGCTGGAGAAACCGGCGAAGAGCACGACGCTGCGAATCACGATTGAGCAGGCGACGGAAGGTGGTCATCAGGGGCTGGGACATTTCCGTCTCTCCGTCACGAATTCCGAGACGCCGAAGCGAATTGTGGAGGTTTCGGCGACGCTGCGTCCGGTGCTCAGCATTCCCGTGGAGAAGCGGACGAAACAGCAGACGACGCAGATGGCTTCGCGCTATCACGCGCAGGCCGCCGAGCTTCTGCCGCTGCGGAATCAGATTAAAGAGCTGCAGGCTCAGGTGACGGCGCTGGGGATTCCGACGACGCTGGTGATGTCTGAAAACATGGCGGTGACGCATCCGAACGCGACGATTCGGATTCGCGGCAGCTTCACGAGTAAATCAGATGAAGTGCAGGCGGCGATTCCGGGATTTCTCGGCAAGCTGCCGGCCGACCAGCCGCAGAACCGGCTGGCGCTGGCGAAGTGGCTGGTGAGCCGGGACAATCCGCTAACGGCGCGCGTCACGATGAATCACATCTGGGAGACGTATTTCGGGCGCGGGATTGTGGAGACGACGGAGGATTTCGGGACGCAGGGATCGCGGCCATCGCATCCGGAACTGCTCGACTGGCTGGCGACGGAATTCATGGACAGCGGGTGGGATGTGAAGGCGATGCAGCGGATGATCGTGACCTCGGCGACGTACCGGCAGTCTTCGAAGGCGACGCCGGAGCTGATCGAAAAAGATCCGGCGAACATTCTGCTTTCGCGCGGGGCGAGGTACCGGGTGGAGGCGGAGATGGTCCGCGACATTACGCTGGCGGCGAGCGGGCTGCTGAGTCCGAAGGTCGGCGGGCCGAGCGTGTTTCCGTATCAGCCGAACGGTGTGTGGGAATTGCCGTATGAGAAAGATTCCGATACGTGGGCGATGAGCCAGGGCGAGGATCGCTACCGGCGCGGGATCTACACGTTCATCCGGCGGGCGGCGCCGTATCCGTCACTGACGGTGTTCGATGCGACGAGCCGTGAATACTGCACGGCGCGGCGCAGCCATACCGATACGCCTCTGCAGGCGCTGACGACTTTGAACGATGCGGCGTTCTTCGAAGCCGCGCAGGCGATGGCGAAGCGGGTTCTGAAAGAGGGCGGGCGCACGAAGATCGATTACGCATTCGAGCTGGTGACTTCGCGCAAGCCCGAGGCGACGGAAGAAGCGACGCTGCGCGATGCGCTCAGCACGGAAGAGAAGTATTTCAAGGCGCACAAAAAAGAGGCTGAGGCCGTGGGCAATCAGCCGGACACTGAACTGGCCGCGTGGACGATGGTGTCGCGCGACCTTCTCAACCTGGATGAAACGCTGACGAGGCACTGAGATGACGATTCGCGAACAGACACGGCGACAGTTTTTCCAGCATGCGGCGGGCCTGAGTATTGGAGGCGCGGCGCTGGCTTCCCTGCTCCACGCGGAGACGACGTCCGCGTATACGGACCTGCATTTTCCGGCGAAGGCGAAGCGGGTGATCTACCTCTATATGGCGGGCGGTCCGTCACAGGTGGATCTGTTCGATGACAAGCCGAAGCTGCGGCAGCTCGATGGCCAGCCGATTCCGGAATCGTTCATTCAGGGGGAGCGGTTCGCGTTCATCAAGGGCGTGCCGAAGATTCTGGCGTCGCCGCATTCGTTTCAGCAATACGGGCAATCGGGCGCGACGATTTCGAATCTGCTGCCGGGGCTGCAGAGCATTGTGGATGACGTGACGTTCATCAAGTCGATGCATACGACGCAGTTCAATCACAGCCCGGCGCAGATTCTGCTGAGCACTGGATTTCAGATTCCGGGGCGGCCGAGTTTCGGGTCGTGGCTGACGTATGGGATCGGGAGCGACAGCAAGGATCTGCCGGCGTTTGTGGTGCTGCTTTCGGGGTCGAGCCAGCCGGATGGCGGGACGGCGTGCTGGTCCAGCGGATTTCTGCCTACGGTGCATCAGGGCGTGCCGTTTCGCAAGCAGGGGGATCCGATTTTGTCGGTGTCGAATCCGGAGGGGATGTCGGCGGCGACTCAGCGGCGGTCGCTCGATGTGATCAATAAGCTGAATCGGGTGGAACTGGCGGATGTGAATGATCCGGAGATTTCGACGCGCATTGCGGCGTATGAGCTGGCGTACAAGATGCAGACGAGCGTACCGGATCTGCAGGATTTTTCGAAGGAGCCGGAGTCGATCCACAGGATGTATGGGACGACGCCGGGGCAGCCGTCATTCGCGAACAATTGTCTGCTGGCGCGGCGGCTGGTGGAGCGCGGGGTGCGGTTCGTGCAGTTGTTCCATCGCGACTGGGATACGCATGGGGCGAATCTCGGGGATGACATTGTGAACAAGCTGCCGGCGGTGTGCAGGGAGACGGACGGTCCGGCGGCGGCGCTGGTGAAGGATCTGAAGCAGCGCGGGATGCTGGACGACACGCTGATCATCTGGGCGGGCGAGTTCGGGCGCACGCCGGTGAATGAAGGGCGCGGGGGCGTGAAGTTCCTGGGGCGCGATCATCATCCGAAGGCGTTTACGGTTTGGCTGGCGGGCGGGGGGATTAAGCCGGGGCTGACGTATGGGGCAACGGATGAGATCGGGTACAACATTGCCGATAAGCCGGTGGCGGTGCATGATCTGCATGCGACGGCGTTGAGGTTATTGGGGATTGATCATAAGCGGCTGACGTATCGGTTTCAGGGGAGAGATTTCCGGTTGACGGATGTGGCGGGGGAAGTGATTGGGGATTTGGTGGGGTGAAGGTATCCGCCGAGAGCGCTGCTCCTTCACAAGAGATCCGGGGTTCGAGTCCCTGCGCCCCCACCATTTGTCCCTTTTCATACACGGCACTTCCTCCGAACCAGTTCTTGAACGCCGAAGTGTACCAAGAGTGTTCCAAAAGTCTGTCTGTGCTGCCCGGTATCGAAAACTTACCTCCCTCCCGACCAAGACTTGGACGCCCGGCGCTCCCGGCTGCGGGAAGATGATGGAATGCTCACGTCCGACCGGATCGAACTGGCCATCTTAACTCTGATAATCGACTCTCATGAAACAAACGGTCGAATGCTGGTGCTCCCACAGCTGATGAAATACTTCGAGGAGAAGGCGGGCCCAGTCAAAGTTGAGCAGGTCGTTGAAGCGCTGATCGTTCTCGCGAATAAAAACCTCGTCTCTGTCGGGAGGTATCGTGGCCAAGATTTTTTCCCTCGGCAGCCGTCGGACGGTGAGGCTTATTTCTATCGGGATTTCATGTGTAAGGCGCTCCCAGGCGCCCGCCGGCGAATCGAAGAGCTGTCCGTCGAGACCAAGACGGGAATCTTCATCAGCCACATCGGAGAAGAGCGGCCCGCGGCGCTGAGGATCAAGTCCTTTTTGGAAACGGCGTTGACGCCCGCTCCACCGATTTTTGTATCCTCTGATTACGTCAGTATCGAGAGCGGCGAGGAATGGTACCGCGCCATTCTCGAGGGCCTGAAGAGGTCCCTCGCGGTTGTCGCGCTGCTTTCTCCTCAGTCAGTGGACCGCCGGTGGATAAACTTCGAAGCAGGTTTTGGCTTGGGGCAGGGTTCGCGTGTGATACCTGTCGTATGGCGAGGTTTGTCCAAAGGCGCGGTCGGTCTACCGCTCAGTCACTTTCACGCGCGGGAAATCACGACCGAGCCCGAGGTTCGCGCGCTATTCAGTACTCTCGCCTCGTTAGTTCACGCCAAACTCGATGAAACGCTTGTATCCGGCTTCGCCCCGGAAATGCTGGAGATCGAAAGGGCGCGGCCGAACACATCAAAGCCCGAACGATCCCCCGCTGATCAACACCGATATCAAATTGCCGAAGCTGCAATAGAAAAACTCGGACCTGCGGCGGTCAAGGTATTGCAGCACTTGGGCACTGTTGGCAAATACGTCATTGGCACCTATAGCCCGCCACCACCACCGGGTCTCAACGGTAATCAGATGCGCGAAACGCTTGCGCAACTCGTAGATGCACGGATGGTGCGCTATGAAATCACGGACCATCGCATCGATGAGCGCGCTTACGAAATCGTACCGGCAATGATTCCGATTCTCGACGATTTGCTTTATCGTTAGTGTTTCGTCGGTCTGAGTCAAGCGATTAAACACTAATAGTTACAGATCGGGATACCGTCTCGTCCTGATCGGCTCGTCCACTTTTTCCCTTCGCAGGTAATCGTCGCCAGATGCTGGTCGTTCTCGTCGTTCAACTCGAACATGAAGTGTCCAGTGCCGTCATAGCCGATCGTCTCCAGAATCCACACTTCGTGAATATCGGCCATTTCTCGATAGTTTGGAGCCTGCCTCATCATTTCATCCATGATGCGCCTCGGCTCCAGATTCATATGCTGGCGCTCCAAAATGAGCACCCGCTTATCGGCTGGCTGCTTGGCGAGCTTTTTTACCTTCCGCTCCATGACATTGCGGATAACATCGGAAAAGTCGCTTTTCGTCTGTTGCCGACGCACGTGAACTGAGCCGGGGTTGAGGTTTTGCGCCTTAACTGTCAGCTGAATATCGCGGTCGGCAATTCCGCGAACCGCCTTCATGGGGCACTGATATCGGTGCTCACCATCCACCACACTCGATCCGTTCTGCTTAATCCAGCCTCGCACAGCTCCGACGATCCCCTCGCGCGTGTCTTGCCTCCTGTACCCTTCGAGCGTTCGGGCGGGGACGAATACGCGAATCCAGCGGCCCGGTACGACGAGCGATTTGTCAGCTTCGAGTTTCAGAAACGATGGCTCGAAGAAGACGCGATAATCTTCGATCTCGCCAACAAAAGGTTCAGCGACAGTATGCTCAATCGCCAGCGTCTTGCCGTCCGATTTTCGGGTCGCGAGCATCTCAATGCCGCCATCCGTATGTCGATCGACCCAGTCCTTACTGCAATCAGCCCACGATAAGTCTTCGTAGGCTGACAGAAACGTTTCGATAAACAAGTCCTCGCGCCGTGGCTTTGTGGGCACGAAATCATTTTCCCAAATTCAAACCTGGCTTTTCAGTAGCCTGGCAAGCGCCGCAGACAGGCGCTGGACGTAATCTTTCAAACGACGATCAATTCTCAGAAGGCTCCTCTACACGATCCACGGAAATCACCTCTACCGGACCCTTCGTCGAAACCAGTCGCAGCCCGATCTCCTGCAAGGCTGCGAATATCGAAGGATTGACGGGATCCAATGCCTGATCTGACGACCACTTCAGATGGAAGTTGTAATCGCCCGCGATCCCGGTCTTGTCGACTACCGGGCGTTCCAGATAGCGCGCCAGGGCCGCGGCCAAAGCGTTCAACGGGAGTTTCGTCGCGCTCATCATGCTGGAAGCGCCGTTCGAGTTCTCGCTCATGCGGGACTTCGCGTCGCCCGTATCGGGCTGCAGTTTGAAACCATCCTTCGCGACTTCCAGATCGTATTCCGATGCCTGGCGGGTGTCACGGTGGAATTGCAATCCAAACCGGCTGGTCAGCAGCGGAAGGAGAAGCGCCGGAAGGTTTTCGCGCGTGACTTCAACGCCGCCGGCCGTTTTTGCCTCGATGTTGTACGTGAGAGTATCGGCCCAGCCGGGCGTGCCGAGAATTCGATTGTTTTCCACTCCGAATGCAACCCGGACCAATTTCCTGACGGTTACATTCGTTCCAAGAAATCGCCCGCCAGGAGGGAAATCCAGGGCGGAGCGCTCGTTCGCGGGATCGCCCTGGGAGACGTATGGGTGAATCGAGACTACATAGAACTGCGCCGAGGCGGGGAGCGAAACACCCAATATCCAGAGGATTGCGAAGACGAAGAGGAAGCGCGTCATATTCAGCAGAACCGGTCGAGAGAGACCCGGTTACAACAAAACGCAAAGATTGGGCTGGCGGGTGTTGATTACGCCCGCCAATGGTGTATTCGGGAGTAGCCGCTAACGTGGCTCAGCGACAGGGGGATGTGAGAAGAGGCGCTTTAGTCCGGCTCGAATGCGCGGCGGAGTGTCCCGCGCTTGCGTGAATGCCTTCCAACGTTTTTCGGGCAATACAAAATGCGTGTGATCCGCAATGTCGATATCGGCCTGCATGCAAAGCGATTTGATGATGTAGTCCGTCAGTTTGACCCCGCGGCTCATCGCGCCGGCGCGAATCAACGAAGCCTGCTGCCTCGTCGCTCGAAGGTGGAAGCACTCGGTATTCGATTGATCACGGAACGGTCGGCGACTCATTACTCCACTTTAAGCCTGCGCCTGTTCAACACTGAAGAACCAGCGGCACCTGGCGATCACGAACCCAAGGCCGAGGACGCCGTAGATCCCCATTGCCGTTTCGAACAGAGCTTCCGAGGGAAGGGACGCCAGCACGCCTGGCTCGTTGAACCAGGAGAGCGGCGCGTTCACGGCCGCGTGAGCGACGGCGATCAGGAATACGCTGCCGCCTGAGTATTCCCAGAGCGCGGTGAACAGATACGACAATCCGAAGACCCCGAACAGAAATACGGCGGCTGTCCGGATGCCGGTGAGAAGGATGGGAAGATGCCAGACTCCCCAGATTGCGCCCACGATGGTTGCCGCGGCACCCGCTGTGTGACGTTCGCGCAGGCGCGGGAGGAGCCATCCGCGCCAGCCCATCTCCTCGCCGCAGCCCACAAAGAAGAACTGCAGGGCCACATGGGCGAAGAACAGGGGCCAGGCGTGAATGGTGCCGAGGATCTGCCCCGGGCTCGCGCCGCAGATCCGCGCGGCGGCTGCTGTTGCGATCAAACCGGCGGCGATGATCGCCGGAGCCACTACCCAGCGGCGGTTCGGAAGCATGCTGCGCAGCAGTTGGTGAACGCCGCGCCGTCCGCGGAGAGAGGATGCCATGACGAGGGCGGCGAGGGCTGGTCCGTATACGACGCCGAGACGCCGGACGTAAGGGGAGAGGCGATCGGGCGGGCGCGTGGAGGGCAGCATCAGGACCAGGAAGCCCAGGAGCGAGAACGCGTAAGCGAGGAAAGTAAATCCGGAGATGGGGAGCGTGCGTCTCGCCCATGTGGTGGGTCGGGTAACAGCGGTTCCGGCCATGGAAGCTCCGATAGTACCGCGCGAGGGGTCATCGAATGGCGGCAGCGCTCAGTACAGCTTGCTCCCGTGGAGTCTCAGGCTGGCAAGATGCATTGCCTGAGTGCCGATGACTCTGACCGGATCGCGGTCATCCGGCGAGCAGCGGTCAATGACCTTATATCTCCCCAGCTTTACGCCCTCCAGAATCCAGTGCGAGCGGCAGGGGACGCCGGGCGCCGCTGGGGTGTCCGGGAGAGTCCAGAACCCAACGTTGTCAATCGTTTTCAGAAACGACGCGGTGCGCGATTTCCAGGAGAAGGACATGCCGCTGTCGCGCAACCGGGTTGGTCTGGTAAGGCCTGTGCCGCCGGTCACTCTTCGATAGAACCAGGCGGTGCCCCCCGGGCGCGGGGCAAAGCGGATGGCGACCGGGCGGTCGTCATCGCGGAGCAAGAGCAGACGGTAGGCCACTGCGTCAGGGTGCTGGGTAGCGAGTTCGAACAGCGAAGGTTCGTGCATCGCCTGAAGGAAATGGGAATAGTTCTGCGCGACCTCCGCTGGCAATGCACCGGCGGGGAAATACGTCTGCGCAAAGACCGGAAGACCAAGGAGGGCCAGCGTTGCTATCCGGACGAGCATGCCGGTTGGATGCCGGCGCTCCCGCCGGAGTTACTTCGCGGACGGGATTACATCGGGCAGAAGTCCGATCGCAGCGCCGAAGACGAAGGCCCGTCCGACGATTTCCGGGAACAAATGTAGTGTGTCGCGTGTCTGTCAGAGAATGAGCGGCGGCGCGCTTCGCGCTATTGGTCTGTCGAAAACTTACAGCCGGGTGCCGATTCTCAATTCACTGGAATTCGATATTGCGGAGGGGAGCGTCTTCGGACTTATCGGGCCGAATGGCGCGGGGAAAACTACCACGATCAAGATCATGATGAACATCCTGCAGCCGACGGCGGGGCGGGTGGAGATGTTCGGGGTGGATTCGCGGCGGCTGGGGCCGGAGGCGCTGACGCAGATCGGCTATGTTTCGGAAAACCAGGAGATGCCGGGATGGATGACGGTCGATTACCTGATGCGGTATCTGAAGCCGTTCTATCCGAACTGGGATGATGCACGCGCGAAGGCCGGTGATCAACAAGATTGGACTGACAGGGACTTTCGCCATCGACCTTGACATGGAGAAAATTCTGTCAACGCTCGCGCAGGGGAACGGGGCGGCGACAAATCAAAACATCTATGAGGCTACTGTGGAGGAGCTTCCGGATCAGCCTGGACTTCAGCTGACGCCGGGAAAATCGCCGATCCAGCTATTGATGATTGACCGCGCGGAACGGCCTCTCGCGAACTAACCGCCGGCGGTTCTCAGCGAACCGCGGCGAGTTTCTCGATATCTTTCGCTTCTCCGAATGAGGTCGCCTTCGCGCCGGCGACGATAGTGCGGAGTAGTCCTGCGAGCACCGAGCCCGCGCCAACCTCGAACCAGCGCTCGACATCAAGGGATGCCAGTTTCTCCATCGATTCCACCCAGCGGACCGAATTCGGCACCTGCTGGTAGAGGCCTTCGCGTGCGTTCGCGCCGGTGAGGACTTCTTCGGCGCGCCAGTTGTTGATGAGGGGCATGCGGAGGTCGGCGAAAGGGATCGCGTCGAGATCAGCCTTGAGACGTTCCTGCGCGGGCTTCATCAATGAGCAGTGGAACGGTGCGCTGACGGGGAGCGGCACGACGCGCTTTGCGCCCGCCGCTTTCGCGAGTTCCATCGCACGGTCGACGGCGCCTTTGTGGCCGGCAATGACGGTCTGGTCGGGCGAGTTGAGATTGGCGACCGAGACTACTTCGCCCTGCGCGGCCTCAGCGAGGATGCCATCGAGCGCGCCCGCGGGCAGCTTGAGAATAGCGGCCATCGCGCCGACGCCCGCCGGCACGGCTTCCTGCATGTAGCGGCCACGTTTGCGGACGGTGCGGAGGGCGTCGCCGAAATCGAGAGAGCCCGCTGCAACGAGCGCGGAGTATTCGCCGAGGCTGTGGCCGGCGACGTAATCGGGCTCGCCGATTTCGACGCGCAGCACTTTCCATGCCGCGATGGAGACGGCGACCAGCGCGGGTTGGGTGTTTTCGGTGAGCTTGAGCTGATCTTCCGGGTCTTCGAAGCAGAGGGTGGAGAGAGAGAAGCCGAGAGCGTCGTCGGCCTGCTGGAACGTTTCGCGGGCGGCGTCGAAATTTTCGGCGAGGGTTTTGCCCATGCCGGCGAATTGCGAGCCCTGGCCGGGAAAGAGGAAGGCAGTTTTCATCAACCTGCCATTCTAGCTGGCGTGATTTTGCTGGCGGCCCAGGTGGCGCATGGCAGAGCCGAAGAGTGCGCCGCCGAGTCCGGGGACGAGTCCCAGAAGGGCCGCCCAGGGAAGACCTTTCGACACCGCGTACGGAACGTGGAGGAGGTCGAAGTGGGCGAGGGTTTCGACGATGAAGGGCGGGATTCCGATGAGGAAGCCGGTGAGCCACGGGCGTGAGGGAAAGGCGAAGCCCATGACGGCGCTGAGGAGCAGGACGAAGCCGAGGACGACCGGGACTTCGTCGGTGTGGGAGTGAGCCCAGCCGATGAAGACGGCCGCGGCGAGGACGAGAGACCAGTGGGCGTACTTCATGCTTTGTATCGTAAAGTAATTGGCGGAAGATTGCAATGCCTATTTCGGCTGTGTGGCGTCCCCCTATGCAGAGGGGTTTTCGCGAGCCGGTGGGGGTCACACCGCGCTGATGAAATGTCATGATTGCGATCGCGATGAGTTTCACCACGGGGGCCCTGTGGCGTAGGGCAAGTGGGCCCAATCGGAAGATGAGGGGCAGAAGTCCACGGTAAGGCAGAAGCCACGTCTCACAGATTCGCCAGCAGAATCAATGCGTTGGCGTGATTTCGGGGCCGTCATGTTATCCTGTGCAATCAGTTTTCACCCATACAATATGACCCTCACCTGGACCAAGACCGACGAGGCGCCGGCGCTCGCGTCATATGCGCTGCTGCCTATTCTGCGAGCGTATTTCAAAGGGACCGGGGTGGAGATCGAGACCGCCGACATCTCGCTGGCGGGCCGGATCGTCGCCGCTTTTCCGGAGCGCCTTCGCCCGGAGCAAAGGATTCCCGATGAACTGACGCGCCTCGGGGAACTGGCAAAGACGCCGGAGGCCAACATCGTCAAGCTACCGAATATCAGCGCCTCGATTCCGCAGCTTCGCGATGCCATTGCGGAGCTGCAGGCGAAGGGCTACAACATTCCGGACTATCCGGATTCCCCATCCACCGACGAGGAACGTGCGGTGCAGGCGCGCTTTGCGGGAGTTCTGGGCTCGGCCGTGAATCCGGTGTTGCGCGAAGGCAATTCCGACCGGCGCGCCGCCGCGTCGGTAAAGGCGTTTGCGCGGAAGCATCCGCATAAAATGATGAAGCCCTGGCCGGCATCGGGCTCGGTGACGCGCGTTGCCCACATGAGCGGCGACGATTTCTTTGACAGCGAGAAGTCCGTGACGCTGAATTCGGCCACGGACGCGCGTATCGAATTCATCGGTTCCGGCGGAACAACGAAAGTCCTGAAGGAAAAAATCAAGCTGACCGCGGGCGAAGTGCTCGACTGCGCGGTCATGAATGTAGCGGCGCTGCGGAAGTTCTATGCAGAGCAGTTCGCCGCCGCGAAAGCGGACAATGCGCTGTTTTCGCTTCATCTGAAGTGCACGATGATGAAGGTTTCGGACCCGGTCATGTTCGGGCATTGTGTGGCTGAATATTTTGCAGATGCGTTCGGGAAACATGGGGCCGCGCTCGCGGAGATCGGCGCCAACGTGAATAACGGGCTCGCCGACGTTTTGAGCAAACTCGACCGGCTTCCCGCGGAGAAAAAGGCCGAGCTCGAGGCCGATATCGCGGCTTGTTACGCGAAGCGTCCGGCGCTGGCGATGGTGGATTCACGCGCGGGCAAGACCAATCTACACATTCCGAGCGACGTGATCATCGATGCCTCCATGCCGGTCATAATCCGCGACGGCGGGAAGATGTGGAACAAAGAGGATGCGCTGCAGGATACTATTGCGGCGATTCCGGACCGCTGCTACGCCACGATTTATCAGGTGGTGATCGAGGACTGCAGGCAAAACGGGCAGTTCGATCCGGCGACGATGGGCAGCGTGTCCAACGTCGGGCTGATGGCGCAGAAGGCCGAAGAATACGGTTCCCACGATAAGACGTTCATCGCGCAGGACAACGGAACCATTCGGATTGTGGATGCCGGCGGCAAGACTCTGCTCGAACAGAAGGTCGAAAAGGGAGATATCTTCCGCGCCTGCCAGACCAAAGATGAGCCGATCCGGGATTGGGTGAAACTCGCGGTGACGCGGGCGCGGGCAAGCGGCTC
>DASZVV010000236.1:0-6470 GCA_035546955.1 Bryobacteraceae bacterium
GGTGGGACCGGAGGCAGGTGCCACCGTTCCATCCGGATACCAGGGGCCCTGAATATCGGCATCGGGTGGCAGAGCGTGGGCGTAGACGTAATATTGGCCCGGCTGTACGCCGTCAATCCGGTAGGTGCCATCCGGATTCGTGAACGCACTGACGGCCCCGGAACCCGCGCGAATCGCAACAACCGACCCCAGGTGCAAGCCGTTGCCGTTCGCCGTGATGCGGCCCGAGATGCTGCCGGTATTTGCGAACTGGGCGTTCGGATAGAGCGAGGAAATACCTGCGATATCGTCGTTGTCGATCGGCTGCGCGTGGGACGTGGCGGAAGTGGTCGCCGTCGACATTGCCGAGGAAGTAAACGTGTGCTGGAGGCCGAGCGCATGGCCCATCTCATGCACCAGCACGAGGAAGAACGACTCACTGTAGCTGGGGAACGGGGCCGTAATTCCGTTGACGTTGATGTGGATCGCCGAGCGCGTGATCGGAACCCAAGGGCTTCCGGATGCCGGCACGACCGGAGTTGAAACCACGGTGGGACCGCCGAAGCCCAGCAGGCCGGGCGCCAGGTCTTCGAAAACGACGTCCGCGGCAGGCGTGTTCTGCGGCGTTCCGTCATGCTCGAAGCCGCCGAAACCTACCCGTAAGCTCGATGAGCTCACGCCATTCCAGACTTGTGTGGCCTGCCGAATCTGGCTGATGACGGAGGAGAAATCGTCATTCGGCCCGAAGTTCGCCGGCCCGGATTCGGAAACGAAGAACCAGACGGTGTTGTTCGGCAGCGCCGCCAGATCGAACTTTGCGGGCGCGGCCCCTGCCCCCAGGTAATACACGAACGGGTAGTAGGCGGCGGCCGGAAGCGCCAGGAACGCGGCCAAAACCGGAAGTGCGAAACGGCCCTTCACTGGATTGCCTCCGGTGTACGCCGCACGCGCGATTTCATTTCGCTCACACCCATCCGCACCGCGCGGTCGGAAACGCGCTGCCCTTTGGCATCCACCATCAGCTCACCGCTCTGCTTCCGGTTCGCGACTGTCGACCCATCGGACTGCTGGGTCACTTCGAAAATCCCCTGCGTCAGCCCGATCGTCTGGATCGTACCGGTCTTGGGCGATTTCCAGAGGAACAGCACATACTCCCCGCCGATCTTCAGCTCCGGAACGCCTGGGAACTCCTGATGCTGGCTGTTCACGGTCCCGCCAGGCATCGCGACTTCGGAGAGCGCGCTGCCTTTCCACACTTCGCTGACTGCGAGCTGGTAGTGCGTGTAAATTGTGGGGACGCCGGAGGCGGTACTGATCGCAGCGGATGCCGACGTTACCTTTGCGCGAACTACGGCTGTAGCAAGGTCGGTCATCTGGTCCATGGAGAGCTGCTGCAGCGTCGCAGCCTGGACTATGGACGGAGCCATAGAGGCGGCGAGCACAAGGACCGGCAGAAAATGGGTGCTTCTGGACATCTGGAAGCGCCGAAAAGAGCAGGCGAGGTACCCTTTCGCCTGCTTGATCGGATTGGACTTACACAATTGTCGTTTCGGCTGTGGTTCCAGTGGGACACGGGGCTGGGACAGAGTGTCTCAGCCGGGCATTACTGGCCTACAGGGGCTCGCGCACTACAAGGATAGGTACTTTGAGGGCGTGGCGGACAGGATCGATCGTGGTTCCGAAGATCAGGTCCTTCAGGCGCCGGTGGCCGTGAGCGCCCATCACGAGAAGATCGGCGCTGATTTCCCGGGCGTAAGCGACGATCTCGGTTCCGGGGCGGGAGCCGTGCCGGATGGCGGTCTCCACGTCGATGTTCATAGTGCTCAGGGCGGAAACCAGCCGGTCGAGATACGCTCGCCCCGCCTCGACTTCGGCGGTGGAGGATTCCGATCCGTACATCTGGCTGGTGACGCCTTCTTCGACGTGCAGCAGGTACAGCCGCGCCCCTTCGCGTTGGGCAATACCGGCGGCGTGACTGAGGGTCAGGCGGTCGAGCCGCGAGTGATCGAGCGGAACCAGAATGCGCCGGTAATTCTGAACGCTAACCAGATCGCGTGTCTGCTGCTCCGCGCCCAGTGTTGCGACCGGCGCTTCATGATGCCGGAACGGTTGCAGCGTCATCGCTGCCAGCAGCACGAGCAGCCCGACGCTGACGAGTCCGGAGACGATCCACACGAGAGGCCCGTTGTGGCCGTTGGCCCAATCGGCGATGGTCTGGCACGTCAGCCAGATATCGAGTCCGAGCACAATAATGGCGGTGACCCAGCCCGCCGCGCGAATTTTCCAGCCGCTGGCGAACTCGCCCATGCGGTGCTTGTCATTCGTGAACTGCAACAGCGGAATGATGGCGAACGGCAGCTGAAGATTCAGTACCACCTGGCTGAGCACCAGGAGCTGTAGAGTGCCCCGGCTACCCGCCATCCAGATGGCGATCGCGGCCGGTACAATCGCGAGGGCGCGGGTCACCAGACGCCGCAGCCAGGGCCGCACCCGGATATTGAGGAACCCTTCCATGACGATCTGTCCCGCCATGGTCCCGGTGAGAGTGGAAGATTGTCCCGACGCGAGCAGCGCGATTCCGAACAGTTTCGCCGCCAGCACGGTTCCCATCAGAGGCGCAAGCAGTTCATACGCCTGCTGGATCTCCGATACATTTCTGTGCGAGCGGAAGAAAACGGCGCCCGCCAGAATCAGGATCGCGCCGTTGACGAACATCGCGCCGTTCAACGCCAGCACGCAGTCGATCAGATTGAAGCGGCAGGCGGCGCGTTTTTCCGCCGCGCTGCGGCCAATCCGCCGCGTCTGCACCAGCGCCGAATGCAGATAGAGATTATGCGGCATCACGGTTGCGCCGAGCATGGCCACCGCAACGTAGACGGTGTTGCGGTCGATCGTGGGGATCAGACCGGCGGCGACGCTCAGATAGTCCGGCTTCGCCAGTACAATTTCTACGGCGAAGCAGCCGGCGATCGTGACCACGAGCGCCAGAATGAAAGCCTCCAGATAGCGGATGCCTGCTTTCTGGAACCCGAGCACGAGCAGCGTATCGAGCGACGTCAGCGCCACGGCCACGAGCAGCGGGATGCGGAACAGGAGATTCAGCGCGATCGCCGCGCCGAGCACTTCCGCCAGATCGCAGGCCACGATGGCGATTTCACAAAGAAACCAGAGCGTGAGATTGACGGCGCGTGGATAGGATTCGCGGCAGGCCTGTGCGAGATCGCGTCCGGTTACGATGCCGAGTCGCGCGCTCAGCGTCTGGAGCAGCACCGCCATGAGGTTCGACATGACGAGCACCCAAAGCAGGCGGTAGCCGAAACTCGCACCGCCCACGATATCGGACGCCCAGTTGCCCGGGTCCATGTAACCGACGCTGATGAGGTAGGCGGGGCCGGCGAATGCGAGCATCCGCCGCCAGAGAGCAGGCTGGTCCGTTGCGACGCTTTCATGAACGTCGGCGAGGGATCGCGGCTGGGCTGGGTTTCCGGAAAACACGCCTAAATTCAAATGTATCGCTTATGGAACCGTCTCCGGGCTCCGGGCGCAGTACTGTAACGGCTTATGAATTTCTTCCAGGCTAATATGTACGGGAGAGCTGAAAATGCGAAAGATTGCTCTGGCTGCCGCCGGGATATTTCTGTTCGGGCTCGCTTCGTGCACGACTTTCAACCCGGAAGGCCGCATGCAGAACGCGATGAACGCGATTTCGCCAGTGTCGCTGCTGGCTGAAATCAAGACACTTTCTTCCGACGATTTTGAGGGCCGTAAGCCGGGAACCGAAGGTGGAAAAAAGGCGGTTGCCTATATGGAGGACCAGTTTAAAAAACTCGGTCTGAAACCGGGCAATCCCAATAAGACTTACCGGCAGGATGTTCCTCTGGCCGGGATTATTTCCAATCCGGCTGCGCAATTCGCGGTCAACGGCCATGCGCTCCCGGCGCAGTTTAAAAAAGATTTCATCGCGGTTTCGCAGCACTATGCGCCGCATGTGGATGTGAAGGACAGCGACATCGTTTTCGTGGGCTACGGCGTTTCGGCGCCCGAGTACGACTGGGACGACTATAAGGGCGTCGACGTGAAGGGCAAGACGCTCCTGATGCTCGTCAATGACCCGCAGATTCCCGATCCGAATGATCCCACGAAACTCGATGATTCCATGTTCAAGGGCCGGGCGATGACTTATTACGGGCGCTGGACCTATAAATACGAGATCGCGGCTCAAAAAGGCGCGGCCGCCGTGATGATCATTCACGAGACCAATATGGCCGGTTATTCGTTCTCGGTGGTCGTGGATAGCTGGGGCGGTGAGAATTTCACGATCGACGATGCCAATAACGAGAAGACCGTTCCGGTGCAGGGATGGTTCACGTACGATAAAGCCGCCGAGCTTTGCAAGGCGGCGGGACTCGATCTCGCGGCTCTGAAGGCGAATGCACTTCAGAAAGACTTCAAGCCGGTCACGCTGCCAGGCGCGAAAGCCACATTCCACATCGAAAACACGCTGCGCAAGATCCAGTCTCAGAACGTGGTGGCGAAGCTCGAGGGCAGCGATCCTGCCCGCAATAACGAATACGTCATCTATACGGCGCATTGGGATCACCTGGGACGCGATCCGTCGCTGCCGGGCGATCAGATTTACAACGGCGCGGTCGACAACGCGTCGGGCTCCGCCGGATTGATCGAAATCGCCCGCGCCTATACGAAGCTGTTTCCGAGGCCGAAGCGTTCGATTCTTTTTCTCTCGGTGACTGCCGAAGAACAGGGACTGCTCGGCGCCGAATACTACGCCGAACACCCGCTCTATCCGCTGAAGTACACGCTCGCCGATATCAACATGGATGGGCTCAATGTCTGGGGCCGGACCCGAGACATGGTGCTGATCGGGCTGGGCAATTCGGACCTGGACGACATCGCGACGGATGTCCTCAAATCCCACGGCCGTACGGTAAAGGGCGACGCCGAGCCGGAAAAGGGCTTCTTCTACCGCTCGGACCACTTTGAGTTTGCCAAAGAAGGTGTTCCGGCGCTGGATCCCGATCAGGGCGTCGATTACATCGGCAAACCCGCCGAATACGGCAAGCAAAAGCGCGATTATTACACCGAGCACGACTATCACAAGCCGTCCGATGAGGTGAAACCGGACTGGGACTTGTCCGGAGCGGTGGAAGACCTCCAGGTTTTTTTTGAAATTGGAAATCGGGTCGCCGATGGAGAATATTACCCGCTCTGGAAACCGGGAACTGAGTTCAAAGCCAGGCGCGATGAGATGATGAAATCAAACAAGTAAGGCGCTCATCATGGCGATCCACGGCCACATTCTTTATAACGGCGAAGTACGGGAGGCATCCGAACCGCTCCTGAGAGCCGGGCAGGTGGGATTGCTCTCCGGCTGGGGCGTATTCAGCACTCTGCGCGTTCGGGATGGGGCGCTTTTTGCCTTTGAGCGGCATTGGTCCCGCATGGCTCGGGACGCGCGGCTGCTCAATGTGACCATGCCGGAGGACTCGCGCCGGCTGGAACAGCAGTTGATGCATCTGGTGCACGTCAACGGCAAGCCGAACTGCACGCTGCGTCTGATTGTGGTCCGCAATGGCGGCGGGATGTGGGCCGGAAATCCGCCCGGCGGTCCCGAAAGCGATGTGATCGCGCTGACCGCCGATTCCAAAGACTGGGGGCACAGCGTTCGCCTGACGGTTCAGCCCAATGCCCGCTACGCCGCCAGCGAATTCGCCGGCGCCAAGATTCTTTCCTGGGGCGCGAACCTCGTCTGGGCGGAAAGAGCGCAGCGGCAGGGCTTCGACGAAGCTATTCTGCTGAATGAACATGGGCGGGTGGCCGAGTGCACGTCCGCCAATATCTTTGCGGTCTTCGGGAATGATGTCTGGACTCCGCCGGTGAGCGACGGCTGCCTGCCGGGCATCACCCGGGAAGTTCTGCTCAGCGAGATCCATATTCCGGACATACGCATTTTCGAACGCGGGCTGACGATTGCGGATCTGGAAGCCGCGGACGAAGTCTGCATTACCTCCACTACCCGCGATCTGCTGCCGGTGCGCGAGATTTCCGGCAAGGCGCTGGGGACCAAAGCGGAGGTGCGGGAGCGCGTGACCGAAGCGTTCCGGCGCTTCATGCAGGAGGACATTGCGCGCCGCGGCGTGCTGGTGTGAACGATGGCGCTTGCCTGCCCCAAATGCGGAAGCCGGAACCTGCGGCCTTCGCGCTTTCAGAATTCGGAGGAGCGCTGGAACGCATTCTTCCGGTTCGTTTCGCCGCTGCGCTGTAAGGACTGCAAGGTCCGCTTCATCTCGCGCACCATTTTCCCCGAGGATCTTCTCTACGCGCGTTGCCCGAAGTGCGACCGCATGGATCTGAATGGCTGGAACGAGGTGCGGCCGACCACGTCGCGCTGGGCGCTGTTCAAGCTCCAGTTGGGCGCCTATAAAACGCGGTGCGAATACTGCCGTTATGACTTCGCCAGCTTTCGCAAGCGG
>DASZVV010000237.1:0-4381 GCA_035546955.1 Bryobacteraceae bacterium
GGGCCTCCGCCCGGCGCAGGCTCCGGGCGCTAAACTACTCCCGTGCGCGTTGCTCTGTTCCTTCTATTCGCCCTCACCGCCCCAGCGGCCGAACACAACTTCGATGTCGTGGTCTACGGCGGCACAGCCGGTGGCGTCATCGCCGCTGTCGCCTCCGCGCGCGAAGGCCTAAAAACAGCCCTGCTCGAACCCACCGCACACGTCGGCGGCATGGTTTCGAGCGGCCTCGGCTGGACCGATTACGGCAAAAAAGAAGTCATCGGCGGCTATGCCTACGAGTTCTACTACCGCGTCGGCAAACACTACAACGTCGCTGCCTATGGACAAGACGTCTCCTGGCTCCACGAACCGCACGTCGCCGAGGACACCTTCCGCCAGATGCTGAACGGCGCAGGCGTCACTCTCATCGAACACGAACCCCTCGCCGAGCACAACGCCGTCACTAAACAAGGTGCCCGCATCACGTCCATCCGCATGGAAAACGGCGACACCTTCGCCGCGCGCATTTTCATCGACTCCAGCTACGAAGGCGATCTGATGGCACAGTCCGGCGTCTCCTGGACATATGGCCGCGAATCCAGCGCGCAATACGGCGAATCTCTCGCCGGCGTTCGCGACAAAACTCCGCTCCACCAGTTCCTCGTCGATATCTCTCCCTACGATGCGAACGGCAAATTGCTCCCCGAAATCAGCTCCGCCACGCCGCCCCCGCCAGGGACCGCCGACAAAGCAGTCCAGTCCTATAACTTCCGCATGTGCTTCACCGCCGCCCCCGATCGCATCGCCTTTGCCAAACCCGCAGGTTACGATCCCCACCGCTACGAACTTCTCGCTCGCCTCATCGAAGCCCGCACCAAATCCGAAGGCAAACCGCCCGCCCTCGGTACCCTCATGAAGATCGATCACCTGCCCAACGGCGCCACCGACGTCAACAACAACGGCGCCTTCTCCACGGATTACATCGGCGGAAGCTGGAACTACCCCAACGCCACCTATGCCCAGCGCGATGAAATCTGGCAGGCCCACAAAAACTATCAGGAAGGCTTCTTTTACTTCCTGGCGAACGATCCCTCAGTCCCCGAAGCCGTCCGCCGTGAAATGAATTCCTGGGGACTCTGCCCCAACGAATTCACCGACACCGATCACTGGCCGCGCCAGCTCTACATCCGCGAAGATCGCCGCATGATCGGCGAGTACGTCATGATCCAGCAGGATCTCCAGACCAACCTCACCAAACCCGACCCCATCGGCATGGGCTCCTACAACAGCGATTCCCACAACGTGGAGCGCATCGTCTCCGGCGGATTCGTCCGCAATGAAGGTGACATGCAGGTCGCCGTCAAGCCGTATCAGATTCCCTACCGCGTGATGGTCCCGAAACCCGCCGAAGCGGAAAACCTGCTGGTTCCAGTCGCCTTCTCCGCCAGCCACGTCGCCTACTCGTCGGTTCGAATGGAACCGCAGTACATGATCCTTGGCCAGGCCGCGGGCGATGCCGCGAAGCTCGCCATCGCCGGCAACATTCCCGTCCAGTCGATCGACCCAGCCGCGCTCACCGCGCGGCTCGTCGCGCAGGGCGCGGTCATGGAATACGCGCCATCCGCACAGGCGAAAGCGCTCGCTCTCGCCCGCGCCGCGAAATAATTCTTATTCTTCCTCTTCGGGAGTGGATACTTCCACGCCGTGCACCGCGTTCATCTCGTAATCGAAATCGAGGAACACATCCTCGCGGCGGTCCGTGCTCAGATCTCCCTGCAGGCGCCGGAGCGCGACGCTCACCACATCACGATGGTGCAGATGTGAGCCCATCCGGTTCGAAACTTCGAGCCACAGCTCGTGTACCCGTTCCACATCCTCCGGCCACAGTCGCGGCGGATGCGGCCCCAGATTCACGTAAGTTGTCGGACGTCCCTGCGCAATTGCTTCCAGCGAAAGCGCCGGCCTGGGCTCCGGCAGCCGTTCCCACGCCTGCCCGATCCTCATCGCCATATCGCCCGAATCGACCCCCGGCGAAACGCCTGTCACCAGACGCGATGCCTTGAGCTTCGCCGCGGTCTGCACAAGCGCGTCGTATGGCCGAATGCCCGGCACCACCAGCAGATCGACGGTCTTGCCTTCCTTCTCCGCCATCTCCACCACGCGGCTGAACAGTTCGCGTTCGTAATTATCGAAAAGCTGTTCGTTGCGCAGATCGTAACCGCCGGTCCCGCCAATCACCCGCACCGTCACCACCACAATGTCGTGCCGCCGCAGATTCGTCTTCCGCAGCACGCTCTGCAGATGGTAGATCTGCGTGTAATCGCGGACCGCCACCATCACGCAGCCCGGCCGGGCGTGTACGCTTCGGTCGTCAATCTCCGTCTGCGCATCCAGATTGAAGGCTTCCAGTCCCTTCTTGTGCTCGCCCGGCGCCGCCGCCTGCTCTTTCTTTTTGTTAATGTGTTCCGAAATCGTGAACACCGCGAACAGCAGGACCGTGAACGCAATGCCGTAAATCGTCGCGACCTTCTTCGTCCCCAGATTCGCGATAGCCACCAGGAAGAGCACCAGCGTCGTCGTAATCAGACCGACCGGAATCTCTTTCCCGCCGATCGTAATGTTGCCCGGATGCTTGTATTCCTGATCGTGCCGCTTGAACCGCAGCACCACCACGCCCAGCGAATTCAGGAAGAAGCTCCACACCACACCGAATGCATACGCTTCACCCAGGATGTAAAGATCGCCCCGGCTGAACAGAATCGTCGCCACCTGCAGCAGCGCGATCGAATTGATCAGCCGGTACGTCGTCCCGAACTTCTTGTGCGGTCGGCGAAACCAGTCCACCAGCACCCGGTCTTCCGCAATGCGATTCAGAATGCCATTCGCGCCGATCAGCGACGTATTCACCGCGCCGGAAAGAATCAGCACGCCCACCACCACCACGAACATATGAAACACGAGCTTCAGCAGCGTCGGCCCCGCCAGATACATCACAAGGCCGCCCAGCAGGTTTTCTGTGTATTTCCCGCGCTCGGCGTAGGGAATGATCATCCCCGCCAGCACCGTCACCACACCCGTGCAGATCACCGCGTAGATACAAACCGTATTCGCCGTAAGCTTGAGATTCTTCAGCTTCGGATAGCCGATTTCGCGATATACCTGCGCCAGCGTCTCGAAGCCGCTCATCGAAAGCAGCGAGTGCCCGAACGCCATGATCGTGAGGGCCCATGGCACCTGCACCCAGAACGTTCCCTTGAACCAGCCGAGACTTTCGTCCGAGAAATGCAGGTTGGCAAACGTGGGAGGCGGCGGAATCTGCGCTGGCCCGTGCAGCAGCATCGTCAGCGGGCACCAAACCAGAAAGATCACCACCATCACGGTCGTGATCTGCATGATGCGCAGCGCCTGGCCGCTCGATTCGTGTATGCCCTTAATATTGCTGCGCCAGAAATACGCCGTCGCCAGCAGTCCAACCGACGCCGCGAACAGATTCGGCGGCACCCGCAGATTGGAATGCATGATCTCCGCGGTTTCGTTCAGCAGTCGCCCCAGATACTGCCCCGCCGTGACGCCACTGATCGGCCCCGTCAGAATGAAATCGAAAATCAGTGCCGAAACCGACAGCCGCGCCATGAACGGCCCCATCGAGTCGCGCACCACGACGTAAACGCCGCCGCGCACGAACATGCTGCAGCCTTCCATGTACACGGAGCGTACGGCGAAGCTGAACAGCATCACGCCCAGAATGAACCAGGGCGCGCTCTTTCCGATCGCCTGCTCCGCGATGCCGCCAGCATAAAAGGCGGAGGAGGCGAGGTCACTCAGGACGATCGCCGCACCCCGCCAGAAAGAGATAAATGATAATGCTACGGTGGTAGCGACAACGACTCGCGCGGTGCCGCCCGATGAGGTCTGATTGTTTTCCATCGATTCGTTGTGCCAGCTAACGTGGTGGCGCGACTACCAGAGTAAAACACCTGGCCGGAGGGCGGGTCCCCTGACCCGCGCCGGGCCCTCCGGCCCAGGCCAAACTACAGCGCCATCTGCCCTCGGTCGCCGTTCCGTATCCGGATCGCTTCATCGATATTCGACACGAAAATCTTGCCGTCGCCGATCTTACCTGAACGCGCCGCTTCCGTGATCACTCCCACAATTCGCTCCAGATCCGAGTCCCCCAGAATCAGCTCGATCTTCACCTTCGGCAGCACATCCACCTTATATTCCGCGCCGCGATACGTCTCCGTGTGTCCCTTTTGCCTTCCATGCCCGTGTACTTCGAAAATCGTGATGCCGTCCACGCCCGCCGCCTTCAGCGCTTCCTTCACCTGATCGAGCTTGTGCGGCTGAATGATCGCTTCAATCTTCTTCATGTCTCGTATCTCCTGTTCTCTGGTCCGCCCGC
>DASZVV010000238.1:0-14146 GCA_035546955.1 Bryobacteraceae bacterium
GCCGAAGACGCTCTATTTTTTCGCGGCGTAAGTCTTGCTGAAGTTATTACGAGTATTAGTGACGGTGAAGCTGCCGTCCGGCATCGCAGACACCTTGATGTAATACGCCGGGCCGCTGTTGTGCGGAGCGATCGGTCCGCCGCCACGTCCACCGCCGAAACCGCCACCGCCAAACCCCCGCCCCGAGCCGCCGCCCGGTCCGCGCCCGCCGCCGCTGAAGCCGCGTCCGCCGCCGGCGACGCGCGCAGGGGCGGGATTCGCCAGATAATTCCCCAGCGCGACCGGGTCTTCGATATTCGCGATGAAAATACCCGGCGCGTTGTATTCGGGGCCGGCGCCCACCGCATAGTGCAGCTGCCACAGATCTTCGAGACCGGGGGAGGAGTAGAGCACCTTATATACCGGCACCGCGCCACCCTTGCGCTGTCCGTTCTGCATAACGGCGACGCGCGGCGCGAGAGCATGCACCAGCGCGGCGGAGCCGGATTGATCCGTGCCATGGTGGGCCGTCTCGTACAGGTCGATTGTGCCTACCGGATTATTGGGGCACATCAGATCGCCTTCTTCGTTATAAACGAAATCGCCCATATTGATCGTGCGGAACTTGCCGTACTGAATGACCACCGAGAGCGACGCCGCATTGTCGAGATCGCTGTTGGGAGCCTGCTGCTTGTAGTCCGCGCAGGCCGGATTCGGCTTGCCCGCGCCGGGCGCGCCGGCGATCGGCTTCTTCAATACCTTGCCGTCTGCGGTCAGCACTTCCACATTCAGGCCCTTGATCGGAATCTTGTCGCCGGGCTTCGCAATCATGCGCGCCCCCGGACCGGCCTTTTGCGTCATCTCCGTGTACCAGGCATAAAAGCCCGGCACCTGCTCGCGTGTATCCCGGTCCTCGCCGTGATCGATGAAATGCTTCATCGGGATTTTCTCGGAGAGAGCCTTATAGCTGCCCACGTGATCGACGTGATAGTGGGTGATCACCATGTAGTCGATCTGTTTCACGTCCGCGTCTTTCAGGACGTCGAGGACACGATTCAGATCGCGCTCGCCGGGGTTGCCGGTATCGAGGAGCATCGACTCGCCGCTCGGCGAGACGTAGAGCGTCGAAAGTCCGCCCTCCGTGTCGATGAAGTACATGTTGAAAGGCTTCGCCGCCTGTGCGTGGAGCGCGGGCAGGGAAAGCGTCATGGCTGCGAGTGCCGCGAGCGTCTGTTTCATCCGGAGTGTCTCCTGTCAAAATGCGAAGGATTATTCTATCGTGATATGCGGACTCTTCTGCAATCGGCGGCGGCGCGGGCCGCCCGCTATCTCGAGGACATTCAGGAACGCCGGGTGCGGCCATCCGAAGAGGCTGTTCGGGGGCTCGATCAGTTCCGTGAGCCAATGCCCCAGGCCGGGGCCGATCCGGAAGAGGTTTTAAGTGTTCTCGACGACTTCGGCTCGCCAGGAACCGTTGGATGCGCGGGGCCGCGATTCTTTGGATTCGTCATCGGCGGCGCGTTGCCGGCGGCGCTTGCCTCGAACTGGATGGCGACTGCGTGGGATCAGAACGCTTCGCGAACAGCGGCGTCGCCGGTTTCGATGGTGCTCGAAGAGGTGTCGCTCGCGTGGCTGACCGATATCCTCGGATTGCCGCAGGGGTGTGGCGCGGGCTTCGTCACGAGCGGCACGATGGCAAACTTCACGGCGCTGGCGGCGGCTCGCCACGCGGTTCTGGATCGTGTGGGATGGAACGTGGAGCGCGATGGATTGTTCGATGCGCCGAAGGTGGAGGTGGTGGTGGGGGCCGAGGCGCATCCGTCATTGAGCAAATCGCTGGGGATGCTGGGGCTGGGGCGCGAGCGTGTAACAACCGTTCCCGTCGACGGTCAGGGGCGAATGAGGGCGGATCAATTCCCCGAACTTCACGGGCCGGCGATTGTGTGCCTGCAGGCAGGAAACGTCAACACGGGGGCGTTCGATCCGGCGCATGAAATCATCGCGAAAGCGCACGCTGCCGGCGCGTGGGTTCATGTGGATGGCGCGTTCGGTCTCTGGGCCGCGGCGAGTCCGGCGTTGAAGCATCTGGTGGATGGGTATGCCGCCGCCGATTCCTGGGCGACGGATGCGCACAAGTGGCTCAACGTTCCTTTCGACAGCGGCGTTGCGTTCGTGCGGGAACCGCGGGTACTGCGGTCGGCGATGAGCATTATTGCGCCGTATCTGCCTCTGAGCGCGAACCGCGAGCCTTCGCAATATACGCCGGAGCTTTCACGGCGCGCGCGAGGCGTCGATATCTGGGCCGCGCTCAAATCCCTGGGACGAAGCGGAGTGGCGGAAATGATCGAGCGGGATTGCCGCTGCGCCGTGCGTTTTGCGGAAGGACTCTCGGAAGTTGGGTTCGAAATACTGAACGATGTGGTGCTGAATCAGGTGCTCGTGTCTTTCGGAGCGCCGGAAGTCACCAACGCGATCATTGAGGCCATTCAGGCGGAAGGAACCTGCTGGTGCGGGCCGACGGTCTGGCAGGGCCGCACCGCGATGCGCATCAGCGTTTGCTCGTGGCGCACGGCGGAGGAGGATGTCGATCGAAGCCTGGCGGCGATTCTCCAGATCGCGGAAGAGGTGATCTCGCGGAAGTAATCAGGCCGAGGCGCTGGCGAGCGCTGCTTCGCCCACCTGCTGACGCCACATCGCGTAATAGAGGCCTTTGCGTTCGACGAGTTCGTCGTGGCGTCCCGATTCCACAATGCGGCCGCGTTCAAGAACGTAGATCGCATCGGCATGCATGACGGTGGAGAGCCGGTGCGCGATCAGGATGGTGATGGCATCGCGTCCGGCGGCGATCGACCGGATCGTGTGGCTGATTTCTTCTTCAGTGAGCGAATCGAGGGATGAGGTGGCTTCGTCGAACACCAGAAGCTGCGGGCGGCGCAGCAGTGCGCGTGCGATCGAAAGGCGCTGCTTCTCGCCGCCGGAGACTTTCACGCCGCCTTCGCCGATCACGGTGTCGAGGCCTCGCTCGGCTCGTGCCAGCAGCGTCTGGACGGAAGCCTGACGGAGGACGTCCAAACACTCTTCGTCGGTCGCGTTGGGCTGGACGAAGAGCAGATTCTCGCGGATCGATCCGGAGAAGAGCTGCGAATCCTGTGTGACGAATCCGATGCGATTGCGCAGGCCGTCGATCTCGATCTCGTCTTCCCGGATGCCGTTGTAATAAATGTGGCCGGTCTGCGGGCGATAGAGTCCGACGAGCATCTTGACCAGCGTCGTTTTTCCCGCGCCGGAAGGACCGACAAACGCGATCGTCTTGCCGCGCGTTACGCTGAACGAAATGCCGCTCAGCGCAGGCTTCGAAGCCCACTGGTGCTGAAAACCGGCGTCCCGGAATTCGAGCGTATCGAGGTGCGTGACGGGCAAGGGATTTGCCGGGCGCGGTTCGGGTTTCATCGCGAGGATCTCATCGAAGTTCTGCAGCGAGACTTCGGCTTCGCGATAGGTGTTCACCACGTTGCCCAATTCCTGCAGCGGCCCGAAGATAAAGAACGAATAGATGAACATCGCCATGTAATCCCCCAGCGTCATCTTGCCCTTGAAGATCAGGTACATCATCAGGAACTGGATGCTGCTGCGCAGGAAGTTGACGACAGTGCCCTGAATAAAGCTGAGGCTTCGCAAATAGCGGATCTTCTTCAATTCGAGCTTCAGGATGCGGTCGGTTGTCGCGTTGAGCCGTCCGATTTCCTGCTTCGCGAGCCCGAGACTCTTCACGAGTTCAATGTTGCGCAGCGATTCGGTCGTCGATCCGGCGAGTGCGGTCGTTTCCTTCACGATCACCTGCTGAACCCGCTTGATCTTTTTGCTGAGCAGCGCGCTCAAACCGCCGAGCAGCGGAATCGTCGCCAGATAAATCGGCCCGACGGCCCAATAGACATGCGCAGCGTAGATCATGACAACCACAACGCCGATGACCGTGGTGAACAGCAGATTGACCGAGATGTTAATCAGCTTTTCCACGTCCGTCCGGACTTTCTGCAGCCGTCCCAGAGTTTCGCCGCTGCGCTGGTCTTCGAAATCGGCATAGGGCAGATCGAGGGAATGCTGAATGCCGTCCGAATAGATGCGCGCGCCTACCTTCTGGGTGATGAGGTTAACGAAGTAATCCTGAAAATTCCTGCCGATGCGCGAGATGAAAGCCGCGCCGATGCCGAGTGCGATCAGAAACGCCACGCCGCGAATGAAGTCGGAGCCGGTGAACTGATTCGGATGCGAGGCGTAGCGGTCGATGATGCGCTGGAGAATCCAGGGATCCATCATCGAGAAAATCTGATTCATGGACGCGAATAACAGCGCCAGAACTACCAGGTTCCAGTGATCGCGCAGGTAGCGGTAAAGCGTTTTCATTTGCTTGCACTAAAGATGACGCAACGGCGGGAGGTGATTCAGGTTTTCTGCTACGGCAGCGGCTTGAGTGTTTCGCCCCGGAGCAGCGCGCCGGAAGCTTCCAGATGCCGGACGCCATCCGCCACACGGACAACGGTTTGGCCGCTATCCTGCGTGTCTGCCGCGCCTGTCCAGCGGGCTCCGGCGCTCTGAATCGTGAGGTTCGAAACATGCAGACGCGGGGACGCGCCGGTAAAGCCGAAGTCGAACTTGCCGTCGACGGAATCCCAGGGATTGAGGCTGGGAATTTCAAAATTGCGGCCGGTAAACGTGCCTTCGGCGCGCAGGTTGGCGAGAAGATCGTCGCCCATTCCAAAAGTCCTGAGGCCGGCAGTCGCGGTGAGCGTGCCGCCCTGCCACGGGAAATTGGCAAGCGTACCGGTCAATTCATAACGCGGCTGGCGGCCGGCGAGATGGATGGTGGCGGCTCCGGTGAGCGCGGCGTCATTGACGTGGCCCTGGAGACCGGTAAGCTTCACCTCGGAACCATCCCAGATGACGGTGGTTTTCACGTTCTTTACAGCAACTCCCGGGAACGCGAGAGAACTCGCCTGAATGGTGCCTTCGGCGTGCATATCGCGAAGCCAGCCGGGCTGAGGGACGCGTCCGAAGTTGAATGCATAAGTCAGGAAGCTGGCGCGGCGCAGCGCGGGCATCAGAACATTCTGGATATCCGCGGCATCGGTAGCCGGAAGCGTGAGGCTGAAGCGGTGCGGATGTGTTGTGCCGATGTCATACCGGTAATCGCCCTTCGCCGCGATGCCCGCGACAGTCAGGCTGATATGTTTCATCGCTGCGCCGGTGGCGTCGAGCGTGGCGTCGGCTTCGTGGAGATGGATGGGCTGCGCGAAAGCTTCGAACGGGATCTCGGTGTCTTTGAGATGAATGTCGCCGGTCCAGCCGCCAGGCGTATCCGGCGATTTCGCGAAATGCAGGCTGCCGCTCCACATGCCGGCGGTGGCGAGCCCCACAAGCGGCACACCGGCGACGGAGACCTGGCGCCGCAGCGAGGCGATCGACATGCCGGAACTTGTGAGAGATACGCCGAACTGCCCGGAGGCCATGTCGTACTGTCCATCGATATCGGCAGATTCGCCCGCATCGTTGACGATCGCGGTGGGGGAAAGGGCGATGGAAGAACCGGAGAACCTGACATCCGCCCGCGCCATCTTCAAAGGCGGACCGCCCTGTGCGGTGAGGGTCGTGTTCGAGATGCGCACGGAGCCATCGAGTGCGGGCGGCTCGGATGGAGAACCCAGGCTGCTGGAGTAACCGATGACGCCGCTCGCGGTGCCGTCGAATTTGACGTCCGCGGGAATGGCAATTCCGAAATTGCGCGCTATGCCGGTCAGCGGCGCGACCGGTACGCCATTGAGATTGACGGTCGCGGCCCAGCGCGGGCGCCGCAGGTAATCGGCAACATGGAAGGTAGCGGCGATGGGCGATTGACGGCCTTCGCCGCTCGCCTGCAATTCGATATGCTGGCCGGGCACGTCGATCGTGCCGCCGATCGAGAGCGGCCATGCGTTGCCGCCCGGCGGCGACTGATTCCAGCCGTGCAGGTCGGAGACGTTGAGCTTTCCCGAAATACCGATTTTCGACATGGGTCCGGCGAGATGCGCGTCGCCCCAGACGGTGCCGAGCAGTTCGGACTGGCTGCCCTCGAAAAGCGAAAGCACGTCGCTCAATTCGCTTTTTTCGAGACGGACGTCCATCTCGAGCGAATGATCGGAGGGATTCCATTTCCCTTCAGCGACGAAGCTGCCGAAACCGCGGGAGAATCGGTCCGTGCGCGCGGGTTCGCCGCCGATACGGATTTTGAGGGGTCCGTTCGGTACGGCGGAGGGCGAAAGATCGATGTCGGTGTCGAGGAGATAAAAGATGGATTTCGTGTCGCCGAACTTGAAATTGACGCGGCCGCCGCTCATGTGGATGGCGGGGACGGACGAAGGCGTCGTCGGTGCGCCGGAAGGTGCAACCCCGGCCGCTTTCGACGTGAGTGTGGTGAAGTTCCAGCGGACGCCGCCGGGCCCGTCGTCAATTCGGGTGAAATTCAGGCTGGCGCCTTCGAGCGTAGCCGATCCGACTTTGAGATGACCGGTGAGGAGAGCGAGGATAGACGGGCGAACGACCAGCGTATCGGCGTAGGCGGCGGGCTCGGCGCCGATGGAGGGATCTTCGGCAATACGGACATCATGAATGGCGAGGCCGGGAGTGGGGAGGACGCGGAAATTGACCTCACCGATTTCGACTTTGCGTCCGAGGCCATCCTGCATGGCGCGCAGCACGCGGTCGCGATACCAGCCCTGAGTCCATTTCGGGATGGCGTAGGAGGAGAACCCGAGCAGCAGCAGGGCCGCCAGAACGATACGCGGCCATGTGATGTGGCGTCTCATGCGGCGGCGCCTTCCCGGCCGAGGAGATCGCGGTAGGCTGCGGGGTCGTCGATGTCGTCGGTGATGCCGGAGTCGTCGAGATCGAAATAGTGGATTTCGCCGGCGTGGCGGTCCATGATCGCGTTCAGCTTCGAAGCAGCGGGCTCGGCCAGGATTTCTTCGGCGATGGCGCGGCGAATCACGACCGGGTGGCCGCGCTTGCCGTTGAATTTCGGGATGGCGATGGCGGCTGTGGAGGCGAGCAGAGCGCCGACTGTTTCGGATGAGACAGCAGGGTGATCGACGAGCGTGAAGAGTACGCGTTCGGGAAGATGCCCGAGCGCGCGGAGCCCGGCCTGGAGAGAGGTGAGCATGCCCAGGGAATAATCCGGGTTTTCGGCTGCGATTACGGAGTGAGGAGTGAAACTCATCAGGTAGCTGGCGTCTGCGCCGAAGACGGCGCAGACCGTGGAGCAGTGCGGGCTCAGCGTCTCCGCGAGAACCGAGAGGAAGCTGCCATTGCGGAATGGCAGCAGGGCTTTCGGCTGCCCCATGCGGCGCGATTCTCCGGCGGCCAGGATGATGGCGGAAATGCTCACTTCAGTACAGCGCGGGTTCGTTCATCGGTGAAGATGGACTTCGACACTCCGTGCCAGTTTCCTTCGGGAATTCTCCGCACCGCAATCATTTCGGCCGCGACCGAGATGGCGATTTCTTCCGGGGTGACGGCGCCGATTTCGAGCCCCATGGGCGCCGAGACTTTGTCGAACGAAGCGCGCGGGATTCCTTCCTTTTCCAGTTCTTTCACGACCGAGATGGTCTTGCGCCTGCTGCCAATCATGGCGATGTAGCGCGCGTTTGTGGTGACGGCCCAGCGCAGCACCCGCATATCATCGCGGTGGCCCCGGGTAACGATGACCATGTACGACGACTCGTTCACGGGGAGCCGAGGGAATACGTCTTCGTATTCGGCGGCGTGGACTTCGGCCGCTTCGGGGAAGCGGCCGCGGTTGGCGTAGGCTTCGCGGTTATCGATGACGGAGACGCGGAAGCCCGCGAGATCGAGCGCTTTGGCGAGGCTCCTCGAAATGTGCCCACCGCCGAAGATGAGGGCAGAGGGCTGGGGCGCGATGCATTCGACAAAAACATCGAGCTGGCCGCCGCAGATCAGGCCATTGTCGTAAGCAGCGTCCTGGCCGAGGCTGAAGGACATGTTGCGGGGTTTGCCGGTTTCCATGACTTCGCGGGCGGCGTTCCAGACCTCGGCTTCCACGCAGCCGCCGCCGATGGTGCCGAGCATGGAGCCGTCCTCGCGGACGAGCAGTTTCGACGACTGAAAGCCGGGGATGGAGCCGCGCACCTGGACGATGGTGGCGAGGGCACACTTCTGCCCCAGATTCCGCAGGCGCAGGAGCTCGTCGAATACATCCATCCACAATAATTATAACCGGTTACGCGATAATGACCGGTGTGTGAGCGCGACGCCCATTCTCGATCTGGAGCAGGAGCCGCCGAAGCCGCCGAAGCCGCCGAAAGCGGCCGGGCGAGTCTGGCGCATCGTTGCCGGGCTGGCGATCGGCGCGATTGCGGGCAACGTGGCACCGGCGGTTGAGGACTTCTGGCCGCATTTTCCCTCATTCAACATCTTCGTCTGGATTCTGGCGCTGCATGTCATGATCCTGCTGCATGAATGCGGGCATCTGGTGGCGGGGATGCTCGCGGGCCTGCCGCCGGGCGGTATGCGGGTCGGGTGTTTCGCGCTGATCCGCTCCGGCGACCGGTGGATTTTCCGGTTCGAGCCCCGCAGATTTCTGAGCGGGATGGCCATTCCGCTTCCGCCTGAGGGCGGAGCGCCCGTTTCCAGTCTCATCTGGATGGTGGCGGGCGGCCCGCTTGCGAGCGTAGCCGTGATGGCTGTGTGCTGGGCCGCATGGCTGAAGTACGGCGATGGGAACCGGGACTGGATCGGGTCAGTCTGGTGGGCGGCGTTCGCGTGCCTCAGCTGCCTGATCCCGATGTCGAACGGCCTGATGAAATCGGATATCTCGCGGCTCTGGATGTTCTGGAGACATCCGGACGAGACGGAGTCCTGGGTGGCGCTGGTGGCGGTGAATGCGGAGAATCTTCGCGGTGTCCGCCCGCGAGACTGGATGCCATCTCTGGCGGGGAAAATGTCCGCTCGGGATCCGAAGGACCGCTCGATTCAGGCGGAACTGTTCCTTTATTGCCGCTGCTGGGATGAGGGCGATTTCGAGGGAGCGCTGCAGCATCTGGAGACCTGCCTCGCATTGTCGGGACGCGCGGGGAAGGGAGTACGGAAGGCCCTCTTCTTCGAGGCGGCGGCCGCGTCGGCTTTCCGGCGACGGGACGCGGCGCACGCGAGGACCTGGCGGGAGCGGGCGGAGAAGCTGGGCAAGTTCTCCGCGGTCCCGGGCGCGGGTTCCGCTGCTGCCGTCGCGATGTGTGAAGGCCGGTATGAAGACGCACTACGCGAGATCGAGGAAGCGCGGCGTGTCATTCTGAGACGCAATCCAGGATCGGGCGTCGCGGTTTTTGCGAGAGAGCAACTCAACGCGCACGAGAGCGAATGCCGCCGGGCCCTGGCCGGCTCAGCGGCGAGTTCCGCCGGGGCGTGAGTGCACGGGACGCCTTCAGTTCGCCGAGGGTTTCTCCGCGTGATCGATCACCAGAAACGTGACGGGTCCTCTTGCCGCTTCGAGCTTCAGTCCCAACTGTTCTTCGAGAGCGGTAAAAAGAGAGGGACCGGCGGAAGAGAGCGACGAGGTTTCGTCCTCGGACCAGTTCAGAGTGAACGCATAGCGTCCTTTCAAACCGGTCTGGTCGATGACCGGGCGGTCCAGCCGCCAGGATAACTCGTAGGCGAGCACGGCCAGAGCATCGTTGCCGCCGGCGATGCTGATTCGGCCCCGGCCTCCCGAGAGGCCGACTTCAGCGGTATCGGTTGGGCGGAGTTTCGCTCCACCCTTTGCGATGCGCAATGCCAGAACGGGCATTTCCCGCTCTTCGGTGTGGGTCCTGACGTTGAATCGTCCGGCGAGGAGGGCGCGCAGCATCCGGCGCTTCTCTTCTTTCCCCTGTTCAACGGATAGGGCGGCGAGCGCCCGATCGAGCCGGGCATCGGACTTCGCCTGGAGGTCAAACTTTTCCGTCCTGGCCCATTCGGGTCCATTCAGCATTCGCAGATCCGGAATATCGTAAGCCACTTCGAGAAGCGCGGTGAGGGTGACGTTGACTGCCCTGAATTCCGAATTGTGGGGGGAGTTGTAGATGTGAGTGCGGACGCCGTTTTCGTCAGTCATCGGACGAATCGATGCGACGTCGAACTCCGGCGATTGTGCGAATGCCGTTGCGGCCGCAAGCGCGACGATTGCAATCAGATACGCGGAGATGAGTTGCCCTTTGCGCAGCGCCACCAATTATAACGGACTACGCGATAATGACCAATGCATGACGACTGTCGGCAGACGGCAGTTTTTATCGACGCTTGGACTGGCGGCGACGGCGTTGGGCGCTCAGGAGCCGGCGAGGCCCGACTATTCGCTGAAGATTGGATCGGCGACGGTAGAGCCGCGGCCGGGAAAAGCTTTCAAGACCATTGGGTATAACGGCTCGGTTCCGGGGCCGCTGATCCGTGTGAAGGAAGGCGCCACCGTCACGATCGGGGTGCTGAACGAATCGCCGCTGCCGGAACTGGTGCACTGGCATGGATTGCGGGCGCCATCCGAGGTGGACGGCTCGATGGAAGAAGGGACGCCGATGCTGATGCCGGGCAAATCGGCGACCTACAGCTTTACGGCATCGCCCGCGGGGACGCGCTGGTATCACAGCCACGGAATGGCGGGGACGCATCTCGACCGCGCGACGTATTCAGGGCAGTATGGATTCTTCGTGATCGATGCGGCGCAGGATGCGGGCGGCTACGATCGCGAGATTTTTCTTTCGCTCAAGGAGTGGGATGCCTATCTCTCGATGATGGGGGATGAGGATGGGTTCATGGAGGTGGCGTACAAGTACGCGACGATCAATGGGAAGAGCCTGGGGCATGGCGATCCGATACCGGTGAAGCCCGGGGAGCGCGTGCTGCTGCGGATTCTGAATGCCAGCGCGACAATGCACCGGCGGATTGCGATGGCGGGCCATACGTTTCTGGTGACGGCGATGGATGGGAACCGGCTGGCGGCGCCGAAGGAATCGCCGGTGCTGGAGATGGGTCCGGCGGAGCGGATCGACGCGATTGTTGAGATGAAGAATCCGGGCGTCTGGATTTTTGGGTCGACCGATGATAAGGAGCGTGACGACGGGCTGGGGATCGTGTTCGAATACGCGGGCGCGAGCGGCGCCCCGAAGTGGATTCCGGCATCGAACATGGTGTGGAATTATGCGTTGTTTGGGAATGCCGGAGTGGAGGCGGGGCAGGGCGAGCGGCTGCCGATTGTTTTCGAAAACCGGTTTCTGGGGCGGCGGCAGCCCGATCACTGGATGGTGAACGGGAAGGCATGGCCGAAGACAGATCCGCTGCGGGTGAAAGCGGGGGGACGGTACCGGCTGGTATTCGATAATCGCGCGGATGAGGCGCATCCGGTTCATCTGCACCGGCACACGTTCGAGCTTGCGAAGATTGCGGGCGTGCCGACTTCGGGCGTGTTCAAGGATGTGGTGGTGGTGCCGGCGATGACGCAGATGGAAGCGCTGCTGATTGCGGATAATCCGGGCAAGACGCTGTTCCACTGCCACCATCAGATGCATATGGATGAGGGGTTCATGGCGCTGATGGAGTATGTGTGAGATGAAGATGGCAATTCTCGTTTTTTGTGCGGCGGCGGGGTTGGCGCACGCTCAGGGCGGCCGGCAGAGTTTCGATGTGGCCTCGGTCAGGGTCGCAACGCCGGGGCCGGGGCCGATGAGGATCATGACCCGTGGCGGGCCGGGTTCCGCCGATCCCACGCATTTTTCAGCCGAGAATTCGACGCTGCTGTCTTTGATCATGATGGCCTATGAGGCGCCGAGCTATCGGGTGACGGGCCCGGCATGGTTGACGAGCGAGCGCTTTAATATCACCGCGAACGTCCCGGCGAATGTCACCAGGAAGCAATTTCTGGCGATGCTTCAGAACCTGCTGGCGGAGCGATTTCAACTTCGGTTGCATGAAGAAGAACGGCTGTCGCCTGCCTTTGGGATTCTGGTCGACAGGGGCGGTCCGAAGATGAAGGAATCCTCAGTGGCGGCCGAGGCGGAGGTCAACGCGCCGATATCACCCCGTCTCGACAAGGACGGAATTGTGATTCTTCCCGCCGGGCAGAAGGGTTATTGGGTGAATTTTGGCGGCGGACGTTTTGTGATTCAGGGCCGTCAGGAGACTATCGCGGATCTGGCCGAGGGGCTGGGTCACCAGCTTGATCAGCCCGTGACAGATGAGACGGGTCTGCCTGCGCGGTACGATTTCCGGCTGGAGTTCGCGCCGCCCGATGTGCAGGGGGACGGTTCCGCCGCCAGCATCTTCACGGCTGTGAGGCAGCTCGGGCTTCGTCTTGAGCCACGGAAGATTCCCGTGAAAATGATCATTGTGGACCGTGCCGTAAAGACGCCAACGGAAAACTGACTTTTACGGTTTCCGGTGGCCGAATTCGAAACGGCGGCCGACGATGAATTTCACCAGCAGATGATCGGTGGAGTGGGTGACGCCGACGCCGACGCCCGCGTTGAACTCCCAGTTCTTGCTGAAGCTGAGGTCGATGGCGGGAACGATCTGTTGTTCCTGATCGCCGGGGGAGTCAAATCCAGTGAAGGACCCGAGTGAGCCGTAGTATTCGATGCCGGCGTTGACGACTTTCGAAAAATCGTAGCCGGCTTTGAAGGCGGGTGAGAAGCCGAGGCCTTCGCTGATGTCGGGGCCGTGGAGCGTGCGTTCGACCGCGGGATTGAACGCCAGATAAAGTCTACCGAGTTGCTTATCGATGATGGGGCGGAACTCGACATTCCAGGTGTCGTTGCCGTTATACTGCGCGCGCTGATAGCCGAACTCGACTGAGAGACTGACGCCAACCGGCCAGTTCCAGCTTTCCGGGACGCGGACGCGCGGGCGGATATGATCGCCCACCCAGTTGTAGCTGTAGCCGGGATTGTAGCTGGTGAAAACGTAAAAGCCGGTCTCGAACCAGTTGTTGAAGCCGTGCGTGATTTCGAGCGTCTCGTGGAGAGCGTGGTTCGTGGGAACCTGGCCGTTCGAAGTATCCTTCGAGCCTTCGAACGTAAAGTTGCTGTGGAGTTCGCCCATGGTGATGCCGGGCTCCACGGTTTCTGAGCCGTAGACCTGGATCTCATAATTGTCCTGTGCGCAGAGAGGCAGAGCGGCGAGGAACAATAGAGCAACGACTGAAACACGCATTGATTTATGCTTACTTCGATTCCTGAAAATTTGCTGAAAGAGTGGTTTTGATGGAGACGATTGTTCAGGAGGGAATCCGAGGGTTCCTGCATGAGGCGGAGGGCGAGCAGCGTGGCGCGCTGGTGCTGACGCACGGCGCCGGCGCGAATTGCCAGACGGCGCTGCTCATTGCGGTGAGCGACGCGTTCGCGAAAAACGGATTTGGAGTGCTGCGATGCGATCTCGCGTTCCGCCAGCGGCGGCCGCACGGTCCGCCTTCACCGTCCACCGGGGCCGGGGACCGAGCGGGGCTTCGGACGGCGGTTTCGTTCCTGCGCGGGCGAGTGGACGGGCCGATCGTGCTGGGCGGGCATTCGTATGGCGGGCGGCAGGCTACGATCCTGGCGTCCGAAGAGCCGGCGGTGGCGGAGGCGCTGCTGCTGTTGTCTTATCCGCTGCATCCGCCGGATAAGCCGGCGCAGCTTCGCACCGCGCATTTTCCGGAGCTGCGAACGCCAGCGTTGTTTGTGAGCGGAACGAAGGATCCGTTCGGGAGTCCGGAGGAATTGCGCGCGGCGCTGGCTGCGCTACCGGGGCGGTATGAGCTGCGCCTGATCGAAAACGCCGGACACGACCTGAAGCGTCCGGCGTTCGATTGGGGCGCGGTTGTAGTGGAGACGATCGGACTGATCAGCGGTAGCTGACGACGTTCTGCTTCGACGTGCCGAGACCTTCAATGCCGAGTTCGATGACGTCGCCATCGGCCATGTACTCAGGCGGCTTGCAGCCGTGGCCGACGCCTTCGGGCGTGCCGGTGGAGATGATGTCGCCGGGGAGCATGCTCATGAACTGGCTGATATAGCTGATGAGCGTGGGGATGTTGAAGATGAGATCGGTAGTGTTGGAATTCTGGCGCGTGACGTTGTTGCGTTTGAGCCAGAGATTCAGGTTGTGGGGATCTTTG
>DASZVV010000239.1:0-1731 GCA_035546955.1 Bryobacteraceae bacterium
CGCCCCGCAGTTGATCAGGACTTCCTTGTTCATACCCGGCAATCGAATATCAGCGGGCGGAGCGTATCACAGATTGGTGAACCCGCAGCCTTTAAGTAGGCCCAAAGTCGCCATCAGCGGCAGGCCGACCACATTGGAATAGGAGCCGTTGATCTGCCGCACGAATGTCTCGGCGCGGCCCTGAATCGCGTATCCGCCGGCTTTGCCGAGGCCTTCGCCGCACTGCACATAAGCTTTGATTTCCGCATCTGTCAGCGACTTGAACGCCACGCGCGTCAGCGAAACGGCGGTCTTTACCTTTCCGTCGGGGGTCCGGACGGCGACTGCTGTAAGCACCTGATGGCGGCGGCCGGACAGAAGTGACAAACAATCACTCACATCCTTGTCGCTCTCGGCCTTGGGCAGAATGCGCCGTCCGCAGGCGACGACAGTATCGGCAGCCAGAATCAAAGCGGGTTCACCCTTCCAGCTTTGCGCAGCGGCAAGCGCCTTCGCCGTGGCGAGGCGAAGCGCATGCTCGCGCGGCTGCTCGCCTTTCAGCGGTGTTTCGTCGATGGAGGCCGGCTGGACGGCATCCGGCGTGATGCCCGCCTGCGCGAGCAGCGAAAGACGGCGCGGGCTCTCGCTCGCCAGAACCAGGCGCTTACTTGAAGCGATAGGTGATGCGTCCCTTGGTGAGGTCATACGGCGTCATTTCCACCATGACCTTGTCGCCGGTCAGAACGCGGATGCGGTTCTTGCGCATCTTGCCCGCGGTGTGGGCGATGATCTCGTGACCGTTCTGGAGTTTCACGCGGAACGTCGCGTTGGGCAGCAATTCGCTGACCGTGCCTTCGAATTCGAGAAGTTCTTCTTTTGCCATTCTTCCTCTGGCGGATTTGGAGGTGCGGGAAATGCCACCGAAGCGGACGAAAAGCAAGGGAAAGCGGGTTTTTCAGGCGTCGGAGGCCCGGTCTACGGCAAAGCGGGCCCGGATGCGGCGCATGAGCTCGTCCCGGACGCTGCGGTAGGCCTCAAGCCTCTGTTCGCGCGAGCCCTCCACCGCGGTGGGGTCGAAAATCGGCCAATATTCGACGTCCACGGCCATGGTGCGGGTCAGCTCCATCGCCTTGTGATGAGCCTCCGGCGACAGCGAAATGACGAGGTCGAAAGAGGCATCCTCCAGCGCGTCGAAGTCCTTGGGCCGGTGCTTGCCGAGCTCGATGCCGATTTCGTCCAGCACCTCCACGATGAACGGGTCCTTTTCGCCCGCGCGCGCGCCGACGGAATCGATGTAGCAGAACTTGCCGTAGAGATAACGCATGATGGCGGCGGCCATGGGACTTCTCACCGCGTTCTGCGTGCAGGCGAAGAGGACGGCCTGCGGCAGCTCCTCGCCATTGGGGCCCCGCATCGTTTCAGCCCTTCAGATGCAGCACGCAGAGAAGAGTGAACAGGCGCCGGGCGGTATCGAAATCCACCTCGATCTTGCCGTGGAGCTGTTCCTTGAGCAGCTCGGAGCCTTCGTTGTGGACACCCCGCCGGCTCATGTCGAGCGTTTCGATCTGCGAGGGCGGGGCGTTGCGGATCGCCTTGAAATAGCTTTCGCAAATCAGGAAGTAGTCCTTGATCACGCGCCGGAACGGCGTGAGCGACAGCAGAACCCTGCCGTGTTCATCGCCGTTTTCGAGGCGGATGTCGAAGACGAGCCGGTTGTCCTCCACCGACAGGATCAGCCGGTAGGGCCCGCCA
>DASZVV010000240.1:0-5421 GCA_035546955.1 Bryobacteraceae bacterium
GCTGGTCTCGCGCGAAAGTCTGCTGCAGCACCGGGCGCCGTGGATGAATCCTCCGTTCTTTATCGGACGCGCGGTCGTCTACTTCGCGATCTGGATCGCCTTTGCATGGTTACTGAACCGGTGGTCCTCAAACGAAGATCAGGGAAAACCCGGTGCGAAGAACCTGCCGCGTCTGAGCGCGCCCGGTCTGATCGTCTACGTTTTCACTGTTACTTTTTCCTCGGTGGACTGGGCGGAGTCGCTCACCACGCCCTGGTTTTCGACTATGTGGGGATTCCTCTTTGTGATCAGCCAGTGCCTGGCCGCGATGGCTTTCGTGACGATCGTTCTCGCCATGCTTGCGGATTACGAACCCATGATGTCGATCCTGAAGCCGGTGCATTTCCACGATTGCGGCAAGATGCTTCTGATGTTCGTGATGATGTGGGCATATTTCTCGTTCTCGCAATTGCTGATCGTCTGGGAAGGTGATCTTGCGGGCGAGATCACGTGGTATGTACGGCGCATGAACACCTCCTGGGGGTGGTTCGGCGGCGCGCTCATCGTGTTCCAGTTCATCGTCCCCTTCCTGCTGCTGCTCTCCCGCCCGCTGAAACGCCATCGCAAAATACTCGCCGGCGTGGTCGCAATCATTCTCGTGATGCGGTTCGTCGAGATGCTCTGGGTCGTTCTGCCGGCGGCTTACGAACACGGGCTGCATCTGGTCTGGCTGAACTTCACCACGCCACTTGCGCTGGGGGCGATCTGGTGCGCTGCTTTCGGACGCGAATTGAATAAGCGCCCGCTGATGCCGCTGGGCGCGCCGAATCTGGAGGCCGCGTTACGCCATGCCGACGCTTAACCGGAAGATCCGGCGGATATGGCGGGCGATGGGTCTCATCGCCGCCGACGTGGAGGATATCGGCGGATCGGTGGTGGAAACCGTGCGTACATTTCCCAAGCCGGAATTTGTGGAAGGTCCGACGGAGCCCATCGACGCGAGCGTACGATTCGAGCATTCCGATATCAATGCATTCGCCGTGGTGCTCACCGGAGCGTGCGTGCTTGGCGGCAGTCTGATTCTGATCGCCCTGCTGTATTTCTACTTCACGGCGCTGGCAAATCACCGGGCATCCGTCAGTGCGGCGCCGCTGGCGCTGGAGGCTCACGGAATCCCTCTCCCGCCGGAGCCGCGTCTACAGCGCTCTCCCGCGGGCGATCTCGCGGAAAAGCGCGCCTCGGAGAACGCCCTCCTCGATCACTATTGGTGGGTCGACCGCCCGAAAGGAATCGTTGGGATGCCAATCGACAGAGCTATACAGATTCTCACGCAGCGCGGAATTCCGCCACAGAAAGCCCCGGCCGATCTCAAGCTGTTCCCTCCGCAAACCGGCGACCGAGGGGTGGGATTCGAAGACACGGTCGCGCCGGAGCCGCGATGAAAAAGCTGCCCATCCCGATCTGGTTTCGATTCGCCGCCGCGGTGGGGATGTCGCTCGCTCCCTGTTACGGCGCGCTGAATCTGCCGCCGGTCCTCCAGGGCATCGGAATCGAACAGCGCCTCAATTCGGCTCTTCCTCTCGATACCGAGTTTCGGGACGAAACAGGTGCATCCGTTCCGCTCCGCAAATATTTCGGCGCCCGGCCGGTGCTTCTGGCGCCCGTCTATTACCGGTGCCCCATGCTGTGCAGCCAGATCCTCAGCGGAGTCGTGGCGGGACTGCGGCCTCTTTCGCTTCAACCGGGCCGGGACTTTGATGTTGTTGTCTTCAGCTTCAACCCCGATGAGACCGCGGCAGATGCCGCCGCCAAACGCGATTTCTATACCCGCCGGTATTCCCGCCGCGCCGGAACCGCCGGCTGGCACTTCCTGACCGGCTCACAGGCGTCCATTGACGCCGTGACGAAAGCCATCGGATTTCATTATCGCCGCGACCCTCAATCCGGCATGTTCATCCACGCGAGCGGAGTCATGATCGTCACGCCCGAAGGCCGCCTCGCGCGTTATCTTTACGGCGTCGAGTATCAGCCAAAGGATCTGAAACTCGCTCTGATGGAAGCGTCCCACAACCGGATCGGCACGCGCGTCGATCAGGTGCTGCTGTTCTGCTATCACTACGATCCCTCCACGGGCAAATACACGCTGGTCGTGCTCAACCTGCTGAAGGGTGTGGCGAGCCTGACTGTCATCGGCGGCGCTCTGGCGCTGATGCTGCTTTGGCGCGGGGAGCGGAAATCGTGAGATCCGCCGCTTTTCATTCCGGTCCGGCGTCTTCGATTTCCGCAGAATACGACTGGTTTTTCTGGGTCATGGTGACCGTCTGCACGCTTGTCGCCGCTGGAATCGCGATCGTTCTCCTCTATTCGATGATCCGCTTCCATCGGAAGCGTGAGAACCAGATGGGCTCGCAGCGCCAGCTGAATATTCCCCTGGAAGTCTCCTGGACAGTGATTCCGTTCTTCGCGTTCATGGGCATGTTCGCTTATGGAGCCAAACTTTATTTCGATATCGAGCGGCCGCCGGATAACGCCATCCCGGTCTACGTAATCGCAAAGCAGTGGATGTGGAAGCTGCAGCACCCGGGCGGTCAGCGCGAGATCAACGAGCTGCACGTTCCTATTCATCAGCCGATCCGGCTGACCATGACCTCGCAGGATGTAATTCACAGCTTCTATGTGCCGGAATTCCGGATCAAGCAGGACGTCCTGCCAGGCCGTTACACCAGCATCTGGTTTGAGGCGACGGATCCCGGCAAATACCATCTGCTGTGCGCCGAATACTGCGGAACGAAGCATAGCGGCATGATCGGCTGGGTCTACGCCATGGAGCCCCGCGACTATCAGGCATGGCTCAGGGATGGGGGTGCGGAAGGCTCTCTTGCGTCAATGGGCGAGAAGTGGTTTCATCAATTCGCCTGCGCCAACTGCCATCACTTCGACAATGCCGGCCGCTGTCCGGACTTGCGAAATTTGTTCGGCAGGGCGGTCGAGCTCAATTCGGGAGAAACGGTGATCGCGGACGAAGGCTACATACGGGAATCGATTCTCGATCCCCACGCCAAAATTGTGAACGGATATCAGGACATCATGCCGACATTCAAGGGGCAGATTTCCGAAGAACAGATCATCGATCTGATTTCGTTCATCAAGGCCATTGGGCCGCAAAGCAACGTGGAGCAGCACAGCAGTTCGGGCAGCGTGCCGCAGGACTATGGCAACCAGAAGGGAATTGCAGGGCCGGGGACGGTTTCCATCTCCGGAACAAAACCGGAGAAGCGATAAGCCATGCAGACCGCACCAGCGCTGATTCAGAAAACTTATCTCTCGGAGAAACAGGGAATCCTGTCGTGGCTCCTCACCACCGATCACAAACGCATTGCCATTCTCTACACTGCGTCCATCACCGCGTTATTCTTTCTCGGCGGATTCTTCGCACTCCTGATGCGTCTGGAATTGCTGACGCCCGAAACGGACCTGGTGCAACCCGAAACTTACAACAAGCTTTTCACGATGCATGGAATCATCATGGTCTGGTTCTTCCTGATTCCATCGATTCCCAACACGCTGGGGAATTTCTTCATTCCCATGGTGATCGGCGCGAAGGATCTCGCTTTTCCAAGACTGAACCTGCTGAGCTGGTACGTTTTCATGCTCGGAGCTGCCGTAACGATCTACGCCCTCTTCCGCGGAGGAGTCGATACCGGCTGGACATTCTATACGCCCTTCAGTACTTCCTATTCGACAACCTATGTGGTGGCGGCCGCCATCGGAATCCTGATCGCCGGATTCTCTTCGATCATGACCGGGCTGAATTTCATCGTCACGATCCATAAGATGCGCGCGCCGGGATTGACCTGGTTCCGGCTGCCGATCTTCATCTGGTCGATGTATGCCACCAGCCTCATCCTGGTGCTGGCGACGCCGATCCTCGCGGTCACGCTGCTGATGGTCGCAGTGGAACGGCTGGCGCAGGTGGGAATTTTCGATCCGGCTCTCGGCGGCGATCCGGTTCTGTTCCAGCACATGTTCTGGTTCTATTCGCACCCGGCGGTGTACATCATGATCCTGCCGGGAATGGCGGTCGTCAGCGAGATTATCCCCGCATTCGCGCGCAAGCCGCTGTTCGGCTACAAGGCCGTCGCATTTTCCAGCATGGCGATTGCGGTTTTCGGCTTTCTCGTCTGGGGGCACCACATGTTCGTCGCTGGCACTTCGGTCTACTCGGCGATGGCGTTTTCGCTTCTCAGCTATTTCGTCGCCATTCCGTCGGCCATCAAGGTTTTCAACTGGACCGCAACCATTTATGGAGGCGCCGTGTCGTGGGAAACGCCGATGCTTTATTCAGTCGGATTTATCGGGCTGTTCACGATCGGTGGAATGACAGGGCTTTTCCTCGCGGCGCTGGGACTGGATGTCCACGTGACCGATACGTACTTCGTCATCGCGCATTTTCACTACATTATGGTGGGCGGAACGGTGATGGCCTACCTCGGCGGCGTCCACTACTGGTGGCCGAAAATCAGCGGAAAGATGTACCCGGAAGGTCTGGCGAAACTATCCGCCATGGCCGTGTTTCTGGGTTTCAACCTGACGTTCTTCCCGCAGTTTGTACTGGGTTATCTCGGAATGCCTCGCCGGTATGCCGCCTATCCCCCTGAATTCCAGATGCTGAACGTGCTTTCGACGGCAGGCGCCTCGATCCTCGGCGTCGGATACGTGATGCCGCTCTGCTATCTCCTCTGGTCCTGGAAATATGGGCCGGTGGCTGGGCCGAACCCGTGGCGCGCGACCGGGCTCGAATGGAAAACCCCTTCGCCGCCTCCCACTCACAATTTCGAAGTGACGCCCAACGTGACCTGGCGGGCATACGATTACGAAGCCCAGAAAGAAGAGCTGCAGCTTGTCCCCTGAGATCGTACCGCTGGCGATGCACGAACAGTTCGCAAACCCCGAGCAGCAGCGGGAAACCGCCAGCTTCGGGATGTGGGTTTTCATCGTGTCCGAGATGATGCTGTTCGGCGGGCTCTTCATGGCGTTCACGGTCTACCGCATGTACTATCCGCAGCCCTTCATCCAGGGCAGTGCAGGCATGGACATCCTGCTCGGATCCATCAACACGGCGGTGCTGATCTGCAGCAGCTTCACCATGGCGCTCGCGGTTTACAGCGCACAGGCGGGCAGCCGAAGACTGGTGACGCTGTTTCTGGTGCTCACGATGCTGATTGGCGCGCTCTTTCTGGTGATCAAGTTCACCGAGTATTACAAACATTATCTGGATCACAAAGCACCCGGCGTGTGGTTCGATTCGGCAGGCGCAAGCGGACCCAAAATCGAATTGTTCTACGTCTTTTACTTCATCATGACCGGCCTGCACGCGCTTCATATGATCGTGGGACTCGGTCTGCTCGCGGTGACGCTGGGGCGGACTCTCGCGGGCCGGAT
>DASZVV010000241.1:0-3657 GCA_035546955.1 Bryobacteraceae bacterium
CTTCGCCCAGATAGTACTGTGCGAGACGTTTGCGGACTTCACCAGCGGCGGTTCGAACGACATGATCCGAGCCGGTATCGTAATCGCGGGGCCAGAAGATGTTGACGAAGCCACCGGAATACCGCCGTTCGACTGAAATCATCAGGTTAGCATGTGGCGGTTTTTCCCGGGTATCGAGGCTCACCGGCACTGAGCTGGGCAGCACCGGTGAGTATGAGGCCAACTCAGGGTCAACCGGGTTGGCCGAACAGCTGGCAGCAGCAGGGTTTTTTGCTTTACTGCCCGAAGATCAGCCGGTTGGTCGAGCCGCCGAGGTCAACTTCGATGAGGTCGACACCCCCGTTTCCGGGTTTGGTGATCGCAAAGGTATTGGGGAATTTGGTAGCCGCCTGTTCCACTTTGACAGGAACCTTGAAAGTCTTGCCATCCGGATTGGTGATCTCAGCCTGGTCTTTTTTCAGGCTGACCTCGTATTCGCCGGCTTTCAGTTTCTTTCCCGCGAGGTTGGCGGTATCGGCAAGCGTGAAATAAGAACCCGCGAATGCGATTCCCGCCGTAGCCATTACCATTGCCGGAACCGCAAACATCCACTTCGTTTTCATGTTACGAAACATCTCCTGAGATTGTTTTTTCGATCACCGGGCAAAAGGAAAATTTCCCCCTCCCGTCGCTTTATCCGGGCTCGCAATTCCAGTGTGCAAAGTAACGGCCAACATCAGCAAGGGCGCGACAGTCCATTTGCGATAATTTACTGTATTTTCAGTGACATACTGTACAGAACGGCGAGTGTCCAGGACCGTCGTTGACGTTCGAAAAAGTACATAAAACCCTATTGACTGGGGCAGGCCGGGATTTTCACGGCGCTGACATTCTGGTAATCCGTGTACGTTTCGTCACTGTGCGTGCTGTGGCCAATGATGCCCAGTATCCGTGCATTCGCTCGCTCGGAAAAATGGGCCGGCGCCCAGACGCCCTTCGAAACGGGAGCCCGCACGAGCCTGAAGATCGTCCCCGGCTCGACGGTGGCGAGGAAGCCCCCGATGGATACCGGACGGATGACATGCGCCTGGACGCGGACCCATTCGAACGTCGCGGTATCAATCCAGAGTTTGCCGTCCATGCCGGTTAGCGCTTTGGTCTCGAGGCTGGGAGGCTGATAGCCCGGTTTCGGCGTTGCGCTGAGGACCCAGGTCTGATGGCCGTCGATTCGCTGCTGGCCCGTGACCCGGAACGTGAATGCGCGGGTCAGCTCCGCAATCATCGCGTGGTCCCGCTTTTCGCCGGCTTCGTAGTCCGAGATTCGCTTCTGCCTCTCGGCTGGCGACTCACCGCACCGTTCGGCAACCGTGTGCCGAAGCTTCTGCTCCTCATCATTCGCATCTTCGGGGGAGAGAGGCTTTCCGTTCACGGCGATCAATTTCTGATAAGGCGAGCCCTCAATCATCAGAACCTGGTAAGTTTTCCAGCCATTGCCTTCAAGGTCGCGTTCGATATGCACGAACTGGGGGGCGGCCTGCCAGTCGCGGTGCAGGGCTTCGACAGACCGCTGGATGATGACAGCGGGATCCGGAGTGTTGGGTGGGGAACTCGCGGCGACAGGGACAAATGTCAGAAGAAAGATGAAACTGCGAAGCGGATATCTCATGGGCGAAGCCGCTACTGCCGGGTCATGACGATCGAGAAGACCTCCGATTCTCCTTTCTCAAAATTGCACGCGGAGGCTGCGAGATATAGGAGCCACGTGCGCCAGATTTCTTCTCCCACGAGGGAGACGCAACTGGCCCGATTGGATTTCAGATTCGCCACCCATTCCCGGCAGGTGCGGGCGTAGTCACGGCGGAGATTGCGAAGTTCGAGAATGCTGAAACCGGCGTGTTCCGCCTCGCGGACAACATCGGAGAGGTGCGCCAGTTCGCTGCCCGGGAAAACGCGATCAAGCAGAAATCGGGTTTGGGGATCGTCATGGACATCCTGCGGGCGGCTGATGCCGGAGTTAACGAAGAGGCCGCCGGGCTCGAGCATGGTGTGGATGCGGCGGAAATATTCGCCGAGCCGTCGGCGGCCGACATGCTCAAACATCCCGATGGAAGAAATGCGATCGAAGCGGCCGGGCAGATCGCGGTAATCCATTTCGATCACTCCGGCCCGGCGGTCGAGCCCGAGCGACCGCACGAGCGCGGCGGCATATTCGTACTGACGGTGGCTGAGCGTACAGCCCGTGGCATTCACGTCAAAATGCGCAGCGGCGTGGGCGATGAGCGCACCCCACCCGCAGCCGATGTCCAGATACGTTTGCCCCTTTTGAAAGCGCAGATCGCGGCAAATGTGATCGAGCTTCGCGTCCTGTGCCTGCTCCAGAGTCCATTCGGGGCGGTCGAACCAGCCCTCGGAATAGATGAGACGGGAGTCCAGAAATGACCGGTAGAAGTCATTGGAAAGGTCATAATGAAACCGGATGTTCCGGGCCGCGCGATCCCGCGTCTGAAACCAGGATTCCATGCGGGCGCCGGCCATGCGGCAGGCGAGGGTACGCAGGTGCGGCACACACCCGTGAATGCCACAGGTCTGCTTCATCTGAATGGCCGCAGTAAGATCGCCGGCGATGCGAAACTCGCCGCGAATGAAGGCGAGGGCAGTGCTGTACCAATCGCCATCGAGGATGCGGCGCAGATGGGATTCATCCCGCGCGAAGAGAGTGAAATCCGCTGGTTCATCGAAGCGCGAGAGGCGGTGGCCATCCCGAAACGCGACGGCGTAATCTGTTCCCTGGCTCAGACGATGGGCGGCCGTTGCCATTTCACTACGGGTTCCGCCGCAGCTACTGCAGTTTTGTTACCACTGGAAAAGCATTTGCCTGCCGTGGCTGGACGGCGGACTCGCGATAGACTCCCAAAACTTCCCGCGCCGTGCGGGCCCAACTGAAGCGGGCGGCCTGCCGGCGCCCGCGGGTGATCAGTTCCTCGCGCAGTTCGGCGTTGAGCAGCACCTCCGTGATGCCCCGCGCGATATCGAAGACGTTTTCCGGATTGACCAGCATCGCCGCGCCGCCGACGACTTCGGGAAGGGAACTGACCTGCGAAGCGATCACCGGCGTCCCCGCGGCCATTGCTTCGAGGGGCGGGAGACCGAAGCCTTCGTACAGGGACGGGAACACGAACGCGGTGGCGAGCTCATGAAACGTACGCAGCGTATCGAGCGGGACGAATCCGAGGAAGCGAACCGACTGCTCAACGCGGCTCTGTATCACGGCGCGGCGGACATCGGGATAGCGCGAAATGTCGTCTCCAATGATGATGAGACGAAGATCCTTGTACCCGCCGTGCGCTTCCAGCTTCTGCCGCACCACGGCGAAGGCTTCGATGAGGCGCGGGATATTTTTCTGCGGGCGGATGGAGCCTGCGTAGAGGAGGAAAGGATAGCGGATCTGGTAGCGCTCGAGGATGCGATGGCGCTCGCGAGCGACGATGGCGGCGTCGAGTCCCTGGCCGGGGCGTGCAAGGAATTGTGGATCCGGCGCGTTGTAGATCAGATGCACGCGGCCAGATGCTTTGGGCGCCAGATTGACGACGTCGCGCTGTGTGGCACCGGAGACCGTGATGATGCGGGCGGCGCGTTCGAGACCGCGCTTGAGACGGAAGACGCGGGCGGCGTGGAGCA
>DASZVV010000242.1:0-41685 GCA_035546955.1 Bryobacteraceae bacterium
TCAGACCTCGTGAGATCGAGGAAGATTTCCTCGAGCGACTGACCGACTGTCCGCAGCTCCGTCAGATCCCAGCCCGATTGCACAATCGCGCGCGCCAGATCCGGCCGCACCGAATACTGCTCCAGACTTTCCACGTCGAAAGACACATAGCCGTCCGGTGCGTCCGTGGCCATCACTTTTGCCACGCCGCCTACCGTTTCGAGCCGCTGCCGCACTTCGCCCGCGTTCGCGCCCCTCACCTGCACGGCAACCACTTCGCCGCCGCGCCTCCGGTGATGGAGATTGGCGACGGAATCGACCGCCACAATCTCACCTTCATTGATGATGATCACCTTGCTGCACGATTGTTCGACTTCCGAAAGAATGTGCGTGCTCAGGATGATGGTGTGGTCGCCCGAAAAGCTGTTGATCAGCTGGCGCGCCTCGCGCTGCTGTTCCGGGTCGAGCCCCGAAGTCGGCTCATCCAGAATCAGCACCGGCGGATTGTGGATGATCGCCTGCGCGATTCCGACCCGCTGCCGGTAGCCTTTCGAAAGCTTGCCGATGATCTTGTCGCGCACATCGCCGAGCGCGGTGCGCTCGATCACCTCGTTCACGCGCTTCGCCACGTCAGGGGAGGGAATCCCCTTCAGCTTCGCCACGAACGTGAGGTAGCTCGACACCTCCATCTCGGGGTAAAGCGGCGGTGTTTCGGGTAGATAGCCGATGTTTTTCCGAACATCGAGCGACTGCTCCAGGACATCGAAGCCGGCCACGCTGGCTTTGCCGGATGTAGGTGGCAAAAAGCAGGTGAGGACGCGCATTGTGGTGGTTTTCCCGGCGCCATTCTTGCCGAGGAAGCCAACGATTTCGCCCTTGCCGACCTCGAAGGAGATATTTTTGACCGCGACGTGACTGGCGTAACGTTTGGTCAGACCTTCGACTTTGATCATAATTGTGTAGGCAATATTGATTGACGGATAAACCGCCACGGAGTCACGAAGTTCCGACAAACCACTGTGACTCCGCGAACCATCATATACCAGCCGGGTTCCAAAACCTGTATAAGGGGAAGGTAATGCGGCGGGTGCTTACTCCGAGACGACTTCCTGCAACGTTCGGAGCGTGGCCGCGAGAATCCGGCTTTGCAGCGCGCCCACCCTCCTCACCAGGCGGGTTCGATCGACGGTGCGGATTTGGTCGAAAAAGAACCAGCCCCTTTTTCCCGGCGTGAGTCAGCTCAATTCGGAAAGGAGCTGGACTGCATTTTGTTGTCATCGGAGCCACGATGACGGTTCGCAGATTTTCGTGCATCTCAGGCGGGGAAATGATTGCGCAGGGACGCGTCTTGCGGATTTCGCTCCCGGCGACGGTATCCAGGTTCACGAGCGATCTCACCGCGGCTCACCAGACGAACTCCTCGTCGGCGTCATTGGGGTTTCATTTCGGCTTCTGCCGCCGGGTTCTCATTTTTGACATTCGGCGGATATATCCGCATTTCTCTTGACAAGGGACAGATCGTCATGCAACATGTCGGTATGCGACATGTCCTGTGCGGACTGGTAGCCGGCGCGCTCCTCGCTCCTGCGCAACCTGCCGCCCAATTTGACGCGGCATCCATTCATCGAAGTCAGGACTGCTCGGGCGGGCGCGGCGGAGCGGGACGCGGCGGGATGCCCGTCATCGGCCGGTTCTCGGTGAAATGCTTCACCGTTCAGGACTACATCGAGGCTGCCTACAGCATGTTTGCGGACGGCGTCAGCCAGAATCCGCGCCGCATGCGGATCTTCGGCGGCCCAGACTGGAGCCAGAACGAAACCTGGGACATCGAAGCCCGCGCCCAAAGCGCGACGCCCATAACTCAGATGTACGGACCTCTGCTGCGGACCCTGCTCGAAGACCGCTTTCAACTCAAAATCCATCGTGAAACCCGGCAACTACCGGTTTATGCCCTGACGGTCGCGAAAGGCGGGCCAAAACTCACTGCCAGCAAACCTGGAAGCTGTGTTCCGCTCGACCTCAACCATTTGGAACCGCTCGCTCCCGGCTCTGTCCGTTGCGGCAGCGGATCTGTGCGAGGTAATGCCGCTCGAACAGTCATCGATTCTCACGGCAAAACGATGGAGGCGCTTGCGTCGGGAGGCTTCAACGTGGATCTCGACCGCCCCGTCATCGATCAAACCGGCCTCACCGGCATGTTCGATATCCATCTCGAATTCGCGTTCGAAGGCGCGTCGGCAGGCGACCTCTCCGCGCCCTCTCTGTTCACCGCCGTTCAGGAGCAACTCGGTTTAAAGCTCACACCGGCTCAAGGTCCCGTGGAAGTTCTGGTAATCGACCGTCTGGAGAGACCCAGTGAAAACTAAACTTGCGATTGCGATTTTGTTTGGTTGTGTCAGCCTCGCCGCACAGCCGGCTTTCGAAACCGCTTCCATTCACACCAACAACGAAGCGGACCGCCCAGGACGGCCGATCGCCCATGTCACATCCGACTCGCTGATCATGCGCAACAACGCGCTGCTCTATCTGATCATCTGGGCCTACGATGTCCCGTTTGTCCAGGTTGACGGTCCACCCTGGCTGCGCGAAGTCTGGTTCGATGTTCAGGCGAAAGCCGCTCATCCTGCGACTGAAACCGAAATGCGCCTGATGCTCCGGAAGCTTCTCGAGGACCGCTTTGGCTTGAAGCTCCACGCCGAATCGCGCGTCATGCCCGCGTATGCGCTCACCCTCACGAAAGACGGTCCGAAGTTTCAGGAGGAAGCGGCTCCTGGAGACTTCAACCTCGACCGCGCGAACGCCATGACTCTGATTGCGCACCACGCCCGCGTTGCGGATCTCGCCCAGGGAATCTCCGGCGAAATCGGCCGGCCGGTGGTGGATGAGACCGGCCTGCAAGGACGCTACGAAATTCGCCTGAATCTGGCGCCATACATCGCGCGAGCCGGCGAACCGGGCGGAAATCCCGGCCAGCTCGATGTGATGAGCATTCTTTTCACCGGCCTTCAGGAACAACTCGGGTTGAAGCTGGAGTCTAAAAAATTGTCCGTCGACATCCTCGTGATCGATCATGTTGAAAAAACGCCGACTGAAAACTGACGGGCTTGACAACACCCGCCACCGCGCCCAACATAGCGATATGCGACATGTCATGTCTCGCAGCGTTGAGCCCGATGCGCCACCGCTGACCGAGCCCGTCTTCCTGGTACTGCTCAGTCTGGCGCAGGCGCCGCGGCACGGCTACGCGCTTCTCAAAGACACAGAAGTACTAAGCGACGGCCGCGTTCGTATGAGCACCGGAACGCTTTACGGCGTCATTCACCGTCTGCTCCAGAGCGAATGGATCGAGCGTTATGAGACAGATGACACGTCGCGCGACAAGCAATCCTACCGGCTGACGTCTCTTGGCAGACGATTCCTGCAGGCCGAACTCGACCGCATGAAACAACTGACGCGAGTGGCGGCAGCGCGGTTGAAATCGAGGGAGGCGTGACGATGCGAACTGCTTATGCCGCTTTGCTGCGGCTCTATCCGGCCACCTGGCGTGAAGTATTCGGGCAGGAGATGACGGCAGTCTTCGAGGAGGTGGAAGCAGACCACCGCTCCCGGGGATTCCTGGATTACTGCCTCTTTCTGATATGGGAACTGGGCGGTCTGCTGCGCGGTGCGTTCTCCACGTGGGGCGAGGAATACATGAGCCGCGCGCGGCGGAAACTGGCGCTCGATTACTGGGCCTCCATTCTCGCGGGTTCGGCCATTGCGATGTTTTTCCACGGCATGTTTTACAGCCAGATGACCAGGATTTACCCGTACCGTCCGGCGCTGCCGTCGGTCAGCGAGTCTGCCGGAGATTTCGTGGTGCCCATGCTGCTCGCGGGAGGCGTACTGATTCTGATCTCTGTCTTCTCGATTGCGTTCGTCTGGAACATGCGGATCATCGGCAATCGCATGGGGCGCCTCAAGCCGATCTGGATGCCAGGAGGAGAAAATGCTCGAATTGCGCGGCGTGATCAAGCGCTACACAGGAATACCAGTCGTGGACGGCGTGAGCTTCACCGCCGTCCGTGGGGAAGTAACCGGCTACCTGGGCCCGAACGGTTCCGGAAAATCTACAACCTTGAAGATGATCACGGGGCTGATCGAGCCCAGTGAAGGTCAGATTTTCTTTGACGGAAAACCGATCGCCCACGATCGTCTGGCTCACAAACAGCGCCTCGGCTACGTTCCCGAAGAACCTCACCTTTATCCCCATCTGACCGGCGCGGAGTATCTCGAAATGGTCGGCCAGCTCCGCGGTATGCCGCAGCATTTGGTGGCTCACAAGTCATCCGGATTCCTGCGCCTCCTCGGCCTGCACGGCGATCGCAATGTTCCCATCTCCTCCTACTCAAAAGGAATGCGCCAGAAAATTCTGCTCGCCGCGGCGCTCCTCCACAATCCGGAGTTGGTTCTGCTGGATGAACCCTTCTCCGGCCTCGACGTCAATTCCGCGCTCGTCCTTCGCGGTCTGATCCACGAACTCGCTGCACGCGGAAAAGTCGTGCTGTTCAGTTCGCATGAGCTCGATACGGTAGAGCGCGTTTCTTCGCGCGTGATTATCCTGCACAAAGGCAAGGTCGTTGCGAATGACTCCATCGAGAATCTGCGCTCCCTGATGTCGCTTCCCACGCTCGAAGGCATCTTCTCGCAGTTGGCAATCGAGCAGGATACGGCCGCCATTACGCAGGAGATGGTCGGTCTGATCGAGGCGTGAGTCATGATCGACGAACGCCGCCAGTTTCGAATCCTCAATCGCGATTTTCTTTCCCGGATGATCGATCTCGAGCTGATCGCAGCCGGGGGAGACCCGCGCGCCCTGATCACGCGGTTCGGGGCCATGCTTGCCGCCCTGAGCTTTTGCCTGACCTACCTGATGGTGACGCGGTACCTCACGTCTACTCTTCCGCATGCCCGGCTTGCTGTCCTCGCGCGCACCGACGAAGAATTCCTGATCTCCGCCACCATTACCATCGCCGGATTATGCGCCGTGATGGCCTGGAACACCGTATTCCCGGACCGCCGCGACAGTCTCATTCTCGGCCTGATTCCGATTCGCCCGCGCACGATGATCGCGGCGCGCGTCGCTGCCATTGCCGCCGTCATCGGCGGCGTGGTTCTGGCGCTGAATATCTGTACCGGCCTTGCGTTTCCTCTATCACTCAGTACCGGCATTTTCGACGCACTCGGCTCGTTGGTCACCTGGTGGTTCGTGATCGCCCTGGCCAGCCTGACCACTTTCTGCTTCGCCGTCGCGCTTCAGGGCATCACCGCTCAACTACTGCCGTGGCGGGGATATCTCCGCGTTTCCGGCATTCTCCAACTCGCGCTCCTCTTCGTTGTGCTCGCGCTGTTCTTCGTTACTCCGCCATTCGACCCGGTAAACGCCCCGGTGATCTTCCCCTCGTTTTGGTTCGTCGGCCTGCTCCACGTCGTCCGCGGCGATTCGGTTGATTTGTTCCTCCCGCTGGCTATGCGCGCCCTGACCGCGATGGCAATTGTGATCCCGCTCGCCGCGCTCGTCTATGTTCTCTTCTGGAGCCGGAACCTGCGCCGCATGATCGAAGCGCCGGAAATCCTGCCGGCGAAAAATCCGCGCATCGTCAACTGGATCGCCCGCCGCATCGCCCCCGGGCCGTTCGAGCGCGCCATTCTGCAATTCACCTCGCGGACACTGGCGCGCAGCCGCCAGCACCGCATGATGCTCGCGCTCTACGGAGGCTTCGCCTTCGCTCTTGCGCTCGCGTTCTCCCACAGCTTTCTCGAAGGCACGTCTCATGTGCCCTGGAATGAGCCCAATGAGGCCTTCGTTATCGGCGGTTTGCTCCTCATATCCTGTGCGGTCGTCGGCGTGCGCGCGTTGTTCGCGGTGCCGTTCATGCTGCCCGCGAACTGGATCTTCCGCATCACGTCCGTTCACCGTCCCTCCGCTTATTTCGCGGCAGTACGGAAATCACTGTTCACGATCGCCGCCGCGCCGGTGTGGGTCGGCGCCGTCATCCTCTATCTCTCCATCTGGCCGGGCCGTCCGGCAATCGAACACGTCCTGATACTCGTGCTGGTGGGAATTATTCTGGTGGAGCGCGGGCTCAACCAGTTCCGCAAAATTCCGTTCGCCTGCTCGTGGCTGCCCGGCGCCACGCACCGCAAAATGAAGATCGGGATCTGGGGCTGGGTGTTCCTGCTGGTGGCGAATATACTGGCCGGGATCGAAGTCTGGGCTCTTGGAAAGCCTGCGCGAATCTATACAGTCCTCGGTATCCTGGCCGCGCTCGCGCTTTACTCACGCCGCCGCACCCTCGAATTCGCCAACGCGCCGGAAAACCGTGTGCAGTTCGAAGACTCGCCACCTGGCGAAATCTTCGCTCTTGATCTCCATCAGGACGGCGCCTGGCTCAGCGACGAAGCCTTCGTCGATACCATCGATCCCAACATGGGGCGCAGTATCTGGGGACGTCTCCGGCCGTTCGCCCTCGGCTTCGCCGCGCTCATCGCCTGCGGTTTCCTCTACGAGCAGGCGAGCGAATGGCATGACCACCGCGAATTTCCGCGCATCGGGCAGGCTGTCGATATTGGCGGGCGATCTCTCAATCTCTATTGCACGGGGCAGGGGAGCCCGGCCGTCATCTTTGACAGCGGCGGCAATCAGCCCGGCTATAGCTGGCTGCTCGTCCAGCCGAAAGTGGCGCGCTTCACGCGGGCCTGCTGGTACGATCGCGCCGGATACGGCTGGAGTGATACCGTATCCGGCTCGCGCACCAGTGCCGAGATAGCGGCAGATCTCCACAAACTGCTGCATGCCGCGCGCATCCCTCCGCCGTACGTTCTCGTGGGCCATTCGTTTGGCGGATTCAATATCCGCCTGTTCGCCGCCCGCTATCGGAAAGAGACTGCCGGTCTCGTGCTGGCCGATTCCGCCGACGAATTCGAGAATCCCGATTTCCTGCCCGCGGTTCTGCAGTCGCCGGTTCAACGCCTTCTGCCGCGCGAATACTGGGGCGCCGTCGCCGCCGGAGCGGAGTTCCTGGTTCACCTTGGCGTGATGCGGCTGCTGGATAATGGCGCCGGACCCACGGTGAAGCCGCTGACCGCGCGCGACGTGGCTCTTTTTCACGCTCTCGCGCTTCAGGCAAAGACCTTCGACGCTACCACCAGTGAAGGCCTCGACCATGAGAATTCGGCTGCGCAGGTGCGCGCCGTCCGCGATCTCGGCAGCCTCCCCCTCGTGGTTCTCACCGGCGGCCGCTTTGTGCCAGGCCGTCAGGATGATCCGCAGGCGTTGATGCTGGCGGCGTACATGAAGCAGCGTATCTATGGAACGCAGGCCGCGCTCGCAAAGCTCTCCTCACGCGGAGAACAACGCATCCTTCCCTTCAGCGGCCATGCGATTCCGTTCGACGATCCGCAATCGATCGTGGATGCCGTTCAGGATGTGGTGGGCGCGGCCCGCCGGTACTGAACCGGCCATGCAATCTGCTGCCTCAGCGCCTGCGCTGCGTGCAGAGGCCAATAAGGATCACGCAGGAACTCCCGCGCCAGCAGCACCATGTCGGCCTGTCCGCCGCGAATGATCTCGTCCGCCTGCTTCGGCTCGGTGATCATTCCGACCGCGCCCGTCGCGATTCCCGCCTCTTTCCGAATACGCGCCGCGAACGGAACCTGATATCCCGGCGCTACCGGAATCTTCGCGTGCGCCACCAGACCGCCCGAAGAGCAATCGATCAGATCCACGCCTTCCTCGCGCAACACTTTCGCCAGCAAGACGGATTGATCGGCATCCCATCCGCCCTCGGCCCAATCTGTCGCGGAGATGCGCACAAACAGCGGCTCATCGCCGCGAACCGCGCGGACGGTTTCCCGCAGCAATCGGATTCGATTTTCGAATGACCCACCATACTCATCCGTGCGCCGGTTGCTGAGCGGCGATAGAAACTCATGCAGAAGATACCCGTGCGCGGAGTGAATCTCGATCACATCGAACCCGGCTTGACGCGCTCTTCCCGCGGCATTCGCAAAATCCGACTTCACCTTCCCGATCCCGGCCGCATCAAGCGCAATCGGCTCCGGATAATTCTCGTTGAACGGAATCGCGCTCGGCGCGTAAACTTCTTTCCATCCACCGGCGTCGATCGGCACCGCGCCATCGCCATCCCACGGGCGCCACGTGCTCGCCTTCCGTCCCGCATGCGCCAGTTGCACGCCCGCGAGTGCGCCCTGCTCATGGATGAAATCCGTAATCTGCCGGAGCTTCGGAATATGCGCATCGAGCCAGATCCCGTGGTCCTGCGGCGAAATCCTTCCTTCCGCCGAAACAGCGGTGGCCTCCATGATCACCAGTGCCGCGCCGCCTACCGCACGGCTGCCGAGATGCACCAGATGCCAGTCCGCCGCGAATCCGTCTTCGCACGAATACTGGCACATCGGCGACACCGCGATTCGGTTACGAAACGTCTTGCCGCGCAAGTCGAGCGGCGAAAAAAGATTAGCCATAAAAGAAGAGATGCCGGTCAGGCAACGGCGGCTGCAATCTGCGATTCATGCGCGTGATACGAACTCCGCACCAGCGGACCCGCTTCCACATGCGCGAACCCGATCGCCCGCCCGGCCTCGCGGTATTCATCGAACTCGGCCGGCGGCACATACCGGACAATCGGCAGATGCTTCGGCGAGGGCCTCAGGTATTGGCCCAGAGTCAGAATGTCCACCGAATGCGCCCGCAGATCCCGCATCACCTGCAGCACTTCTTCGCGAAGTTCTCCCAGCCCCAGCATCAGTCCCGACTTCACCGGAATCCCCGGCGCCAGTTCCTTCGCATACCGGAGCATGTCGAGCGATCGTTCATACCGCGCCCCCAGCCGCACCTGCCGGTATAAACGCGGCACCGTCTCGGTATTGTGGTTCAGCACATCGGGCTTCGCGTCCATCACCATCTTCATCGCTGGCCGGCTGCCCTGAAAATCCGGAACCAGAACTTCCACGCGGCAATCCGGAACCCGCTCACAGATTGCTTCAATCGTCAGCGCGAACAACTCGGCTCCCCCATCCTTGCGGTCGTCGCGATTCACGCTCGTCACCACGGCATACTTCAGGCCCATGAGCGAAACCGCTTCCGCCACACGCCGCGGCTCATCGTAATCCACCGCCAGCGGTCCGCCCTTCTGTACCGCGCAAAATCCACAGCGTCGCGTGCACACGTTGCCCAGAATCATGAACGTCGCCGTCCGGTGGTTCCAGCATTCGCCCACGTTTGGGCACGCCGCGCTCTCGCAAACCGTATGCAGTTTCAGCTCTGTAATCAGCGATTTGAGCTCGCGATAGTTCCGCCCCACCGGCGCCGGAGCGCGCAGCCAGGCGGGACGCGCGGGGTTGCTGCTGATTGAGACGAGCACTGCCCTCAGTCTAACGCGCGCGCGCTTCTAACGTGTCTGGAAGCCCATGCGCGTTGAACAAAAACGTAACGCAGCCTGTGCCACAATATTAGAGTAAATTCTCACTCTCATGTCCAATCCCTCAACATCGGTTCGCGACGAAGACGTGCGCGACACGGAAGGGCAGAATCCGTCCGAGACGGAAAGCTCTTTCGGCGATATTCTGAACCAGTTCGAACAAAGCCACGCACACGAAGCGGCCCATGAAAGAGGCGTGGCGGCCACTGTTGCCGCGACCGTGGTGGCCATCAACGGCGACGACGTTTTCTTCGATGTCGGCCAGAAGACTGAAGGCATCCTGCCCCTTGCCGCGCTGCGCGACGATCAGGGCCCGATCCCCGTCAAACCAGGCGACACCGTGCAGGTCTCAGTCGGCGGCCGCAATTCGGAGGGATTCTATCAGCTCTCGGTGATCAGGGTCGAGCGCCCCAAGGACTGGTCCTCGCTTCAGAGAGCTTTCGATGAAAAGCTGACGATCTCCGGCGTAGTCACGCAGGTCATCAAAGGTGGACTCGCGGTCGATGTCGGCGTCCGCGCCTTCATGCCCGCGTCCCGTTCCGGCGCGCGCGATGTGCCCGAGATGCAGACCATGATCGGCCAGGAAATCGCCTGCCGCGTGATTAAGCTCGATACCGAGAAGGAAGACGTCGTCGTCGATCGCCGCGTCGTTCTGGAAGAAGAGCGAGCGCATGCCCGTCAGGATCTGCTCTCGCATCTGCAGGTCGGCTCTGTGATTCACGGAACCGTCCGCAGCCTGCTCGATTACGGCGCGTTCATCGACATCGGCGGTATCGACGGTATGCTGCACGTTGCCGATATCTCGCACGGCCGCGTCAACAAGCCGTCTGATGTTCTTTCGATCGGCCAGGAGCTCGAAGTCAAGGTCCTTAAGGTTGATCCCGCCAAACAGCGCATTTCGCTTGGCCTCAAACAGCTTCAGCCCGATCCCTGGTCGCTCGCGGCCGAGAAATATCCGATCGGCTCCCGTGTAACCGGAACGGTTGCGCGCGTGACTGACTTCGGCGCCTTCGTCGAACTCGAGCCCGGCCTTGACGGCCTCATCCATCTTTCCGAAATGTCCTGGTCGAAGAAGGTGCGCAAGCCTTCCGATCTGCTGAAGGGTGGGGAAACGGTGGAAGTTGTTGTTCTCAACGTCAGCCCCGCCGAACGGCGTATCGCGCTCGGCCTCAAGCAGGCGCTAGGCGACCCCTGGGATGAAGTGGCGAAGAAGTTCCCGGTGGAATCGATCGTCGAAGGCCCGGTCACTCAACTCAAACAGTTCGGCGCGTTCGTTCAGGTTTCTGACGACATCGAAGGCATGATCCATGTCGGCGATATCGTCAACGACAAGCGCATCAATCACCCGCAGGACGTTCTCAAGGTCGGTCAAATCGTCAAGGCCATCGTGCTCGAAAACGATCGCGAGAAGCGCCGCCTGCGTCTCGGACTCAAGCAGCTCCAGCCGACTTCCGTTGACGAATTCATCTCCGAGCATAAGGAAGGCGACTCCGTCAGCGGCCGAATTTCCGATGTGAAGGGAAACCGCGTCACCGTCGAGCTCGGCGAGGGCGTTCATTCGGTCTACAACCTCGCACCGCAGGAGCAGAAAACGGAGACGCGCGCCGAAAGCGTGGATCTCTCCCAGCTTTCCTCCATGCTCGCCAGCAAGTGGAAGGGCGGCTCAGGGCCGGCAGGCAGCGACTCGTCATCGAAACGTGACGTGCCCAAGCCCGGTCAGGTGCGCTCGTTCATCATTACGAAGCTCGATCCCGAAAAAAAGAGAATCGAAATCCAGCCAGCCTGAATCTGAACCGAAAGAAGGAGTCATCCCTATGCCGATGAGTCAGATGCTGTTACCCGAATTCGATAACGAGATGGCCAGCACGCGCAAGCTGCTTGCCAACCTTCCCGAGGATAAGCTCGATTACCAGCCGCATCCGAAGTCGATGAAGCTGGGCCGCCTCGCGGGCCACGTGGCGGAGATGCCCGGCTGGATCGCAGCACTGCCGGGCCAGGACAGTCTGGTCATCCCGGCCGACTGGAGACCGAACGTCGCCACTTCGAAAGCGCAGTTGCTCGCATTCTTTGACGATAATGTCGCGAAAGGCCGCGCCGCGCTCGCTTCTCTTTCGGATGAAGAGCTGCAGCAGCCCTGGTCGCTGATTTTCGGCGGTCACAAGGCGTTCACGCTGCCCAAAGCTGTCGTGATCCGCAATGTAGTCATGAATCACACGATTCACCACCGCGGTCAGTTGGGCGTCTACTATCGTCTGAACGATGTCGCGGTGCCCGGTATGTACGGTCCCTCGGCGGACGATAAGTCAGCCGCCGCCGCTTAGGACAATATCGCCCGCATATCGTCCATATTTTTCTTCACCTCTTCGCGGGTCGGAACATTAACCGGATAAGCCATTTCGGTCATGGCGGCAATGTCGTACCTGTTGTTCTTCACTAACAGAAGAACTTCCCTGTATGGCGTGTCGCCCTGACCCCATGGCATGTTCGGTCCATCGTTCTTCTTCTTATCCTTCACATGCAGATGCGTGATGTGCTGGTGGTTTTCCCGGATGTAGCTCACGGGATCGAAACCCGCCGCCACAAAATGCCCGATATCGAGATTGATCCGGTAAAGCGGCGACATCGCCAGCGCCGCCGCGAAGTTCGCCGGCGCGGCAAACTGCTCCGGATCCTTCACGTTCGTATGCCCGTGGAACGCCACGTTCATTCCTGCCTTTTCCGCGTACGGCACAATGCGCTTCGCCATGCTCACCGTGGTCGATGACGCAATGATGTTCGTCCCCAGCGCCTTTGCGTGGCGGAAGCTGTTGGCGATTTCCTCATCCGAATACTGCGCATTGTAATTCACCGTGTAAGCGAAGATCGTAATCCCTGCATCGTTGAATTTCTTCCGCACCGCCTTGAAGTGTTCTGTCGGCGTCTCGATCCGCCACTTCCGCAGTGCCTCGCGGGGCGATGAAGCTCCCGCCGGAACCGCCTCGCCGCGGCCCGGCCCCGCCGGTTCCACGTCGCTCGACATCAGCTCGCAAAACTGGCAGCCGGCATAGAGCAAATTCGAAATGCATTCATCCACCGCGTCCTGGCCTGGCGTTCGCTTCAGATCGTGGAAGCTGTAGGTGATCGCGCCCAGCTTCACTCCTCCCACAATCGAATGCGGTTCAGCCGCGAAGAGCCGCGCCGCGGGCACAGCCGCCGCCGCGATCGTTGCAAAATCCCGCCGTGTCATTTGTCCCCCAGTGTGAACGCGTAAAGCGTATCGCCCCCGGCCACCAGAATGTACTGTTTGCCGTTCAGCAGAAACGTCTCAGGTCCGTTCGTCGGATTGCCCTGAAGCTGTTCGTGCCACAGCGGCTTCCCCGTATCCACATCGAGCGCCATGAAATCGCGCGCTGTGTCGTTGCCAAACAGCAGATGGCCCGCCGTGCTCAGGAGCCCCTGCACACCGCTCGCGGGCAGCGGAAAACTCCAGCGAATCTTCCCGGTCTTATAGTCAATTGCCCGGATCGCTCCCGCGCTTCCATACGGCCCCGAACCCGTGCCGATCCCCGCGTATCCCTCCGGCCGTTCGCTGTCATCCGCCGTATAGAGAATGTTGAATCCCTGCGTCATCCCGACATAAAACAGCCCCGTCTGCGGATCGAACGTCGAAGGCGGCCAGTTCGTCGCTTTGCCCGGCGCGATCAGCGTTCCGCCGATCGACGGCTCCTTTTCGGGATTCGGCACCAGATGCCCATCGGCAGTCTTTCGCAGCACCCAGTTCGGGAAGTCGACGAACGGCTCTGTCACAAGATCCTTGCCGTTAGTCCTGTCGAGCACGAAGAAGTATCCGTTGCTGGTCGCGAGCCCCACCATCTTCCGCTGCCGCCCCTGAAATTCGGCATCGAACAAAATCGGATTCTGCGTGTTGTCCCAGTCCCACGTGTCGTGCGGCGTGAACTGAAAATACCAGGCCATCTTGCCGGTATCGGGATTCAGGGCGGCGATCGAATTGGCGTAGAGATTGTCGCCCTTGCGGCTCTTCCCGCTGAAAGTCGGATTCGCGCCGCCAGTCGTTACATACAGCAGATTCAGCTCAGGATCGTACGTCACCGGCTGCCACGGCATGCCGCCGCCGTGCGTGCGCGAATATTCATCGGGCCAGGTATTGTACCCGGGATCGCCCGGCTTCTGCGGAGTCGTGTACCACTTCCACTGCACGTCGCCTGTCTCGGGATCGAACGATTGCAGATATCCCTGGACATCGAGCGAATCGCCGCCCATCCCCGCCACTACGTGGTTTCCGATCACCACCGGCGCCGGTGTGCAGAAGTACTGCTGCTTCACATCGGCGATCTGCCTGTGCCATCGCTCATGGCCGGTTGCCGCGTCGAGCGAAACCAGATAGCAATCCGGCGTCTCGAAAAAAAGCCAGTTGGCGTACATCGCCATCCCGCGGTTCCCGATGTGGATGCCGCCCATCGTCTTCCAGTAGTAGTGCCAGATCTCTTTACCGGTGTGCGCGTCGATCGCCCACGCGTGATCCGGGGCCGAAACATAGAGAATCCCGTTCACGAGAAGCGGTTCACCGCTCACGCGCGCGCCAGCCGTCGGCGTTCCCCAGAAATATGGATCGCCGTCCTTATGCTCGCCGCCGAAATTCGGCCCTACGAGCGGCGCGTCCAGTCTGGCTGACCACGCCAGCGTCAGATTCGCGACATTCGAGCGGTTGATCTGATCGAGCGTGCTGTAATGCCTGCCAGAATAATCGCCGTTGTAGGTCGGCCAGGCGTCCGTCGGCGGCTTCTTTAGCAGCGCGGGGTCCAGCCCCTGACCGTACGCGGTCATGAGCGCAATCGAAAAAACGAAGAGCGGTTTCATTTGAGCGTCGCCAGATAAGCCGTCAGATTATGCATCTCTTCGTCGGTGTATTTGCGCATCAGATCCAGGTGCGCCTGCAGCGGATCGGTCACCAGCACTTTCGGATTGTCGCCGTTCCGGTCGAATTTCTGCTGCGTCCCCGAGGCGTCACGCACCGTCACGGAAAACGGCGTGATCTGCACCAAAGTCCCGCTGACGATCTTCCCATCGGCCAGCGTAACCGTCGCGGTCTTTTCTGTGGCTGGATTGCCTCGTCCGCGTCCTCCTCCGCCACCCGTCACCACACGGAGCTGAATGCCCGGAGGATCGTACTTCGCGCCGATGCCCTTCAGATCGCCCGTCACTGAATGGCACTTCGTGCAGCCGCCCGCGCCATTGAAGTACGCTTCACCTGCTTTCGGATCTCCCACCAGCACATTCAGATACTTATAAGCGCCGCGCTCGGACGCCACCGTGACGTTGTAGTGCAGAAACGCCGCGATATCGGAAACTTCCTCCGGCGTCAGCGTGAACGCCGGCATTTTCTTCGCCGGACGCCCTGTCTTCAGGAACTCGCCGAGTTCCTTGCCGCCCACGTCATCCAGTACCAGAACCGACCGCACCAGATCGACCTCTGTCTTACCCGCGCCGCCGCGTGAATCCTCGCCATGGCAGGATGCGCAGAGCATCGCGAACTTTGCCTTGCCGCGGTCCACCGACACCATATCGAAGTTGCGGCCGGATGTGACGTCCGTGCCTTTCGCGAGATCGGCGCCGCGACCCCCGCCCCGTCCACCCCGTCCCTGTGCGAGTAATCCCGTGCCTGCAACGAGCGACAACACTAAACCGATCGCAAATGCCGGAGTTTTCCGAATCACAGCATATGCATTGTAGCGGACTGGTATTTCAAGGAACGATGCCGCGCAGATTGTTCATGAGCTCAATCTCCTGCGCGGAAAAGCGGCGGCGGAATTGCGGACTATTCATGTACTCCGTCCGTTCGTCGTCGTTCATGGTGGAAAGCTTCTGCAGTTGCGCCGCGATCACCCCGCGTCGCGGCGGTTGGGTGTTGATCAGATCCTGCAACGACTGGCGGGCCTGCTCGCGGCGCTCCGGCGGCAAAGCCATCAGACGCTTCTGCTGATTCAGGATGCGTTCCTGTTGTTCCGGCGGCCGCTTCGAGAAGTTCTCCAGCCGCTGCTCGATGCGCGCCCGCTGCTCCGGTGGAAGCTTCGCCAGCGCCGCCGCCCGCTGCTCCGGCGACATCTGCGAGAGCCGCAGCAGACGCTGCGAATTGAGGGCCTGCTGCGCGGCGCGAGCTTGCTGGGTCGCTTCCTGCCTCGCGGCTTTCGCAGCCGCCGCCTTTGGCGGGGGCGGATTCTTCGGCGGCTTATCCGCGGCACACACGAGGCCGGGCAGACACAAGGCGAATATCACGCCCGCCGCCTTCCCGCTCCTGATTGCCGCGCCCATCCGCTTAAAGAGACTCCTTCTCAACCGCCGTCGTTACCCCGCGCCTACATCACGTCCGCGGCGGGCTTAACCGCCGCTGTCGTATCCACCGCTTCCAGCAACTGCAAATCGTCCAGCGTACGCTCCAGCGAATCGCCTTCCGTCGCCGTCACCACCACCGCCACCCCCGGCTTCGTTACAGGAGTCTGCCCGCGATGATCCATCAGATACCCGGTCACCACCAGCGCCAGCACCCCTGCAAGCGGCACTGCCTGCTTCCAGAAATGCAGGCGGAACACTTCCGAAAACCGGCTGCTCCACGAGGGCGGCACCGCCTCCGCATCGATCCGCCGCCACAACTCGCGATTGAATCCCGCGCTCACCGGCTCCGGCTTCCATTCGTCGAGACTCCGCCACACCGTCGCCTGCGCGAGGGTCATGGCTTCGCACCGCGAGCACTCCTTCGCATGCCGCTCGAACTCGGCGATCCGCGCGGTGCTCAGCGATCCCGCAATATAATCCAGCAAAACGTCTTCACTTGGGCAATGTTTCATGGCGTTACTCCACTAGCCAGATGGGCCAGCCGCGCCCGCAGGGTCTCATACGCCCGGAACAGCAGGCTCTTCACCGCCGATTCCGAACATTCGAGCGCCTGCGCGATCTGCGAATATCCCATCTCCTCGTACTTGTGCATCAATACCGCCGCCCGCTGTTTCGCCGGCAGCGCCGCAATCGAATCCCGAATCTCCTGCAATCTTGTTTCGTGGACCATGCTCTGCTCCACCAGCGGGCGGCTGTCTCTCAGCTCACGCACCGGCAGTTCATTGCCGGTTTTCTCCACCGTCCGCCCTGCATCCAGCCGCTCCGCCGCGCGCTCATGCCGCTCATCCCGCAGCCAGTTCAGCGCCAGGTGGGACGCAATCCGGAACATCCACGTTGTGAACTTCGCCGAAGGTTCATACGAAGCGCGTGACCGGTAAATCCGTAGAAATACCTCCTGCGCCAGTTCCTCCGACGCCCCGGCATCCTGCACCATGCGCTGCAGGAAATGAACCAGCGGATTGCGGTGCTTCTCCAGCAGCACGCGAAAGCTCTCGTCGTCGCCTTCGCGCACGCGCAGCATCAACTGAGCGTCGAGATCGGGCGCCGCCACGGCCTCCATATCCGACTGAACCCACTCAGTCATATATAGTTGCGGACCTTCAGGCGAATTCGTGCCGGGGAGCCCGTCCCATCAGCCGTCGAATCGCTTCTTCCGGCGTGCGCCCGTCATTCAGCACGGCATGCATCTCGGCCGTGATCGGCAGTTCCACGCCGTATCGCTGCGCCAGATGGATCGCGGCAGCCGTTGTCCGCACGCCCTCGGCTACCCCCACCGTAGACTCGACAATTCGCTCAAGTTTCATCCCCGCAGCCAGTTGCAGGCCAACCTTGCGGTTTCGGCTTAAGTCTCCGGTGCAGGTCAGTACCAGGTCTCCCAGGCCGGCCAGTCCGGAAAGTGTCTCCGCCCGCCCGCCTGCCGCCACCGCCAGCCGCGTCAGTTCCGCCAGCCCGCGGGTGATGAGCGCCGCAGTGGCGTTGTGGCCCATCCCGAGCCCGTCGCAAATCCCGGCTCCGATCGCGATCACGTTCTTCAGTGCCCCGCCGATCTCCACCCCGATCGGATCGCTCCCCGCATAAACCCGGAGCGACGGTCCGGAGAAGCCATTCTGTATCTCCACCGCCACATCCACGTCCTCCGATGCCGCCACCACCGCCGTCGGACTCCCCGCCGCCACCTCTTTCGCGAAGCTCGGCCCCGAAAGGACGGCCACTCGATAGCTGTCCCCGACCACTGTCCGGATTACCTGTGACATCCGCAGCAGCGACCCCGCCTCCAGCCCCTTCGTCGCGCTCACCAGTCGCATGGAAGGCGTCAGCCACGGCGCCATTTGTTCATAGATCTCCCGGACCACGTGCGATGGCATCACGCTTACCACCACGTCCGCCCCGTCGAGCGCGCCCTGGATCGAAGACCCCGGCCGCGCATTGTCCGCCAGCATCACGTCTGGCAAGAACACGTCGTTCGTGCGCGACGACGCCATTCGCGCCGCCAGATCCGGCTCCCGAACCCAGATCCGCACTTCTTCAAATCGAGGCGCAAGCGCCCGGCTCAGCGCCGTGCCCCACGCGCCGCCTCCGATGATGGCGAGTGTCTTCACTTCAGGAATGCTTTCCGAATCGCAGGACGCGTTCGTTGCCGGCCCGAATTCTCTCGATATTCCCGGCGTGCCGCCACACAATCAGCACTCCGGCGCCCAATGCCGCAACCAGCACCGGCCATTCCGGATGCAGGATGATGAAACACGCAAACGGAAACAGCGCCGCGCCCGTGATCGATCCGAGCGAAAGATACCTCGTGGTCGCCACCACCAGAATGAAGATGAGCAGCACCACCAGCACCGGCACCGGCGTCAGATAGCCGAAGGCGCCCAGAAACGTCGCCACCGACTTTCCGCCTTTGAACTTCAGATAAGGAGAGAACGCATGTCCCAGCAGTACAGCCAGCGCCGTCGCACTCATCCAGAACACATCGCCGTGCGTCAGCGTATCCGCCAGCCAGACGGCGAACAGCCCCTTTGCCGCATCGAGCGCCAGCGTGATCACGCCCGCCGCGGTGCCGCTCGTGCGCAGCACGTTCGTCGCCCCGATGTTCCCGGATCCGTGCTCCCGCACGTCCTTCCCGCTCTTGAGCCTGACGACAAAGAGACCGAACGGAATGCCGCCCACCAGAATCGCCACCACCACCGCAATCAACCCCATCATCCGATCTCTTTCTCCCTCTCCAAATCATACGTGGCGAGTTTGCTATAAACCGAACCCTGCTGTCCCGTGCGGCTTTCATATAAGTGAAAGCTCCGCACTTCGAACTCGCCGAATTCGAGATCCGCCATCTCCGCGATCCGGCCCCGCAGCCCGCGCACCTGCGAGTGGTCTTTAATTCTCGCCAGCGTGATGTGCGGCCGATACTCCCGCTCCTCTGCTTTGATCCCGATCGCGGCCGCAGCCTGATCCACTGCCTTCGCAAGCGCCCCCAGTTCCGGCCCTGCAGCCACCCCGGCGAATAGCGAATGAGGACGATGTGGATTCGGAAAATATCCGAGTTGCGCCACGCGCACCCGAAACGCCGGACCCGGACGCACCGATTGCATCGCGCCTTCCAGTTCAGCCAGCCGTTCCTCCGGCCATGTGCCGATGAACTTCAGCGTCACGTGCAGATTCTCCACGGGCGACCAGTTCGCACGCGCCGAGCGCTCCAGTTCCGCAATCACGCCGCCCAGCCGCTGCGATACCGCGGCAGAAAGCGAAATACCCGTAAACACACGCATTTCCGTGCACCAGTTTAAAATATCTTCAACCCGCCATGCCGGCCGTCCGCGTCATTCACTGGAAGGAAGCCGAAGCCGGACCTCTGCTCCGGGCCTGCCGGGATGCGGGCTTCGAAGTCGAATATATCGAAGGCGATGGTGGCGCCATCTGCCGCGCCATCCGGGCGAAGCCACCGGATCTCATCGCCATCGATCTCTCCCGCCTTCCGAGCCATGGCCGCGAAGTCGCCGTCTGGCTCCGTAACACGAAAAGCACCCGCGCTATTCCGATCGTCTTTATCGGCGGTGACCCCGCGAAGGTCGCCTCTGTACGCGCTCTTCTGCCGGACGCAACATACTGCGAACTCCCGAAGATCGGTGCCGTTCTGAAGAGAGCAGGGAAGTCGAGGTCGCCGGTCGTTCCTCCTCAGATGATGGACCGCTACCGCGAAAAATCCGCCGCCGAAAAACTCGGCATCGCCGCGGCTATGCATGTCGCTGTTGTCGACACGCCGCGCGATTTCCCGGATCTCCTCGGCCCGTTACCCGGTGCGGTCGAATTTCAGGAGAAACCCGCGCCGCTCACTCTCTGGTTTGTTCACGACCGCGAAGCTCTCATGCAATCGCTTCGCGAAATGCACACCCTCGCCAGGAAAACAAAGCTCTGGCTCATCTGGCGAAAAGGGTCCACGGGTGCCGGTCTCACTCAAAACGCTCTGCGCGAAGCCGCTAACGCCGTCGGCCTGGTCGACTACAAAATCTGCTCAGTCAATCCCGAATGGAGCGCGATGTGCTTCGCTCTGAAAAAATCATGAAGGGCCGCATACTCCCTCGCAGCTTCTACAATCGCCCGGCCGCCGTCGTCGCGCGCGAACTGCTCGGCAAGGTTCTCTACCGCGGCAATACCGCAGGCATTATCGTGGAAACTGAAGCCTATCCCGGCGGCGACGATCTCGCCTCCCATTCCGCCGCCGGCCTCACCAAACGTACTCGCGTCATCTTCGGGCCGCCCGGTCACGCCTACGTCTATTTCTGCTACGGCATGCACGTCTGCATGAATGTGGTGGCCGATGCCGAAGGCACAGCCGGATGCGTCCTCATCCGTGCTCTCCAGCCAGTCGCCGGCCTCGGGACGATGCAGTCCCGCCGCCCCGCCGCCCGCAATGAACGCCAACTCGCCTCCGGTCCCGCGCGGCTTACGCAAGCGCTCGGTATCACCCTCGAAGATTACGGAGCCGACCTCACCCGCGGCGACTTCATCATCCGTGAGCCGGCGAAACCCCTGCACTTTGAAATCGATGTCACGCCGCGCATCGGCATCAGCAAATGCGAAGACCGTCCGCTCCGCTTCGTCATAAAGGGAAACGAATTCGTGAGCGCCTGATCCGCGCCGCACCCCGGCCGTACCGTCATAAGCGAACATAGAACAGATGCTCTGGCTGATCCGTCACGGCGAAACTGAATGGAGTCTCTCCGGCGCCCACACCGGCCGCACCGACCTTCCCCTTACCGCAGCCGGCGAGGAGAGCGCCCGCAAGATCGGGCACGAGCTCAACGGCCAGCAATTCGCCCTGGTCCTCACCAGCCCGATGCGCCGCGCCATCCGGACCTGTGAGCTCGCGGGCTACGGCGATCAGGCGCAGGTCGATCCCAACCTCTCCGAGTGGGACTACGGCCGCTATGAGGGGCTTACCACCGACCAGATTCGAAAGCAGCGCCCCGGCTGGTTTATCTTCCGCGACGGTCCCGAAGGCGGCGAAACCATCGGCCAGGTTGCCGCCCGCGCGCATGACGTCATTGATCGCGCCCTCCATGCCGAGGGCGATGTTGCGCTCTTCGCCCACGGGCATATCCTCCGCATCCTCACCGCCTGCTATCTTCGCCTTCCGCCCGAGGACGGGAAAATGTTTGTCCTCGGTACTGGGGCCATCTCCATCCTCGGCTCCGAACATGACGAGCGTGCCATCCTCCGCTGGAACTCATAATCATGACCGACGCCTTCCTCAAAGAAATCCTCGATTTCGCGCTCGTGCTCAACGCCGCCGCCGGTGAATTCATCCTGCCCCTGTGGAAGAATGTCCGCATCGATCACAAATCCGACGGCTCTGAAGTCACCGAAGCAGACCGCGGCGCCGAACAGCTTCTTCGCCGCCTCATTGCTGCCCGCTATCCCGAGCATGCAATTCTGGGCGAAGAATTCGGTGGCGAGCGAAATCCGCACGCCGAACACCTCTGGCTTCTCGATCCGGTCGACGGCACTGCCTCCTTCGCTGCCGCGCTTCCGCTGTTCGGAACCCTCATCGCTTATCTGCATCGCGGCGAGCCCGTCGCCGGCCTCATCGGCGCTCACGCTCTCGGCGAGGTCACGTACGCCGCGAAAGGGCTCGGCTGCTGGCATCGCGAACACTGCAAGTCGCCGGTCCGCGTCCACACTTCCGCCACAACGGAACTCAAAGACGCTTACATCATCGCGACCGGCGTCGAATGTACCGATCTCGATCCCTTCGGCCGCCGCCCCGATCTCCGCGTCTCCGGGCTCTACCGCCGCGCCAAACGCTTCCGCTGGTCCGGCGACTGCATCAACTATTCGCTCCTTTGCCAGGGACGCATCGACGTCGCACTCGATCCCCGCATGAACCCGTGGGATATGGCCGCGCTTGTTCCCTGTGTCAAAGAAGCCGGCGGCGTGCTCACATCGCTCATCGGCAACGAAGATGTCGTCTGGGACTCCGATCTCGTTGCCTCAGCCACTCCGCAGCTCCATCGCCACGTACTTCGCACTCTCTCCGGAGGATAACCGTGAATTCCGAAACATCTGTTCTGATCGCCGGCGCCGGGCCCACCGGTCTCACGCTCGCCTGCGATCTCGCCCGCCGCAACATCAGCTTTCGAATCGTCGATAAGGCCCCCGAGTATTTCCGCGGCTCCCGCGCCAAAGGCATGCAGCCCCGCAGCCTCGAGGTGATGCATTTCCTCGGCGTCGCCGATCGCATGATCGAGCACGGCCGTTTTCACCTTCCGATGCGCAACTACGAAAACGGCGTTGTCACGATGGAGCGCGACATGTATGAGGCTTTCCATCCCACGCCGGACACGCCCTACGCCAGCCCCCTCATGATCGCGCAATGGCGCGCCGAAGAAGTCCTCCGCGGTCTCCTTGCCACGCATGGCAGGCACGTCGAGCTTGCTGCCGAGCTCACCGGGATCGAACAGGACGAACGCGGCGTCCTCGCCAGCATCACCAAAGGCGGTGTCACTGAACAGGTTCGGTGCGATTACCTCGTCGGCGCCGATGGTGGCCACAGCTTCGTGCGGAAAGCCATGGGCATTGGTTTCGAAGGAGAGACCTGGCCAAACGCCCGTATGTATGTGGGCGACGTCGCTACAAACGACCTCGACCGCGACCACTGGCACTGTTGGCCTGCGAGCCCCGCCGGCTGGGTCGGTATGTGCCCACTCCCGACCACCGGTTCGTTCCAGTTTCAGGCCGCCATTGCCGACGAGAATCCCTCCGAACCGTCGCTGGAACTCTTCCAGCGCATCCTCGATGAGCGGACGGGAAGTTCTGCCATCCGGCTCTCGAACGCCACCTGGCTCTCGCTCTACCGCGTCAACATCCGCATGGTGGACCGCTACCGCGCCGGCCGCGTTTTTCTCGCCGGTGATGCCGCCCACGTCCACTCACCGGCCGGAGGGCAGGGAATGAACACCGGAATTCAGGATGCGTGGAACCTCGGTTGGAAACTGGCCCTCGTCCTGCGTGGCGCGAACCCCGCGCTCCTCGATACCTACGAAGAGGAACGGCTTCCTGTCGCAGCCAATGTTCTCGGTATCAGTACCCGGCTCTCCCGGCAATTCGTGTCGACAGGAAATCGGTTCGCGCGCAGCGCGGAAACCCTTCAGCTCGGAATCAGCTACCGTCACAGCTCTCTGAGCCAGCCGCGCAATTCCGGAGACCCTGCTCTCGCCCCGGGTGACCGCATGCCGGACGCTGATGTAAACGGCGGCCGCCTTTTCGACCGCCTCCGAACCGGTGGTTTCACGTTGCTCCCGGACCGCGGCGCCCTCATCCGGCCCGATGGCTACATCGCCTGGATGGGTGAAGACCCGGCGGAGGCAGCCCGCTATCTCGAAATCCTCGGCATCAAACAAAAAGCCGCTCCGTAAACAGAGCGGCTCTTTATTCGGAGAACAGGGGCGGCGGCCCGGCCACTGGCCTTTCGGCCAACGGCTGCGGGCCGCCTTGGGGTAGAGCTTCGGCTTAGAACGAAAGTCGAAGCTCGAGTTGGATGTTGCGCATGTTCTGGGCGGCGGTTGCGGCGCCGAGACCTGCGTTCTGTGGCAGCGAGCGGCCCGAGTTGATGTTCCCGGTCGAGCCGTATTCGGCGTTCACGAGGCTCATGCTTGTCGGGTTATTGAACTGAGCCTGGGTTTGCCGGCCGCTGATCATCACGGCATTGAGGGCGTTGAAAATATCCGCGCGGAACTGGAACGTCCTGGATTCTTTGAATTTCCAGAAGTGGAAGTTCCGAACGACGGCCGTGTCCACGTTATCCGTGGGGCAGCCGCGCAACTGATTGCGGCCTGATTCCATCTGTACGCTGTTGTAGGTCGGCCCCGTAACAGATGCCTCACTGAACTGGCCGAACTGGTTGGTCGAGCATCCGCTGCCAATCCCACTGGCCATCACCACGTTGCCGGCAAAGTCCGGAGAACCGGTGATGTTAACGTTGGATCCGTTTGTCTGGTAGGTGTAGCTGAGGTTGTAGGCCGTTCCCGATGTGGCCGTCAGAACCCCCGAAAGCTGCCAGTCGCCCGTGAGCTGATGAACGAAGGAGCCCATGGTCCGGATTCCCGGAACCGCCCAGGTCGTATTCATCTTCAGGTAGTGCGGCCGGCGGTCCAGTGTATTGTTCAGGGCCTCATACGCCGCCTCATCCGACCGGAGTACGAGTACGCCCGGTGCCGTCTCCGTGTAACGCTGAACCAGACCGGTGTTGCCCGTCGCCGAGATCCCGTACGTATAATTCGCCCCGATCAGGAACCCGTGGCTGAATCGCCGGTTCACGCTCAACTGGAGCGAGTGATACGAGTTCTGGAACGCGGCCGTGTTCTGGCCGATCGTGCCGAGGCCGGCGAACGGCCGAAGCAGATTTGTCGTGTAGGCCGAGGCGCCAGGAACGGTCGATGCGCCGAGCGTCGGATCCTGGTACTGCGGCAGATAGGCTTGGCCGAGCGGCACCTGGTTGATGGCCTGCTGCGTTCCGCCCTGTGTTCCGCCAAACTGGTTGTACGCGTGATCGCCGACGTACGAGAAATCGACAACCATGCCCGCGGGCAGTGATTTCTGGATACCGGCCTGCCATTCCCAGGTGGAGGGGATCGGCAGGTTGTACTGCATGGTGACCAGTGACGGTACCGGCAGGGGGCTCAGCCCGCTGCCGAGCGACGTCAGCGTGCTCTGGTACAGGTTTTGGTCGGTCGCGATCGGTGCGTTCCCCGGTGTGGAGAATACCGTATTGCCGTCGGGTCGTTCGTAGAACAGCCCGATCCCGCCGCGGATAACCCAGTTGGATTTCCCGGTCACGTCATAGGCAGCGCCGATACGGGGTCCAACGACCAGACCCGGCTGAAGATAGTTCGTGTTCGCAATACCCTGACCGGCTACCTTGATCCCGTTCAGCGCATTGCCCACTCCTGGAACCGGCGTCCCGATCAACACCTGCGAGTTCGCGGAGCTTCCGCCGGAGACAATGGCCCCGGTGATCGGATTCAACGCATTCCTGACGTTCCCTGAGCATGTCACCGCGCCATTGCTGCACCCGGCGGTGTAGAGCACTTCCGAGTTCGACGCTGTCCATTGCGTGGGGAAGAAGTTGGACTCCTGGCCGAACTCATCGTATTGCGGAGTCTGATGCACAAACCGCATTCCGTAATCGAGCGTCAGACGGTTGGTCACTTTCCAGGTGTCCTGAAGGTAAGCCTCCACATTGTCGTAGAGCATGCTGGCTTCTATGTACTTCGATTGCTGGAGGTCCTGATTGAACACTCCGAGCAGCGCATTCGAGAAACCGAAGCCGCTGTCGAGGGTGTTATTGGTGTTGTTGCCGAAATCAATGTAACCCTGCGGGTTCAGGTTGGGGAGGCCGCCGGCGCCTGTGTTCTGCGCCTTGTAACTGTGGTTCCAATAGAGCCCGGCCTTGATGGTGTGCCGTCCCCAGATCTTGGTGAAACTGCCTGTCAGATCATGCGTGTGGTTGATGTTCAGATAGCTGGGGAATGTCAGGTTCGGCGGGACGTAGGTGCCGTTAACTCCGATCAAGGAACCCCAGCCGAATGTCGGCACCATATTGAGCTGGTGGTTGGACGCATCGTATTCCGGAGCTTTCGACCCCTGAGCCTGCAGAACTTTATAGGCATAATAACCCGTGTTCAGCACGCCCCAATTTGGATACAACGTTGGGAAGGCGGCGAGATTCGTGTTCTTGTTGGCCGCCGGGTCCGCGAGGAGAGCGCCGGGGCTGCCGCCGCCAGCAAGTTGGTTCTCGATGCTTCCGTAGGTCACCTCAATCACCGACGACGGCGTTACCGTCCAGTCGGCCGTGACCGTATAGTTGTCGATAATCGGATACGGGCTGTATTGATCGTTGAAGCCGGGAATCGAGCCCGGCATGATCACCGCGCGTTGCCGCTGCTCGGATAGTGTGGCTCCGACCCGGAACTTCGATGTGACGTTGTAGTCAATACGGGCTACCGGCTGCGAGAGAAGCTGGTTGTACGAGCCAGGAGTTTCCGCGTAGTTGAACGCCGTTCCGGGCGCCTGCGTCATGTTCGGTAGTGGGTATTGGTTGAGAACCGCCAGGCCCGGAGCGTAGATGCGGCTGGCGGGAATCACGGAGTTCGGAAATGGCTTGCCCGTCGAGGCATCGACGATCGGAGCGATCAGCACGCCCTGATTGTTCAGAGTCTGAGAGTAATCGCCTGCCCGCTCGAGCGCGGTCGGCACGCGCAAATAAGCGCCAACGTTGACATTTGTTGTCGACGGCCGGAACTCGTCCGCGAAAAAGAAGAACAACTTATTTTTTCCGTTGAAAACTTTCGGGATGATGATGGGTCCGCCCACCGAGAACCCATAGGTATCCGTGTAGGAATAGGCCTGCGGCGTGCCGTTCTTCTGAGCCGTCCACGACCGGGAATTCCAGTTCGAGTTTGTCCAGATACCGTAGCCTGACCCGTGGAATGCATTGGAACCGCTCTTGGTCACGGCCGTAATCTGCGCTCCGGCCGATCTGCCGAATTCAGCCTGATAACCCTGCGTGAGGACCTTCACTTCGCCGATCGACTCAATGTTGATGTTCAGCATCTGGCCATTGTTGCCCGTGTCCATGGCGGAGACGCCGTTCATCATGATGTTGTTCTCGGCAGTAGGCGCGCCCAGGCGCGATGTACCGTCCATACCTGGTGTAAACGCAACCACATTCGCGAAGTTCGAGTGACCGATCGGCAGGTTTTCGACCTGCGTTTGTTCGATTGCGTAAGAGCGCTCGCCGCTCTCTGTCTGCAGAAGCGTCGCTTCGGCGGTTACGGAAACTGTTTCTGTCGTTCCGCCAACCTGAAGCGTAATGAGCGGGACGCCTACGCGGTCGCCGCCCGTAACCAGAATCCCTGCTACCCGCGTGGTCTTGAACGACGGCGCCGTGACCTCGATCGTATACCTGTCCGGCGTGACGTCCGCAAATACATAGTCCCCGCTGCCATTGGTCTGGACCGGGGCGCTTCTGTTTCCGTGCACCTCGCTGATGATGACGACCTTCGCGCCCGGAATTACACCGCCCGATGCGTCTGCAACGCGTCCTGTTATGTTACCCGTGGTTACCTGTGCCAGTGCTGAAATTGGCAGCATGCACAGGGCAATAGCAAAGCTTACGCAAAGCCTCTGTTTGTTTAGCACTTAATTTTCCCCTAACTACTGAAGTTGTGCCGCAGTCGAAACTTCGGCGCCGTTGACGGCCCCTGAGCCCGTGGCGCCGCCCTCCAGCGGCACCTGACCTTGGAGGATGATATCTCCCGCGTATACCGGTGTCAAGCCTTTTGTTGGGACCTCATCCAAAATGGAGGCTAATCATTTCGTAAATCCACGCCGTGATTTTTCTCCCTCCTTCAACAAAAAAAGCCGCCCCGGAATGGGCGGCTTTTTGTTGCTGGGCGGTGTTTTAAGACGGCCGGCTGGCCTCGCTGGGCGCGGAGCTTTATCTATCGTCCGGCGTCGTACTTCGGCATCGAGAGATACCCGGTGATCGTCTTATCATCTTTGCTCACAGTGTTGACCACAAGCTCATACAAAGACTTCCCGACGTAGAACTGCAGCGGCTCATTCGTGTTGCGGTCTTTCTTGTCCCAGTTCTTGTCGTCCGCGAAAACGGTCAGCGAGAAACGGTTCTTCTTGTAATCCGCCTTATCGAGCTTCAGACTGATGTTCGCCACCTTCTGCATCTCTTTCTGCTTGTGCAGGGTGAACTCCACAAAATTCCGCTGCCCCAGCTTCTTGAGCTCGTCGAGCTCATGGGCGTTAGTCGCCACCATGCTGTTGGTGCCGCCGAGGTCTCCCTGCACCTTCTTGAGCAGAGCGATATTCGCGTTCAGATCGTTCCTTGTCTGATCGAGCGACGTCTTAGTCGCCGTGAGATCCGTTTTCACGCCGCCCACGTCGGTGTTGACCGCCGCGATGCTCGCGTTCGCCGTGTCCGCCTTCTTCGACACTTCCGACACCGCCGAGTTCAGCTGAGCCGCCGTCTTCTCCTGCTCCGACGCCAGCTCTTTGCTCTTCTCATCGGCATAAGTCAGCGCTTCCTTCTTCGCCTGATTCGCCTGCGCCGCCAACTGCCGCGAGCGCGCATCGAGATCTTCCCGCAGCTCATCCATATGCTTGCGCTGCGCCGCCGTCATAGCGGTACTATTTTCCTTGAGGGTGTCGATTTCGCCCTGCAGCACTTCCCGGGCGTGTGCCGATTCGTCCTTTAGCCCGTTCACCTGATACAGCAGGAAAAGATTCGCGGCAATGGACGCGACAATTGCCGCAACCGCCACAATCGCCATCGTGTTCGACCGGGTAGGCGGAGGCCCGTAATTGATCTGCGGAGAGCTCATATTTTTGTTTTACTTATCCTGTCAGTATATTAGAACGCGGCAACCTGATCCTGTGTTTCAGGTATGAGTTCGTAAATTTCTCCAGGCCGGACGCTTCGGGCCTCAATTTGATATACGGAACGAATTCCTTGCGCCAGCGCTGCCGATTGTTCCAGCTCGCCGTGCACCAGATAAACTTTTCTTAACCTTGGCGTCGCCGGCCTCATCCATTCGAGCAGTTCCCCCGCATCCCCATGGCCGCTCAATTCCTGCAAACTCGCAATCTCCGCCCGAACCTGCGCCGGAATCCCGAAAATCTTCACTTCCTTCATCCCGGAAACGAGCTTCCGTCCCAGCGTATTTTCCGCCTGATATCCCGTTATCAGGATCGTATTCCGCGCGTCCCCGATGTTATTTCGCAAATGATGCAGCACTCGCCCTGCCTCGCACATTCCCGAGGGTGAGATCACAACATATGGTCCCCGCAGCTCATTGAGCTTTTTCGACCCTTCCACTTCCCGGACGTAAATCAGCCGCCCGAAACCGAACGGATCCTCGCCGTTCTTCAAATACTTCGCCGTCTCCTCGTCGTAGCATTCCGGATGCGCCCGAAACACTTTCGTCACATCTACCGCCAGCGGACTATCCACGAACATCGGTACCGGCGGAATTCGCTTTTCATTGATCAATTGATGAAGCAGCAGCACGATCTGCTGCGTCCGTCCGACGGCGAAAGCGGGAATAATCAGCCGTCCGCCGCGACCGATCGTACGTTTCACGACCTCTTCCAGACGGCCGGCGGCCTCCTGCGGCGCGGGATGGGTCCGCCCGCCATAGGTGCTTTCCATGATCAGATAATCGACCGGTGGCAGCGGTTCCGGATTGCGGATGATCGGCAACCCCGGCCGCCCCACGTCGCCCGAAAATCCGAGCTTCGTCTTTCCGTCGCTCAGCGTAGCCGAAGCCGACCCCAGGATGTGCCCCGCATCGAAAAATTCGAGCGTCAGTCCGCCCGCAACCTGCACTGGCGTCCGATAAGCCAGCGGACGAAACAGCGGCATCGTGGCATCCGCGTCTGCGCGCGTGAAAAGCGGCTCCGCCGGTTCCATATCCGGATGATGCCGGTTCACGAACTCGGCGTCGCTCTCGGCGATGTGCGCGGTATCGCGCAGCATCGAAGCGCAGAGGTCGATTGTCGCCGGCGTCGCGTAGATCGGCCCGCAAAATCCCTGCTTCACGAGCAGCGGTAGCCTTCCGCTGTGATCGATGTGCGCGTGCGAAAGCACTACCGCATCGATCGACCGGGCGGGGAAGGGCATGTCGTGGTTCAGTTTCTCCGCCTCTTTGCGCCGCCCCTGAAACATCCCGCAATCGAGCAGCACCGTCGCGCCATTCGATCCCAGCTTGTGCTGCGACCCCGTGACGCCCCCGGCGGCGCCGTGAAATGTGAGTTTCATCAAGGGATCAGGATATACCGGCAAGCGGAACCAGAATCAGCCTCCGCGTACCGATTATGTATCCGCCGGACGTCTGGCCTGGAGCAACCCGGCTGGCCGCGCCCGCACAACCCGATGCGGCGTCACCACGCTCTTTACCTGAAACATAATGACGCCGACACCGATCGACGCGAGCACCGCGCCCGGCAGAATATTCAGAGCGAGCAGTCGAAGCTTCGACCGTCCCCAGCGCGCCGAAGGTAGCCCGCAGAAAAGCACGTATCCGGCATAAATACAGGCAAGTCCAATGACGGCCAGTAACATGCCTTCCGCGAACGCAATTGAATCCCCAAACGTAACCTGAACAAAACAAGATTCAACTTACATTCCCTGACGAATAGCGCTGGTGGTTCTCAGCCACTCCGCAATCAAAAGAACCAGCCGGATCAGCGCGCCGCTGACGCGACGAGACAGCCTTCGCCCGTTCGATACTGCTCCTCCACGCGTTCCGTCACTACCCCGATCGTTTGATCCGGACGATAGATCGTATCGATCATCCGCAGAAAATCTTCATAGAACAGATCACGGCCGGCGTGAACATAGACGAGTTTGTCCGCCCTGTACCGCAGCTTTTCATTCAGCCGGCCAAGCATCTCAGCGCCGTCTAATCCCGTATCCTCGTTTAAGTCGAATCGATCATTGCCGTGAGCGACAACGTTCAAACTGTAGTCTTCGCAGACGAGATCCGGATTTCGCACCGAAACCACACGAACCGGAAATCCGGCGGATCTCGTCTGCATGAGTCCGCATGCCCCACAAAGCGCGAGCACAGCCAGAGCAGAAATCAGCCCATGAACAATCGACGTCCTGATCCGCAATCTCTCCCGCCTTGTCAGAATCCCGCGCTGCACACGAAATTCGACGCCTCGTCCGTGCTCCCTGTTCCTTTGTACTTCGCTACCAGCGGATACTGGCAGAGCGGCCGCGTCCGCACAGGCTTCCCCGTCTGATCACGCTTCGTCGCCGTCAACGCCTCCGGCGCCTGCTTCTCCTCCACCCAGTGCACCAGCGCATCGAGTTGCCCCGCGGGTTGCGGACCCACCCCACCCGCGCAATGCGCCACCCCCGGCGCCAGAAACAGCCGCGCAAAATCACGCACGTTCCCCGCCGCTCCCATCTCCTGTTCCATGCGCTTGTAATAATCCATCGTCCCCTGCGGATAAATCAACTGATCCGCCAGCCCATGCCACAGGATCAGCTTCCCGCCGCGCGCCCGGAAAGCCGAAAGATCCGGCCTATCCGTCGCGATCACCGCGCTGAACTCCTCCACCGACTGCGTCCAGTAATTCTCATAGGAATCCCGCGTCAGGGTATGCCAGTCCCACTGCGGATTCTGATTCAGAAAGAATCTCCACCACTCGAGCGTGATCGGATTCGGCATTCCTCCGAGCGGCGTCCCGCCGGTCCCGCTCAGTCCCGCAAACGATGCACCCCGCGTCAGCCCATACCAGAGAAACGATCCATCCTTCCGTCGCGGACCATCCCAGATCGCCCGGATAATCGCCGCGTCCTCCTCGGTAATCGTCCCGCATGCGCCCGCCGGCGTCCCCACCAGCGCTTTCGGATCGAAATCGCAGCGCAGCGGATCTTCAATGACCCCATCCTCCACGCCGTCGATCCTGTCGCACGCGGCGATTGCCGCCGCCGTCGCTGCTTCGAACTTGCACTGCGGCACGTAGTGGTTCGCGAGCATCATGTTGAGATTTCCCCACATCTGCTCCACATGTAATTTCGTCCAGTTGATCGCCGGCGCTCCCGCCACAATCCCGTCGTAATCGTCCGGATAACGCTGCGCTTCGGAAAGCCCCTGCCGCCCGCCCGTCGAGCATCCCATGAAATACGAGTGCCGGGGCGCCGTGTTGTAAATCGCCTCCGTCAGCGCCTTCCCCGTAACCGTCATTTCATGAATCCCCAGATAAGCGTTGTCGCGCAGCAGTTGCCAGTTCAAATGCCCCGTCGAATCCAGCACGAAACTGCCGCTCGCACCCGGATGTCCGGTATCGGTCGCGCCCGCCGCATATCCAAGCGTCAGCGGCTGCCGTACGCCCATCGCACTGCCGCCCGAAAATCCGCCGCCGCCCGTTCCTTCGAACCGCCCGTTCCAGTCATTCATCGGAATCCCGATGAATACTTTCACTGCGTCGCCCGCGGGTGGATGCGTCACCGTCGCCGTAATCCGGCAGGAACCGTCCGAGGGATCTATCGCCGCCGAATCGATCGTCGTATCCGGAAGCGATACGGAGGTGAGACTCTCGCACGTCCGCACCGGCGCGGCGCTTGCAATAAGGTTCTTTGGACGAATCTCCGGTGGCAGCGTCGCGCCACGGCCTGGACCCTGTCCAGAAAGCGATGGCGCGAGGAACACAAGAGCAGCAATGGCTGTCCGCATAATGTTCCTCAGAATATTCCAGTTCATCGGGTTCTGCAATTCCCCTTGACGCCGGCCGGCAGCGATGCTAATGTACTAGCATATGCTAATCAATTAGCATACTGGGGCAGCATGACCGAAGACATCCGGGCCCAACTCGGCCGCCGTGAACGCCAGATCATTGAGGCCCTCTATCGCCTCGGCAAAGCCAGCGTGGCCGATGTCCGCGCCGCCCTGCCAGATCCTCCCAGCTATTCCGCGGTCCGCGCCATGCTCGCCTTCCTCGAAGAAAAAGGACACGTCACCCACCAGCGCGACGGCATGCGTTATCTCTACTCCCCGGCTGTCGCTCCGGTCAAAGCCCGCCATTCCGCCCTGCGCCATCTCGTCTCCACTTTCTTCGAAGGCTCCCCGCTCGCCGCCGCCGCCGCGCTTCTCGAAATGTCGGACGCCAAACTCTCGCCGGCAGAACGAAAGCAGCTCGCCGCCCTGATCGCCAAACACGAAGGAGAAGGACGATGACCGCCTTACTCGAAGTCTTCTGGAAATCCGGCGCGGTCCTCGGAGCTGCGCTTTGCATCACGCTGCTGCTTCGGAAAAGATCGGCAGATACGCGCCGTCTCATCCTCTCCGCCACCATCGTCGCGATGTTCCTCGCGGCGGCCGCGGCGCCGCTTCTCCCGCGCCTGAATGTGACCGAACCGCGCTGGTTCGCGCCGCGTCCCACGCCGCCGGTTATGATTCTGACGCCATCCGGAGATTCCTCGGCCGCCATCGTCCGCACGCCCGTCCCGCAATCCGCATCCACTCCAGCCGTTTCCCGCGTTCCATTCTCAGAATTCATCCCGCTGCTGTGGTTCGCCGGCGTCCTGCTGTTCTTGACCCGCCTTGCTCTCGGCCTCTACGGCCTCCGACGCATGCGCCGCGCCGCACATCCAATATCGGGCGATCCTCGCCTCCTCCAAAGCGATTCCATCGCCGCTCCTGTCACGTGGGGCGTCATCCATCCAGTCATTCTGGTCCCCGCAGGGTTCGAGTACCTCCCCGATGAATCCCGCGAAGCCGTCCTCTGCCACGAACTCGCCCACATCCACAGCTACGATTTCCTGCTTCGCATGCTGGCCGAAATCGGCCGTGCCCTGATCTGGTTCCAGCCCCTCATGTGGCTCGTCACCCGCCGCCTTCGCGAAGAGCAGGAACTCGCCTGCGACGATCGCGTCCTCGCCTCCGGCGTAAAGCCCTCCGCCTACGCAAAGCTCCTGCTCGATTGGGATCTCACGCCCGCAACGCCCGCCATCGGAATGGCCGCCGGCGGATGCCTCAAACGCCGCCTCTACGCCCTGCTCAACCGCGACACAGACCGTGGCCGCATCACATCCGCACTTGTATTCACCACAGGAATTCTCGCCCTCGCGGCCGCGCTTCCTCTCGCCGCAATGAACTGGACTCGCCCCGCCGATCCCGTTCCGGCGCAAAAGCTCCGCAAACCAGAACCGGCGGAGCCCACTCAGCCGACAGCCACCCTGATCGCCCAGGCAAAATCGGTCCTGCTCGCCCAGGCTCAGCCCACTCGCGTTCCGCTGCGTGCGCCAGCCGCGATGTTCGTTTCCTCGACCATGCTGGTTCAGGTGGACGTAGCCGTCACCAACCGGAACGACGGCCAGCCCCTCGTGGGCCTCACCGCCGGCGATTTCGAAGTCGCCGAAGATGGAAAGCCCATGAGCATTGTCAATTCGGAATTCGAGCCGGTCCTCAGTCAAACTGAGTCCAATGGCCTGAAGGTGACGTCTTATTACGTGCTGGGCTATTACACAAAAAACCTCAAGTCGGACGAAGCCTGGCGCTCCGTGAAAGTCTCCCTGAAGAACTCTGATGCGAAACTCGATTACCGGGCCGGATACTTCGGCCCCTCGACGATCCCGGCCGTCACCTATGAGCCGCGTACCATGCCCGCCGGCATCGCTCCTCCTGCCCTCATGTCAAAGGTAGAGCCCGCGTACTCCGAGCAGGCCCGCCGGGCGAAATTCTCCGGCACCGTCACCCTCGATGCAGTCGTCAACGAATCCGGCAAGCCCGAAGACATTCGCGTCAGACAGCCGCTCGGCTTCGGGCTCGATGAAAACGCCATCGAAGCTCTGGCAAAGTGGCGCTTCCGGCCCGCTATACAAAACGGCGAGCCCACGCGTGCCGAGATCCGCGTCGAGATGGGCTTCTATGTCCTGTAAAGGTCTGGTAATCGTCTTCCTCGTCATCGCCGGTCCGCTTCAGGCCGCCGAATTCGAAGTCGCCTCCGTTCGCCCCGTAACCACGATCCCGCGCGACCCTGCCTTCCTGATCTCCAGAACCCGTTTTCGTGACGAGGTAGCCTCTCTCAAATTCCTGATCGAGAAAGCGTACGATCTGGAGGACTACCAGCTCATCGGCCCCGACTGGCTGGCCACCGCCCGCTTCGATATCGACGCCCAACCGCCCGCCGGCTCGTCCTTCAACGACATCCCGTCCATGCTCCAGTCGCTCCTCGAACAGCGCTTCCACCTGAAGACGCATCGAGAGATCAGACCCCAAACCGTGTACGTCCTCCGCGTTGCAACCACCGGCAGCAGGCTCAAAGAGGCAGCCGCCGACAATTCCATAGATCCCGCGTTCATGAAGGATCGGGAACTCCTGTATAACATCGGCTCAAACGACGGCGGTCATTGGACCATCACGCGTCTCCGGTCCGATCCCAACGGGCCGCTGCTGTTCGACGCACCTCGAATGACCACAGCCGACTTCGCCCGTTTTCTCCCGGATTACGCCGGTTATCCGGTGGTCGATCAGACCGGCCTCGACGGACCGTTCCACATCACGCTCCCCGTTCCGCGAATCTCACATCGTCCTGGGGCGGATAACGGACCCGCATTCGTTGATACTCTCGATTTCATAAAAACTCTGGGCTTACGGCTTCAGAAAGAAGTTCTTCCTGTGGAGCACTTAGTCGTCGACTCAGTGGATAAACTCCCGACGGACAACTAACCTCGTGACTTATCGGAACTTACTCCTCGTTATTCTGGCAGCCACGTCGTGGGGCGATCAGCCCACCCCGAAATTCGAAGTCGCCGCCATCCGCTCGCACCCGCCTTCCGCCCCTCGCGCCATCGGCAACGGCAAAGCCGCGTACGTCAACCCATCCTTTTCCGTCGCCGGACGCCGCCTCACCATCGAAAACGCGAGCCTCGCCAGCCTCATTGAATTCGCATATGACGGCAAATTCGACGCCATCTCCAACGCCCCACGCTGGGCGGGCGTCGAATCGTTCGATATCAGAGCTGAAGCCGGCGGCACCCAAACCCCTTCCAGATCCGAATTCCGCCAGATGCTCCAGGCTCTCCTTACTGACCGCTTCAGGCTCAAATTCCACCTCGACTCAAAATCCGCCCGCGGCTATGCCCTCGTCATCGCCAAAAACGGCCCGAAGCTGACCAAAAGCTCACCGGACGCCGAATCGTCCATGCGAATGAACTCACCCGGCCATTCGGTCGAAATGACTGTCACAAAATGGACGATGGATCAACTCGCATTCCAGCTATCCATCACCCCCGGTATTGCGCCACTAACCAACGCCACCGGGCTAACGGGCACTTACGACTTCACTCTGAAGTGGGCGCCCGATCAGAATCCGGACTCAGACCCCGCCGTCCCCGGTCTCTTCACCGCGCTCGAAGAGCAGCTCGGCCTTAAACTCAAACCCCGCGAAACTTCCACCTCGACGTTCGTCATCGACAACGTAGATCGCCCCTCCGCCAACTGAATCAGATCGATAAGATCGGTTCAATGGCGAACAAGGCAGGGTCGTCACCGCTAATGGTTTCTGATCGCTCTTGCTTTCGATAATTCCATAGTTATAGAATTATCGATGTGCCGCTAAAAACCCCCTCGCCCAAACCCACCGAAGAAGAGATCACCCGCTTCGCCGACATGTTCTCCGCCATGGGTACCGGCCCGCGACTTCGTATCATGCGCACTCTGCTCTCCGCCCATCCCGACGGCATGGTTGTCAGCGATATCGGCAATGAGCTCGGCATCCCGGCTTCCACCCTTTCTCACCACCTCGAAAAGCTGAAGAACGAGGACCTTGTGAAATTTCGCCGTGAAGGCACTTATCTCTGGTACTCCGCCAACGCCGAAGCCCTCCAGGAACTCCTCGGCTTCCTGTATGCCGAATGCTGTACCCGCAACAAAGCCGTCGAACCGAAAACAATTGTGCGCTTCTGCGCGTGAGATCAACTATGGAAATCAAAGAAGTCGTCCGCGAAAAATACGGCCAGGCCGCCCTCCGCGTCAACACCGGAGGCAGTTCCTGCTGCGGAGCCGCCGCCGCGCTTGATGGCTGCGACCCGATCACGTCGAACCTCTACGACGCCGCCCAGGCCGGTGAACTTCCCCCGGAAGCGATTCTCGCCTCCCTCGGCTGTGGCAACCCAACCGCCCTTGCGCAGCTCAATCCGGGTGAAACTGTTCTCGACCTCGGCTCCGGCGGCGGCATTGATGTCCTCCTCTCCGCCCGCCGCGTAGGCCCCCAGGGCAAAGCTTACGGCCTCGATATGACGGACGAAATGCTCACGCTCGCGCGTGAAAACCAGCGCCGCTCCGGCGTCGCCAACGCGGAATTCCTCAAGGGTGAAATCGAAAACATCCCGCTCCCCGATAATTCGGTCGACGTCATCATCAGCAACTGCGTCATCAACCTTTCCGCCGACAAAGACCGCGTCCTCCGCGAAGCCTTCCGCGTCTTGAAGCCCGGCGGACGCTTTGCAGTCTCCGACGTTGTCACTCGCGGCGCCGTTCCCGAAGATGTCCGCGAAAATATGATGCTCTGGGTCGGCTGTATCGCCGGCGCACTCGACGACCATCACTACATTGCGAAGCTCGCGCGAGCCGGCTTCGAGAACATCGACATGGAACCGACCCGCGTCTACAACGTCGAAGATGCGCGCACCTTCCTCAGCGGGCAGGGAATCGACGTTGACGCGATGGCTGCCGCGGTCGACGGCAAATTCATGAGTGCCTTCATCGGCGCGACGAAACCGGCGCGTTGCTGCGCACCCGGCTGCTGCTCATAACCGCGAAGGATAGACCCCGATGACGCCGCGCCACTTCAACGTGCTGTTTCTCTGCACCGGAAATTCGGCCCGCTCGGTCATGGCCGAAGCCATCCTGAACCGGAAAGCATCTCCGAACTTCACGGCGTACAGCGCCGGCAGCCATCCCACCGGCCGCGTCGATCCCGAGGCGATCCACCAGATCGAACGCAGCCACATGCCCACCGAAGGCTTGCGCAGCAAGAGCTGGGACGAGTTTTCCGTTCCTGGAGCGCCGGAGATGCATTTCGTCTTTACCGTGTGCGACGCCGCGGCGGCGGAGATCTGTCCCATCTGGCCAGGTCACCCGCTGACCGCGAAGTGGAGTGTGCCAGACCCTCTGGAACGCGATGTCATTCAGCGTGAGATCGATCGGATCGGGCGGAGCTGATCAAGCCGATGTCAACCATGCGGCGCATGATCGCGGAAGCCGTCGGAACGGCGCTCCTCCTGGCTGCGGTCGTCGGATCCGGCATCATGGGCGATCACCTCGCCGGTGGAAACATCGCGATCGCGCTGCTCGCCAACACGCTTGCCACCGGCGCCATGCTGGTTGCGCTCATTCTCACCTTCGGCCCGATCTCCGGCGCGCACTTCAATCCCGCTGTCACGCTCGCCGATGCTTCTCAGGGTGGACTCGCGTGGCGTGACGTCCCCGGCTACATCGTGGCCCAATGTGTCGGCGCATTCGCCGGTGTTGCCGCGGCGGACATTATGTTCGACGAGCCCGCGTTCAGCATCTCGCGCCACGTCCGCGCGGGTGGTTCGCAGATCTTCAGCGAAGCCGTTGCGACCTTCGGCCTTCTCTGCGTGATCTGGGGCTGCGCGCGCCTGCGATCCTCCGCGGTGCCTTTCGCCGTGGGCGCGTATATCACCGGTGCTTACTGGTTCACCGCGTCCACGTCATTCGCAAATCCAGCGGTGACCGCGGCCCGGGCGTTCACCGATACATTCGCCGGAATCCGCCCTGCCGACGCGCCCGGCTTCATCGCGGCTCAACTGCTCGGCGCGGCCGCGGCGACCGTTCTCTTCCGGTGGCTTGTGCCGGCGTTGCCCTCGACCGCCGACGCGGTCGTCCTGCCCCACTCCGAAAATCAAACTTTATGAGCGATAAAAAGCGTGTCCTGATCCTTTGCACGGGTAATTCGGCGCGCAGCCAGATGGCCGAAGGACTTCTGCGCCACGACGCGGGAGATCATTTCGATGTGGAAAGCGCCGGGACGAAAGCAAGCTCCGTCCGCCCCGAAGCAATCGCAGCTATGAAGGAGCTGGGTATCGACATCTCGGGCCATCGTTCGAAGAACGTCGACGAATTCGCCGGACAGCACTTCGACTACGTCATTACTGTTTGCGACAACGCCCGTGAAACCTGCCCTGTGTTCTTTGGCGCCGCGACCAGGTTTCACCAGAGCTTCGAAGATCCGCCGGCTCCGGGTGTGGGCTCCGAAGCAGAACGCCTGGCGATCTTCCGCCGCGTCCGCGACGAACTGCGGGCTTACCTAAAAGAGTTCGCCCAAAACGTCAGATAGATCCGCTACGAGCTAAAACGACGAGAGCCCCTCCCCGGCACCCGAAGAATTGCAGTCTACGAATTGTCTTCAACAGACGATATCGATCCAGCACAATCTCGTCCGAAGCGCGGCGGCCGCCGCTGGATATTCAGAACAATCTGCGGAGACCTCCGCGGACGTCGCAATTGCGCAGGTCGCGAGCAGCAGGACGCATTTTCCAGCCAGAATGAGAGATCGTAGGCTGATCCGGCTCGCGATCTCGCTCCGCAAGTCGGGCCGGACCTTTGCATATAAAAGCCAATTTATGAGCTACTAAGCGGTGGGATGGCACGCAAGGGCCAATATATTGGCCCAAAATGGTGTTGCCCGTTCAATATAGTAGAAGAATCAAATCACCCGAAGCCCGAGCTGAGATTCAGTTCTTGACCGGTGAGTATGACTGTGATATCTCTGTAGTACAGTGTTCAGGAAGCCCAATCCGTCATCCGGCATTCCCATCTATGTCCAGTTGAAGGAACAGATTCGCCATGCCATCGAAACCGGCGCGCTTTCGCCGGGCGATCAGCTTCCCGGTATCCGCGGAATGGCGGAAACACTGGTCGTCAACCCGAACACGGTAATCAAGGTATACGAACTGGAGCAGGAGGGCGTTCTTGAGATTCGGCACGGATTAGGCGCGTTCATCGCTCCACGCCGGCGAAGCCGGTCGCGGACCGAAGAGTTTCGCGACGGGCAGCGACTGGCCCACGAATTCGTGGAGACATTGAAGGAGCAGGGCCTGGATGAAGGCGAAATCCGGCGTTTGGTCGAAGCCGAACTCGCGGTGGATCTTCAGCGGAGGAGGTAACTCTGTGGCGGCAGTGATCGAAACGGTTGGACTGACGAAGAGCTATGGGAAGCACGAGGCCGTGCGAAGTTTGAACCTCTCCGTTCAGGCTGGTTCGGTGTGCGCATTTCTAGGACAGAATGGCGCCGGGAAAACCTCGACTATCAAGATGCTCCTGGGGATGGTTCATCCGACCTCGGGGACCGGCAGCGTCTTCGGGCATCGAATCGACAGGGAAACTGAGAGCCTGCGGATCCGGCAAAAGGCCGCCTTTGTCGCGGAGGACAAGCGACTCTACGACTACATGACGGTTGACGAGATCGTCCATTTCACGAAGTCATTCTTTCCGCGCTGGAACCATCGCATGGAACGCAGCCTGATGGAACAGTTCGACCTCCCCTCGAAGCGCAAAGTTAGCCAGCTATCGAAGGGAATGCGGACGAAGCTTGCTTTATTGCTCGGCTTCGCGCGCGGTTGCGATCTGCTGATTCTGGATGAGCCAACGGAAGGTCTCGACCCTGTCGCGGTCGAGGAGGTTCTGCAGATAGTGGTTTCGATGACCGCTGAGGGAACTACCGTATTCTTTTCTTCCCATCAGATCGCGGAAGTGGAGCAGATCGCGGATCACGTGCTGATGCTTGACCGCGGCCAGTTGGTGCTGGATGCCCCCATGGACCAGGTGAAGGAGCAATACCGTCACATCGAAGCGGTTTTCCCCGAGTCTGTCAGCGAGCGCGATTTTCGGCTGGCGGGCATTGAAACGGTTCGCGCGGAAGGACGCAGAGTCTCGCTGGTCGCGAGCCACAATGTCCAGTGCATTCTCGAACACGTTCACATGTTGCAGGCCGCGAATGTCGACGTCACCCCTCTTTCGCTCAAAGAAATCTTCCTGGGAAAAGTGAAGGCCAGATCGTGAGCGCCCTCTTCTATAAGGCCTGGCTCGAAACGCGGGTGCGCTTCCTTGCGGGGTTAATTGCCGTGGCTATTGTCTGCATCTTCCAGATCGAACAACACCAGACTTATTATCTTCCCCACTTGTTCGGCGTGCGACTCGGTATTCCTGCATATGCCTGGTTCCTGTGGCAATACCTTTATGTGTACTTCCTGCAGCAGGTTTGGGTCTTGTTTACCGTTCTGCTGGCGCTCGACGGCTTGATCCGGGAGAAAGCCAGCGGTACGGCTGCATTCAGCCTGGGTCTCCCGGTCAGCCGTAGGCGCTGGATGTTCACCCGATTCGTCGTGGTCTTCATGGAGAGCGCCGCGCTGAGTCTGTTTGCCGTGCTCGTCGTCATCGTCGGCTCGGCGGTTGTTCACCAAACCTTTTCCCTCAGCCAAATCTTTTTCCACGCGGTCCTGTTGGTTGCCGCCGGTGTCATCGTGATCGCTCTCGGAAACCTTTACTATGCAGTATTCCCCGGTAACTATCGAAGCCTGCTCGTCGCGCTCGCCGTTCTCGGAATCCCGTATCTGTGGATTCAGCGGCATCTGCCGCGGACACGTGTGTCGGACTTGCCGGAGTCGCTGCGCGCCCCACTCACGCTCGCGCTTACCGCGTCGCACACCGTTGCCGAACCGCAGTTGCCGTGGTGGAGATACTTCGATCTGGCGCACGTCATGGCTGGTCCGTGGCAACTGAGCCTGTCAAGCACTCCCTGGGTTGCTCTGATGGTGATTTGGGCGTTGACTGTCCTCGTGCTGGCTTTAACAGCGGCCTATGGTGATCGCGTTGACTACTGATCCATCCAGGCGGCGCGGAGGCTTCGGGTGCAGCGGCGTTGCCGTTTTTTGGCAGGCCTGGCGAGAATCTCGCGGCCGGTTCTTCTCAGCGCTGCTATTGCTGTCGTCGATCGTCATTTATGCGGTGATGATGGGTCCTGGAGACGTCGCCCGTCAGCATAGTCTCTATCCCGGCAGGCCCTATTTTTATTCGACCTACATCTGGAGTGGTCTGTTTCACTATTCTCTTCAGGGACTCTGGGTCCTGGCCGCTTTGATTATGGCGCTGGGCGGATTGCGGCGCGAGAGGGCGACAGGCACCGCCTTGTTTGCGCTTGGACTTCCGGTGACGCGTCTGCGTCTTTTCCTTAGCCGCTCGGCGGTGGCCTGTGCGGAGGCCTTTGGACTTGGAATTATCTCCGCCGT
>DASZVV010000243.1:0-4727 GCA_035546955.1 Bryobacteraceae bacterium
CGATGCATGTGGATGACATCGTGATCCTGGTGCGGGAAGGAAATGTTTACAGAACCCGGTATTCGACGCGAGGGGGCGAGCCGATGGATATTCCCGCCGGCAGTCATCTTCTGAGTTTGCCCGGCGGACAGCCACAGCCGCTGGAGGTCTATCTCGATAAACCGCAGCCCTGGATGCGAACGCTGGATACGATGGAACTGCAGACGCTCGCGTTCATGCGGTCAGAGGTGCTGCTGGTGCTGCGCGGGCAGGGGAGCGGAGACACCGAGATCATCGGAGTGATGAGCCTGGGGCCGAAGAAATCCGGCGAACCGTATTCGAAGACAGATTTGCGCCTGCTGCAGACGGTCGCCGTGCAGATGGGGATGGCGCTGCACAACAGCCGGCTGGCGTCGTCGCTGGCCGCAGAGACCGCGCACCGGGAAGTGATGAATCGCGAGCTGGAGATCGCGCGTGAAGTGCAGGAGCGGCTGTTTCCGCAGAAATTTCCGAAGGTGGAGGGGATCGACTGCTTTGGATTCTGCCGCCCGGCGCGCGGGGTGGGCGGCGACTATTTCGATTTCATCGAACTGCGCGGCGGACGTATCGGCGTGGCGATCGGCGACGTTTCGGGCAAGGGAGTGGCGGCGGCGCTGCTGATGGCGAGCCTGCAGGCGTGCCTGCGGGGACAGACGCTCGCGGGCGTCACCGATCTGGGTGAGTTGATGCGGAATGTCAACAAGCTGGTGTATGAGTCCTCGCAAAGCAACCGCTACGCGACATTTTTTTATGGGGAGTTCGATCCGGCGACCCGGAAGTTCACCTACGTGAACGCCGGCCACAACGCCCCGGTCATTCTTCGCGGGAACGAAACGATTCGCCTGGAGGCGAGCGGGCCGGTGGTCGGCTTGCTACCGGGAGTTTCATATAGCATGGATGTGTTCGAGATGAGGCCGGGAGATCTGTTTATCGGCTACACGGACGGCATCAGCGAGGCGCAGAACGAGCGGGAAGAGGAGTGGGAGGAAGACCGGTTTCTGGCGGCGGCGCGGACGGCGGCGGGCGGTTCCGCACGGCAGACGGTGGAGGCGATTTTCCGGGAGGCGGACGCTTTCACCGGGAACGCAAAGCAGTATGACGATATGACGCTGCTGACTGTGAAGATTGCGGGCTGAAGGACGCGGCGCTACGCGGCTTGTTTGGCGGCTCCGGGCCCAATTCAGGAGAAAAACGGGGGAAAGCTGAATCTCATTTCGTTACAATGAGATCAGTCCCCCCGATGATAGCGGCGCAGATCACATACGAGTTTCCCCGGCTCACCTGGACCGCCGTGATCGACATCCTGGCGGTGGCATTCGTACTCTACCAGGTACTGCAGATAATACGGGGTACGCGCGCGGCCCATATTCTGGCCGGAATCGTCACGCTCGTCATCATTTACCAGATCGCGGTGCGGCTGGGGCTCGAGACGCTGCGGTCCATGGTCTCGTCGCTCGCGCCCTTCACCACGATTGCGCTCGTGGTGCTGTTCCAGCAGGAGATCCGGCGGGCGCTGGGGCGGCTGGGCAGGCGGCGATTACTGGGCGGATACCACGCGCCGGAATCAACGGATGAGATCCTGCTGGCAATTTCTTCGCTTTCGCGCGACAAAATGGGCGCCCTGATCGTGCTCGAACGGGACGTGGGACTGCGGACGTTCGTGGAGAGCGGGGTGCGTCTGGACGCGCAGGTATCGCGCGATCTGCTGCTTTCGATCTTCATGCCGGGTACGGCGCTGCATGACGGTGCGGTGATCGTCCAGAAAGACCGGATTGCGGCGGCGGCGTGCTTTCTGCCGCTGAGCGTTCGGCCCGAGGTGACCACGCGGCTGGGAACGCGGCATCGTGCGGGGCTCGGAATTACCGAAGAATCGGACGCGATGGCGTTGATTGTCAGTGAGGAGACGGGCGCTATTTCAATTGCGTCGGCCGGCGAAATCGAGCAGGGAGTCACCATCGAGCGGGCGGAGTTCCGGATTCGGCGGCATTTCGGCGTGAAAGGCCCGGTGACGCAATCGCCGGCGCGGACGCCGCACGGGCAGCCGCAGGTGGAAAAATCGCCCCGGGAACATGAGAGAGTGGGCCGATGACGGCCGCCACTCTGAAGTCGCTCGTCACGCACAATTTTTCGCTGAAAGTGCTGGCGCTGTGCGCGGCGTGCGGGCTCTGGTTCAACATCGCGAGCGAACCCGAGCTCTCCACCATCATTTCGATCCCCGTGGATTACAAGAACTCGCCGAAGGATCTGGTGATCAGCTCCAGCCCGGTGGATTCGGTGGAGGTGGAGGCCCGCGGGCCGGCCAGCCGGCTGGGCGCCATGCAGGAAGCCCGCACGGCGGCGGTGATCGACTTCTCGAGCGTGCACTCGCCGGGCGAACGCACATTCACGCTCGGCGGAGACCAGGTGCGCACGCCGCGCGGCGTCACGCTGCTGCGCGTGATCCCGGAGCAACTGCGCTTCCGCTTCGAGCATCAGATTACAGGGAAAGTGCAGGTGGAGGTGGTTTATTCGGGCGCGCTTCCGGCTGGCCTCACAATTGCTGGGGTGACTGTGGCTCCGCCTGAGCTTGTGGTGACCGGTCCGGAGAGCCACGTGCGTGATGCGCACAATGCTCGCACGGATCCGTTTGATCTGACGAAAGTCCTGAAGGACCCGGAGCAGGATTTGGCGACGTACATAGGAGATCCGGAGCTTCGGACCGCGAGCACTCCGCGCGTTCAGGTGACGGTTCGGGTCCAGGGAAAAGCTGGGGCTGAACAAAAGGCCCGTTAACACAACATACATGGGAAAAAAATTATTCGGAACGGACGGCATCCGCGGAACAGCGGGGAAGCCGCCGCTCGACCCGCGCACCGTGACGGCTCTCGGGATTGCGCTGGCGGAGGACCTGAAGAGCCGGGGCGAGGCGCGGCATCCGGTGCTGATCGGCATGGATACGCGCGAATCGGGACCGTCGATCGCGGCGCATCTGGCGGAGGGGCTGCGGCGCGGCGGCGCTGACGCTGCATTCGCCGGTGTGCTGACGACGCCGGGCGTGGCATATCTGACCCGCACGGGCGATTATTCGGCGGGAGTGATGATTTCGGCCTCGCACAATCCATTCGGGGATAACGGGATCAAGGTTTTCGCGCGCACCGGATTCAAGCTGCCGGATGCGGAAGAGCATCAGGTGGAAGAGGCAATCTTCCGGCTCCTCGATGGGATTGAAGAAGAGCCGAAGGCGGAGGCGCTCCGGCAGAACCGCGAGCCGAAGACCTATCTCGATTTTCTGCTTTCCACGCTGACTTCCGCGAGGCCGCTGGCAGGGATGAAAGTGGCGATGGACTGCGGGAACGGCGCAGCTTCCGCACTCGCGCCGGAGTTGTTCCGCGCGGCGGGCGCCGAAGTGACGCCGATTGCATGCGAGCCGGATGGACGCAATATCAATCTGAAGTGCGGCGCGCTGCATCCGGAGAATGTGCGGGCGAAGGTGCTGGAGACCGGAGCTGACGCCGGCGTGTCATTCGACGGCGATGCCGATCGAGCGATGCTGGTGGCGCCTTCCGGACGCATTGTGGATGGCGACGCCGTGATGCTGATTGAAGCGAAGCGGCTGCAGGCGGCGGGGCACTTGCCGGGGAATACCGTAGTGGCGACCGTCATGTCGAATCTGGGGCTCCAGAAGGGGCTGGAGGAGCTCGGGATTTCGATGGTGCGGACGCCAGTGGGCGACAAATACGTGCTGGAAGAAATGGTGCGGCGCGAGGCGGCGCTGGGCGGAGAACAATCCGGGCACGTTATTTTCCGCGAATTCTCGACGACCGGTGACGGTATGCTCACAGCGTTGCAGGTGTTGGAGACGGCCGCGAAGGCGCGGCAGTCCCTCGACGAACTGGCGGCGGGGATGGTGGTGTATCCGCAGATGCTCGTGAACGTGCGAGTGAAGGAGCGGCGTCCGCTCGAAGAGCTTTCGCGTGTTTCGGCTGCGATTAAAGATTGCGAGGCGAGGCTGGATGGCTCCGGGCGCGTGCTGGTGCGCTATTCCGGGACCGAACCGCTGCTGCGTGTGATGGTGGAAGCGATGGAACTGGGCGTTGTGGAAGAGCTGGTCAACTGTGTGACGGCAGCGATCCACGCGGACCTGGGGTAGGCAGCGCCATTCGTTTCGTAATCTCGCAATCCATGTGAACCTGGCCGCCGGGCTGTTCGTAATGAAGGGGTATGATGCGCCTCTTTGTTACGGTGCTGCTCGCCGCGTCGGCTTTCGGCCAGAAGTTCGATGTTGCTTCCATCAAGCCGAGCGACCCTTCCTCTCACGGAATGAGTATCGGCATCTCGCCCAGCGGCTCGTTTCGCGCCACGGGCGTGACGCTGTTCTCGCTGATCCAGCAAGCGTATGACGTGCGCGGTTTCCAGGTTTCCGGCGGCCCGGGATGGATGACGACGGACCGGTACGACATCCTCACGAAGAACGAAGCTGCCGGACCGACCGAATCGGATCTGATGAAGATGAACGATGCGGCGCGATGAATTTCGCACTGTGATGATGGCGCGGCTGCGCGGGCTGATCGAGGATCGTTTTCAACTGAAGACCCATCGCGAGACGAAGGAGATGCAGATCTACGGGCTGGTAGTGGCGAAGGGCGGTTCGAAGCTGCAGCCGATGCAGCCGGGCGGACGCGAGAGCAGTCTTAACATTTCCAGGGGCGACGATGCAAACATGCGCGTCA
>DASZVV010000244.1:0-1725 GCA_035546955.1 Bryobacteraceae bacterium
GAATTGCTGAAAAATCGCAAGTAGAGATGATGGGGATTAGGTACTAGTGCTGTATCCCGGTCATTCGCTGCCGGCGAAAGGCCGTAGCGTGCGCTTCAGCGCGCAGCGTCGACGCTCCCGCCGGCGTTTTGGCTGGTTTCACCGAACGAACCGAATCATCCTGTCACAATAAGAACCTCGACTACCCGAGCTTGTCGCGAAAATACAACTTGCGAGCCGTAGCGCCCAGAATGGACACCTTTGCAGCTTCACTGAGGTTCAGTTCCTGCGTAAACAGCCGAAGGTTCTCCGCGTATGTGGCTTTCGGAGTCCACAGCTCGCAGGGGAAGTCGCTGTCCCAGATGCAACGGTCGGGAGTAAAAGCGGCGATGATTTGCTTGCAGGGGCCTTGCATGTCGCGGAACGGATATGCCTCCGCGCTGCCCGTCGCCAGAAAGGATAACTTGGCATGGGCATTTCGATACTTACTCAATCGCAGCAGCGCCTTGAGAATGTCGTTCTGATCTGAGCCGGCCTTCAGGTTCAGACAGTGATCGATGACAACAGGCTGACGCGGGAATTTCTCCAGCATCCGCGCGAACGCGTCTTCGTTGTCGCGATTGCACAAAACGTTCACCACGATCCCCGCTTCCGAACTCGCTTTCCACAGCGCGGCGACGCCGGCGCTGTCCAGTTTGCCGTCTTTTGCCGGATAGCTGCGCAGGGCCCGGATCCCGTACTTTTCCGCGAAATGTTTGATCAGGCCGGGCGAGTGCGGCTCGTCTGGATCCAGTGTGCAGACGCCGGCAGTCCATTTCTGCGTCCTGGCCGCGGTGTCGCAGATGAAGCGGTTATCCCATCCGTAGAAGGTAGTGGCTTGCACGATACAGACGCCCGCGACTCCGTTCGCCCTGGTGACCCGCTCCAGATTCGCAACCGAACCCGTCGTTCCCGGCGGCCGGTACGGCTTGGCATTCGGAGGGTATGCCTTTTCATCCTCGGAATAGATGTGCGCGTGCGTGTCCAGAATCAGCATCGCTCCAGCGAGTATATCAACGCCTTCCCGCTGCCGGTTTGACAGCCGTCGCCGGGCCCTGCTAGCGTCGAATCCGGAGATATCATTTTGGCGATCTTCCATCGGATGGAAGCCTATGCGCGCGACTTGCGGCACGCGGCTCGCACGTTTCGCCGCTTTCCGGCGTTCTCCGCGGTCGTGGTGCTGACGCTCGCCATCGGCATCGGCGCCAATACGGCGGTCTTCTGCGCCCTGGACCGCCTGCTGCTCCAGCGCCTGCCCTATCCGGCGCCCGAACGCCTGGTGGCCCTCCACGAGACCCAATCCGGCAAAGGCTTCCGTCCGATCTCTCTCGCCAACCTGCTCGATTGGCAGGCGCAGTGCGCCTCCTTTGAAAGCATGGGCGGTTTCATGACGCGTACGTTCGGATTGCGCGGCGGCTCCGGTGACCCGGCAATGCCGGTGGAGGTGATCGAGACCGGCATGGTGACCTCCAGCCTGTTGCGCACGCTCGGTCGCGCCCCCCTCCTGGGCCGTTTCTTCGATGAGCAGGAAGAACTGCGGCGCGCTCCGGTAATCCTGATTACCGAGCAACTCTGGCAGCAGCAGTTTCATCGCGCGCCCGCGATCATCGGCCGCACCGTCTCGCTCAACGAAGAGCCCTACACCATCATCGGCGTCCTGCCGGCCGGCCTTCCCTTCCCCGCCCCGGAGACGGAAGTCGATGCATA
>DASZVV010000245.1:0-6144 GCA_035546955.1 Bryobacteraceae bacterium
CTTCGCACCTGGATCTATCGCATTGCCGTCAACGAATCCCACAACAAACGGCGCTGGCTGTTCCGCCACCGCAAAGGCGAAACCGGCATCGACGACATCTTCCCCGCGGACGATAACCGCGAAGCTCCGCTCGTCGACGCCGGCGAAACTCCGTTTGACTTCACGATGAACCGCGAAGCACAGCTGCTCCTCGAAGAGGGGCTCGCGGCCATCAGCCCGGCGTTCCGCACAGCGCTGGTATTGAGGGAAATCGAAGAACTCAGCTATGAGGAAATTGCCCACATCCTGGATATTTCGCTCGGAACCGTAAAATCGCGCATCGTGCGTGGGCGCGAAGCTCTGCGGATCTGGCTTGCCAACCGGCTCAACCCTGCCGGCGCTATCGGAATTCCAGGCCCTGTCAAGTGGGCTCCTGAAGCGGAACACGCGAAGTAATGGAAGAATTAAGCTGCAAAACGGTCCGGCCCAGTCTGTGGGACTATTCCGCGCGCTTGCTCGACCAGCCGGATTACGAAGCCATTGACGCGCATCTCGATGGCTGCCGCGACTGCGACCGCTATCTGGCTGATATCTGCTCGATGCGGAACGGATTCCGCCATCTGCCGTCACAGCCCGTACCTCCGCTGCTGCAGACAAAGCTGCAGGTGATTGCTTCCCGCGAACGCTCGCGCCAATTGCTGCGCCTGAATCCAGGCGCCTGGCTCCGCGATGTGCTCGATCGTGCGCTGCTTTCCTTCGAGAATTTTCTGCGCCCTTACGCCGTACCGGCAGCCGGCGGGCTGCTGACTTCCTGCCTCTGCTTCTCGCTGATCGCTCACACGCTCGAGCTCCGGCCGTATCTGCTCGGCGAAGATATGCCCATCGGCTTCTTCAGCGAAGTGAGTCTCGACGATGTCTCGCCCTTCTCGTTCTCCGGGAAAGATGTGACGTTCGAGGTCACAGTGGACGCTTCCGGTAAAGTGACCGATTTCTCTCCGCTTCCCGGCAGCCAGACCACACAGCAGGAAATGGAAGAGATGGGCGGATGGCTGCTCTACAGCACGTTCAGCCCGGCCATGCGGTCCGGCCAGCCCATCGCGAGCCGGCAGCTCATTTCCATTCAGCACATCCGTTATCAGATCGATAGCCGGGGAATCCCCCATCGGGACTAAACTCGGCCAGCACTTCCTCGCCAGCGGACGCATTCTCGATCGCATTGCCGAATCCGCTTGTCCCGCGGGCACTCCACAGGTCATCGAAATCGGCCCAGGCCAGGGCGCGCTCACTGAAAAACTTCTGTCGCACGTCCCGCGCGTAGTCGCCATGGAAATGGATCCGGCTCTCGCGGCGCATCTGCGGGAGCGATGGCCGGAAGACTCAGGGCTCAATCTCCGCCAGGGCGACGCGCTCTCTTTCGACTGGACCCAATGGGGTCCGGGCGTGCTCGCCGGTAACCTGCCGTATTACGTGGCGTCGGCGATGATTTCGAAGTACCTCGCGAACCCAGGGCAGATCTCGCAGGCGGTGTTTCTCATTCAGAAGGAAGTCGCGGAGCGGATCGTAGCGAAGCCCGGCACGCGCGATTTCGGCTACTTCTCGGTCGAATGCCAATTCCTCGCGAAGGCCGAATATCTCTTCACCGTGCCCCCAGGCGCCTTCCGTCCCCCGCCGAAGGTCGATTCGGCCGTCGTCCGCCTCACGCCGCTTCCGCCGCATCCGGAGAGCGGGGACTTTCTCGCGTTTGCCTCCCTGTGTTTCCGCCAGAAACGCAAGACGCTGCGGAACAACCTTGCCGCCCGCTATCCAAAAGATCTGCTCGCTACGATCCCCGCTGTTTCGCGCCGAGCCGAGCAGTTGAGCGTGCCTGAACTCCACGGTCTCTTCACGAAACTCCGCGCCGCCGACGACTCCAGTGGAAGCAGGTGACTGAACAGTGGCACCTGCCGCTCATTGTCCATTCGAAATCCCTGTACTTTCCTCATCGATCCGCCGGTAAGTGGATTGCCTGCCCTTTATAAATCCTGAACCCTCGTTGAGGGTGAACCGGTTTCTCTCAGCGCCGATTGTCATGTTGGGACTGTGTATGTCCGCATGGGCGACTCAGCCACAACTGGTTTCCCTCAATCCTTCCTCAGGCGGTGGCGCGAGCCAGACTTTCGCCCTGAGCGTCTCCGACACGGCCGGCACGGCGGACATCGGCCCCATTAACTTACTGATTAATTCGAGTCTGAATGGCTACACCGGATGCTGGATTTACTTCAATCATCCGGGTCAGTTTTCCTTGTACTCCAACGGGCAGTGGGCTGGGCCGGCATCCACGGGGAGTTCCCTGTCAAGCTCCGCGTGCTCGGTTCAACTGGTATCCGGTAGCGATTCCGGGAACTATGTGAACGTTTCCTTCGCGATCACATTCGATCCCTCCTTCAACGGCAGCAAGACGATCTGGGCGGCGGCTGGAGACGTGGATGGCGACAACACTGGCTACCAGCCGATGGGGACTTATAACGTTTCGACCTCCGGCGGCGTTCCGTCGAACGTCTCCGTCAGCCCGAATAACCCAACGATGTATCAGGGTTCGCCGCAGACTTTCACCGTAGTTGCATCTGACAGCGCAGGCGCCACCGACCTGCAGGGAATTCATTTCCTGTTCGCCCGGGGAGGCTACAATGAAACCCCCGCAGAGCCCACCGCGTGCTGGATGTGGTATCAGCGTTCGACCAATACCCTCACCATGTACGATCAGGGAACCTGGAGCGCGCCCACTCCGCTCGGCAGCGGTGGAGCGGTTCTGACAGGTGACGAGTGCACCGTCGATACAACACAAGCGAGTGCCAGCGGCTCGGGAAATCAACTGACTCTCGTCGTCACAGTAGTCCCCACGACGGATATCGGCGACGGTATTTACATGAACGCCCTTACGAACGCCAATTCCGCGACAGATTACCAGCAGATGGGGCTTGCGACCATATATCCGCCCGCGAATAATCAGGGCAGTTTCACCGTCTCCGACGGATCGGGGTCCGAAACACAGCCGCACGGGATTTCGCCGACTCAAAACGGCGGCGCTTACGTAATCGTCACTGCTTCCGGCGGCTTCAGCGGCCCCGTGACGCTCAGCGGAAACTCCCAGGGAGCAAGAAGCGGAAATACTGCGCAGCTTTCGTTTTCTTTCGATCCGCAGCCGGTTGAAACACAGGGACACTCGATTGCGACGATTTCAATGGGCAGCGCTGTTCCAGACCGATATAGCGTCAGCGTGACCGGCACTTCGCAGGGACAGAGCGCGACCTCAGGACAGCTCACGTTCTATGTCGATAGTGCTCCGCCTGCCGTCACGATGTCCGCTCCCATGCGCACTCAATCCGGAGTGACCTTCAACATTGACGCAACGGACGCGGCCGGTTTCGGCGCCATCCAGTATATGGAGCTTCTCATCGCACCCTCGGTCAACGGGGCGAACGCGTGCTGGGTTGCCTGGTCTGTCTGGCCGGCAAGCTCTCTCGCCCTGGCCACTGACAATGGTGACGGCTGGGCGTTCGCCGGTAATACGCAACTTCCCAGCGGTCCCAACGGGACTTCGCCCGCGGCCTCCAACAGCCAGTGCACCGTCAGCGGAAACGCATCGAAGGTCGACTACAACACCGGTACCCCCGACACGAACATGTCGCCCAACGAAGAGCGTTGGACGATACCCATCACATTCCAGCCCGGTTTCACCGGAACGCAAACGGTCTACGTGAACGCGACGAATTACGCAGGATTAAGCACCGGTTACCAGCCGCTGGGAACAGTGACGACGCCGTAGACGGCCGCTTGCCAGGGCTTTTACGGCGCTGCAATCTGCTCCTTCGTCCCCACGTTGAACTTCTTGAAATCGAAGTCCTGGATGTGGACGTTCATTCGCAGATTCTTCACCACCAGCCGCGCCGCCAGATGATCTTCGCTCCCGGTCTGCATCCAGAGCCCGCCGCCCAGCGGGCTCTGATCCACATTCATGCTCGTACCCTTCTGCACGTTCGCCAGAAACCCGCCGATGCGAAAGTTGTCGTAGAACCGCACTTCCAGCCGCGCCACCTGCCGGTCGGCCTCGTCGATCCAGATCGTCCCCGCCAGCTTCTTCGCGGCATTCTGATCGAGGCCGCTCGCTTTCGCTTTCGGGTCGCCTTCGAAATCGAAAACCAGAGTAGGGCGTCCACGAAACATTTCGCGGCGTGGGTTCGACGTCTTCGCGACCGCGAGTATACGGCTCACCAGATGATCCCGGCCGCCACCGCGCCCACGCTCCGTCGGCTTCGGCTTCTTTGCGGATCCATCAAGCTCCTTCCGAACCCGCTCGTCTTCCTTCGCCTTCTCACGATCGTTCAGTTCCACGCCATCGCGTTTGATCAGCCGCAGAATGCGGCGTCCATGGACGAAGAACACTTCCAATTCCTCGCTGTTCGTCTCCTTCACTACCCCATCGGCTGAGAGCGTATCGGTCCGCACCAACTCGTGAAAGGTATAATCCTCCCGGACGGCGTCCGCAAGCCGCTGATGTTGTTGAACTTCCCGGAGCAGAGTGGGCACATCGGGAATCGGGGCGCTCTGGCCGGCGGCGCCGACAGCAATGCAGAAAACTAAATATTGATGTAGTCTTGATGTAGTTTTGAGGGAGGAAAACACCTTGTCATTCAGGTTGCCACAGCTCACGCGCCGCGACTGGTTGTTTCTGACTGCCGCTGCCGCCTTCGCGAAACCGTTCTCCACTCGCATTGCCTGCCAGTGTTACGTGTTCGAGCAGGATTACGGTTCGCGAAAGGAGAAAACCATCGATCACGTCGATGAGATCCTGGCTACGGTCGCCGGCGCCGGCTATCATGCGGTCGAGCTGACGTCCAACTATTTTCCGCCCGATAAAACCGCTGACTCACTCGCGCTTCTCGATAAACACGGCCTCGCGCTCCCGATCGCTTACATCGGCGGCCCCATGCACGATGACCGCTGGCACAACACTTACGACCTCGCGCTGGCCATGGCTGACCGCCTCAAGCCGCACCCTGGCTTCCAGGCTGTCAGCTTCAACTGCGATCCGAAACCGAAAAGCCAGGCCAAGACTGACGCCGAGCTCGACGTGGAAGCTCAGGCGCTCGAAACCCTGGGAACGGACCTGACGAAGCGCGGCCTGCGTCTTCTGGTTCACGCCCACGCGCCTGAAATGGCGGATCACGCCCGCGAATGGCGCTACTTCGTGCATCACACCACGCCCGAAAACGTCGGCATCTGCCTCGATACCCACTGGGTTTATCGCGGCGGCGAGAACGTGCTCGATATCCTCAACGAAGCCGGAACGCGCATTGGCGATGTCCATCTGCGGAATTCCATGCACGATGTCTGGATGGAAGATTTCGGCTACGGCGACGTGGACTACAAAGCCGTCGCAAACGCACTGAAGAAGCTGCACTACAAGAGCTGGCTGACTGTGGAGCTCGCATGGGATCCGAAGACTCCGCATACGCGGTCGCTCGGTGAAAACCTGAGACGCAGCCGCGAATACGTCCAGCGCACTTTCTCAACTACCTAAAACCCGTACAGCCGCGCCGGATTTTCCACCAGAATCTTCCGCCGCACCGCCGCATCCGGCGCCCACACGGGAAGCTGATTCGTCAACGCCCCATCGTCAATTTGCAGCAACGGCGTCACCTCAGTTGCCGGATGTCCGGGCCGAATCGTCGTATCCGGATGCGGCCAGTCCGTTCCCCAGATCACCCGATCCGGATTGGCGGCAATAAACGCGCGAGCCAGTGGCGCCGCGTCCTTGTAATCCGGCGCCTGCGACGATGCCCGGTACGCGCCGGACACTTTCACATACGCGTGCCCGGAGCGCAGCAGATCGAGCAAATCCGAAAAACCCGGCTGGCTCACGCCTCCCGCCGCTTTCGCGCCGCCGAAATGATCGAACACCACCGGCACGTCCGCCGCCATCACCAGATCCCGGATCGCGGCGATCACATTGAGACTCGTAAACATCTGGACATGCCAGTTCGCGCTTTTCGCCTGCTTCAATGCAATCTGCAAACGGCGGCCGCCGGCGACCGGATCGTTCTGCCCGCCCGTCGCCAGATTGATCCGCATCCCGCGAAATCCGACTCTTGATAACCGCTCCAGTTCTGCCGCCGGTGTCTTCTC
>DASZVV010000246.1:0-7609 GCA_035546955.1 Bryobacteraceae bacterium
AGGCTTTTGGGACAGCACGCTGCCGATGATCAAGCCCGGGGATGTGGTGATCATGCAGTTCGGGCATAACGATAACGGTCCGGCGGCGCCGCTGCATGGTGTGGGTCACGAAACCGAAGAGCGCACGGCGAACGGCAAGACCGAGACCGTGCACACTTGGGGCTGGTATCTGCGGAAGTACATTGCGGATATACGGAGCAAGGGTGCAACGCCGGTTGTGTGCACGCTGATCCCGCGCAACATCTGGGAGAACGGAAAAATCCAGCAATTGAAGGACAGCCATGCGGACTGGGCGCGGGAGGTAGCGCGAGCGGAGAACGTGCCGCTGCTCGATCTGTATCGGCTGATCGCGGAACGTTACGATCCCATGGGCGAAACGGCGGTGACCGCGTTGTTTGCCGATAAGCGCGTCCACACGACGAAAGAAGGCGCGGAGATCAACGCCGGCATCGTGGTGTCGGCGCTCAGGAGCCTGCCGAATGACCCGGTTGCACCCTATCTGCGGGCCGCTCCGGCGAACGTCTGGTGAGCGAAAGCCAGAGCCAGCCGAGCGCACTACCGGCGAAATAGTACGGAAAATCGCTCCAGTCGAATGTGGTGCCGAGGACGGCTCTACCGAGGAATGTGGCGCGGACGGCTTCGAGCGGCGGCGGGTGCCAGAGCTGGAGGAATTCGAGCATGCAGGTGATGGCGAGGACCCAGAGAGCGATGGTGCGTGAGCGGACCGATGGCAGCACGAGCGCCGCGAGCAGGCACCAGAAGATTTCGTAGAGCAGGCCGCCGAGCGAGGTATTCACCCAAAAGGCGGCCGGGCCGCGATAGAACTTTGTGTAGAAACCGAGCGGCGTCAGGATGACGAGTGAGAGCAGCAGTGGTTTCCAGCAGCGCGGCATGATCAAGTGGTCTCTTGCTTGCATAGGTTCGCACGGGAGAACACTATGCGCAACAGCGATCGTCAGCAAGCCGAAGGTAAGTTCCACCAGAAGCGTGGAGAAGCGCGGGAGAAGCTCGGAGAAGCGAGGAATGACCGCAAGCTCGAATCGAGCGGGCGGACGGAGAAGATTGCGGGAACGGTTCAGAAGACGCTTGGCAAGGCGGAGCGGTTAATCGGCAAGTAGCCCTGCTGCGATTTCGAACGAGCGCAGACGAGCGGCGTGGTCGTAGATGTTGGCGGTGAGCATCAGCTCATCGACTTCGGTTTCCGCGAGAAAGCTGCGAACGCCCCGTTCAACCGTCTCCGGCGCGCCGATGACCGAACGCGCCAATGCGTCATTAATCATGGCTCTTTCAACCGGCGAGCAGTAGGTATCGATATTGTCGATCGGCGGCGGGAGGCGGCCGGGTGCGCCGCGCCGCAGATTGATGAACGCCTGCTGGAGCGAGGTAAAGAGATGCCGAGCCGCGGCGTCCGTGTCTGCTGCGATCACATTGATGCCAGCCATGGCGTACGGACGATCAAGTTGTCCGGAAGGCTGGAAGCGGCGGCGATAGACATCGAGCGCTTCAAGCAGGTCCACGGGGGCGAAGTGTGAGGCGAAGGCGAAGGGCAGTCCCAGTTCGGCCGCGAGGCGTGCGCTGAAGAGGCTGGAGCCGAGCAGCCAGATGGGCACTTCGAGCCCCGCACCAGGAACTGCACGGACGCGCTGGCCCTGGCGGACCGGCTGGAAATAATGCTGGAGTTCGATTACGTCCTGCGGGAACCGGTCGGCGACGGCGGGTGCGTCGCGGCGCAGGGCGTGCGCGGTCACCGGGTCCGTGCCCGGCGCGCGGCCGAGGCCGAGATCGATGCGGCCCGGAAACAGGGTGGTCAGCGTGCCGAATTGCTCGGCAATCACGAGCGGATTGTGATTCGGCAACATAATGCCGCCGGAGCCGACGCGAATCGTCTTTGTCCCGCCGGCGATATGTGCGATTACGACCGCCGTAGCGGCGCTCGCGATTCCGGGCATGTTGTGGTGTTCGGCAAGCCAGAACCGGCGATAGCCCCAGCGTTCGGCGTGTTGTGCGAGATCGAGGGAGTGCCGGAAGGCGTCCGCGGCGGAACCACCTTCCGGAATCGGGCAGAGATCGAGTATGGAGAATGCAGCCATGTGGGTGCGGCCGCGCGCGATCAGACGGCGCGGCTCATCACTCTGTTTAGACGCTGCACGAAGAGGCTGGGATTCTCGACCGGGACGCCTTCGATCAGGAGTGCCTGATCCAGGAGGAGCCAGGCGGCGTCATTGACGAGCGAATCATCGGAAGCGGCTTCGAGCTTCCTGACAATCTCGTGGTCGGGATTGATCTCGAGGACCGGCTTGATGTCCGGCATTTGCTTCTGCCCCATGGCTTTCAGCATCTGCTGCATCTTCAGCGAGGGCTCGTCTTCATCGATCACGATGCAGGACGGGCTATCGGCGAGCCGCACGGAGGCGCGGACGTCCTTCACGCTCGCCCCGAGCGCGGACTTGATCTTGTCGATCAGCGGTTTGACGGCTTCGGTCCGCTCGGGCGTGGCTTCATCTTTGAAGTCGTCGCTCGTGGAGGTTTTGTTGACGGCTTTCAGGTCAATGTCGCCGTACTTATCGATCCCGGAGAAGACGATTTCATCGATCTCGTCGTCGAGAATGATGACCTCGATGTCCTTCTTCTTATAGAGCTCGAGCAGTGGCGAGGCGCGGAGGGCGCTTTCGGTTCCGCCGAGGATGTAATAGATGCCCTTCTGTCCTTCCTGCATGCGGGACTTCACATCCGCCAGGCTGGTCCAGCCTTCGACCTTTGTTGACTTGACGCGAATGAGGTCGAGCAGCGTTTCGCGGTTGGCGAAATCGCCGTAGAGGCCTTCTTTCAGCGGGCGATTGAACTGCTCAATGAATTTGATGTACTCATCGGGCTTATCCTGCGCTATGGTTTTGAGTTCCGAGAGAACCTTCTTCACGCTGGCGGTGCGGATGTTCGTCAGGATGCGGTTCTGCTGCAGGATTTCGCGGCTGACGTTCAGCGGAAGATCTTCGCTGTCGATAATGCCGCGCAGGAAGCGCAGGTAGCCGGGCATGAGCTCTTTCGCGTCGTCCGTAATGAAGACGCGCTTGACGAAGAGCTTGATGCCGGGACGATAGTCGGCCTGGTACATATCGAACGGCGCGTGCGACGGCACGTAGAAGAGCGTGATGTATTCCGAGGTGCCTTCCGCTTTGGTGTGGAACCAGAACATGGGATCTTCGGGATCGCCGGAGATCGACTTGTAGAGCTCCTTGTAATCGTCCTCCGTCAGTTCGCTCTTGGGGCGGGTCCAGAGGGCGCTGGCGGAATTGATTTGCTCGGTGGTGCGCTTCTGGACGGATTTTTTCTGTTCTTCATCCCACTCGTGCTTGTCCGCCGTGAGAAAGATGGGGAAGGCGATGTGGTTCGAATACTTCTTCACGACATCGCGCACGCGGTAGCTGCTCGCGAATTCGTGGCCTTCTTCGTTGAGGTGGAGAATGACGGTGGCGCCGGCGACCGGGCGATTGGCTTCCTCGATTTCGAAGCCGGATTTGCCGTCGCTTGTCCATTTCCAGCCCTGATCTTCGCCGGCTTTGCGGGTGATAACTTCCACCTTATCGGCCACCATGAAGGCGCTGTAGAAGCCGACGCCGAACTGGCCGATCAGGTTGGAATCGCGCTTGGCGTCGCCGGAAAGTCCGGCGAGGAAGTTCTTCGTGCCGGAGCGGGCGATGGTGCCGAGGTGCGCGATCAGATCGTCATGGCTCATGCCGATGCCGGTATCGGCGATCGTCAGGGTTTTGGCGGATTCGTCGATTTCGAGATCGATCCGCGGGTGGAACGGCAGCGATTTGTAAGGTTCTTCGGTCAGGTTCAGGTACTTGAGCTTGTCGAGCGCGTCCGAGGCGTTCGAGATCAACTCGCGGAGAAAGATTTCCTTGTGGGAATAAAGCGAGTGGATGATGAGGTGAAGCAGTTGGCTGACTTCAGTTTGGAATTCCAGTTTTTCCATCAAGCAATATTTTAAAGAGTCGGTGGGTTCCGGCGGGGGCGCGGGGCTGGCGGTGGGGGATGAGCGGGCAATGACGGCGGAATGGGCGAACGGCGGATATCGTTAAGCGCCGCTCATTTCCTTCAGACGTGCTGCGTTGGCGGGGGCATGGCCGGCTTCGTCGTTATCGAAGAAAACCCAGGAGTGGTTCACGTCCCATTCGCGAAGCCGGTCCGCCCAGAGCTGCAGTTCGGTATCGGGATAGCTGCCCTGATACTTGCCGCCAGGGCCGTGGAGGCGGATGTAAGTGAAATCCGTCGTCAGGCGGATCGGGGACTGATACCCAGCGAGATGGTAGATGCAGAGCGCCGCTCTTGCCTTGCGGAGCAGCCGTTCGATTTCGGGAGAGTGCCAATCCGGATGCCGAAATTCGAACGCGTAACGATGGCCGCGGGGCAGGGCCTCCAGAAATGCAGCGAAACGCGCTTCGTCCGGCGGCCAGTGGGGCGGAAGCTGGAAGAGCACGGGGCCGAGCTTGCGTCCGAGAAGATCGGCGCGCTGGAAGAACTTTTCGAGCGCGGGGGCAGGGTCCTTCAGCTTCTTCATGTGGGTGATGAAGCGGCTGCCTTTCACGGCGAAGCGGAATCCCGCGGGGGATGTGTCGCGCCAGGTATTCACGGCGGATTCCGGCGGCAGGCGGTAGAACGTGTTATTCAGCTCGACGGCATCGAAGTGTTTCGCGTAAAAATCGAGCCAGCTGCGTGCGGGCAGGTCAGGCGGATAGAAGCAGCCTTTCCAGTGCTTATAAACCCAGCCGGATGTGCCGATGTGGATTTTTCCGGCCATGGCGAGGTTGGCTATTTGGGATCGACGGCCGCGCTGATGATCTCGACCTTCTGCGCCGGCGTCTCGCCGTTGACCTCCAGCTTGTCGAAGGCGTCGAGCACATCCATGCCTTCCACGATTTTGCCGAACGCCGCGTATTTGCCGTCGAGGTGCGGGGCGGCGCCGAGCATCAGGAAGAATGAAGTGGACGCGGAGTCGGGATCATCGCCGCGGGCCATGGAAACGATGCCGCGCTCGTGCTTCACGTCGTCGCGAAACTCGCCTTTGATTGTGTGGATCCAGCGCTCGCCGGGCTGCTCAGCATCGGGATTGGTGCGCTGATTATCCATGCCGCCCTGTGCGACGAAGCCCTTGACCACGCGAAAAAAGACGGTGCCGTTGTACCAGCCGGTGTCTGTGAGGGCGAGGAAATTGCGCACCGTGTTGGGAGCCCACTCCGGCTCCATTTGAATTTTGATCGTGCCGAGAGTGGTCTTCATGGTGACTGTACGATTGAGCTCGCTGACCGGCGTATCGACGAACGGCTGCTTCTTCTTCGGCTCAATCGTGACCTTCAGGATGCGGACGGGGTTTTCGACGAACTGATCCGCCGCGACCGGCGATTGCGAGATTTTTTCGACGACGTGCATACCCTCTGTGATGCGGCCAAAGGCCGAGTACTTGCCATCGAGCTGGGGCTGCGGGGAGACGCAGACGAAGAACTGGGCGCCATCGCTATCGGGTTTATTCGGAATGCTGACGGTGGAGACGATGCCGCGTTCGTGTTTCACGTCGCTGAATTCATCCGCAATCAGGTTGAGTCCGCCGGTGCCCCAGAGAGTACGCGGGGTTTTCGGATCCTTGAGGAGCGGGTCACCGCCCTGGATCAGGCCGTTCGCGAAGACGCGGAAGAACGCGCTGCCATCGTAGTAACCGGAGCGCGCGAGATGGATGAATTGTTCCACGTGCTTCGGGGCTTTATCGGTCAGAAATTCGAAACGGAAGGTTCCCATGCTCGTGCTGACCACGGCTTCCAGATCGGAAGGCGATTCGGCGGGCTGCTGCGCCAGTGCCGCGCCCGATGCGAGCGCCAGAAGGAGAAACCGAAGGAGGCATCGCTTAGCCATGATTCAAGGATAACGGCCGATATCAGGATCACGAAACGATGTACAACGGATGACTGCTGTCTATAGATTTTCTGGAAAATGGGGGCAGGGCGACCGATACCGGTTCCATGACAAGGCCTTTCCCGGTGGCGCTGAACCAGACTGGCGCGCCTGGGTCCATCGACGAGAGACGGCGCGAGCCGCGCATTCCAGCTGGAGCGATTCCGGCGCGGCTGCGCGCGGGTGAGGGCGGGGAGCCCATCGCCGCGCATGTTCTCGATATTTCGACATCAGGCCTGCGCGTGCGTGTGAACAGGCCGCTCGAGCCCGGTACGGAAGCGACGATCTGGTTCGATCTGACGGTCGCTACAGGGCAGGTTCGCTACTGCCGCGAGAACCGCGCGGGGTTGTTCGAAGCCGGCCTTTGCCTTACGGATGCAATGAGCATCGTTTGATTGGCGGCTGAACTGCTGCCAGGATAGCGGTATGGCGCGCCGTGGATCTCTCGGGTTTCAGGGCTGCCATCTTGCCTGGCAAGTGGACGGAGAGGGGCCGCCGCTGGTGATCATTCAGGGGGTCGGAGCCTGCGGTACCTCGCCGAATCCCCAAACCGAATTGCTCTCTGCGCGCTATTCCTGCCTCGGCTTCGATAACCGCGGCATTGGTATGAGCCAGCCTCCCGCCGGCGCGCTGACGCTGGAAAAGCTCGCGGCGGATGTGGGTGCGCTGATGGACAATCTCGGCTGGCAATCGGCTCACATCGTTGCGCATTCGTTCGGCGGATTGATTGCGTTGCAACTGGCGCTGAACAATCGCTCCCGGGTGCGAAGCCTGACGCTGTTGTGTTCGTTTGCGCGAGGGATGGATGCGTCGCGGCTTTCTTTCGATCTGGTCTGGATTCTGACGCGGCTGCGCTTCGGGTCGCGCGCGATGCGGCGAAAAGCATTTATGGAGCTGGTGCTGCCCGCCGGTCATCCGGAGATGCATACGGATGCGATGGCGAAACGGCTTTCCGGCATTGTGGGACACGACCTCGCGGATGCGCCTCCGATTGTCTCGAGACAGATCGGCCTGATGCGGAAGAGCGATCTGACGGCTCGGCTTGGCGAGATCGCGGGCATTCCGACCCTTGTGGTGAACGGCGGGAAAGACCGGATCGCGCGGCCTGCCTTGGGGCGTGCGCTGAGCGCCGGAATTCCGGGTGCGCGATATGTGGAAATTCCGGGAGCGGGGCACACCCTGCCGGTTATCGATCCTGAGCGGTGTGCGGCGCTCGTCTTCGAACATCTGAGTGGTCTCGATGGGTAGTGGCGTGAAGCGGACGATTTTCCATATCGCGGTCTGGTTCGTGATCGCGCTGACGTTATCCATTTCATTCACGTTATCGATCAGAGGGTGGTTTAAGCAGTTCCCCGCCCTCCTGCTCTTTGCATTTGGGGCGGTTGCGGTGGCGCTGGCCTTCGGGGTTCTCTACGTCCTCGAACACGTTTTTCACCGGCGGGTCCCGATCCGCAACACCCGGTTCCTCACATACGGACAGACGCTGCGGTTCTTCGGGACGCTGGCCTACTGGAAAGCCGCAGAGCATGTCTTACCGCCGCTGTTTGCGATTCCGACCGCGGTGATGGATGACGCCATCGCAATCAGTTCGTTCTATGTGGCTCGCCGCTGCATCGCGCCCGATGGGACGCCGACGCGCGGCTACTTCATCTGGAATGTTGCC
>DASZVV010000247.1:0-3977 GCA_035546955.1 Bryobacteraceae bacterium
GAATCGAAGACCGCCGTAACGCTCAAAAAGATCGTGATTCCGCCGCTGGGCATGGCGACCGGATTCTCGATGTTTGTGGTGCCGGCGTTTCGCATCCCGCTGGACTGGGCGGCGATTGCCTTTGCGATTGGCGCTACTGCGCTGGCCTGGCCGCTGCTGCTGACCACGCGGCTCGAGCGGCGCGGCGATGCGGTGATGATGAAGCGGTCGCGTGCTTTCATCGCGGTCATCCTGGTGCTGGCGGCCATTCGCTTTGCCGCACACGGCTACTTCGACAAGATCATGACCGTGGAGCAGACGGGAGGCCTGTTTTTCATCCTGGCCTTCGGCATGATCGTGGTGTGGCGGGCAAAGCTAGTGTGGGATTACCGGCGGCTGAGCGCGGAGCCACAGCCCGACGCAGCCTGAAGGCTCTCCCGTAGAATTTCCTTATGCAATTTCTTTCGATTTCCCGGCGCAGAGTGGCCGAGTTTGGGGCGGAGGCGTTTACGCCGGAGCTGGTGGCCGCCGAAGGGCAGCGCGTGAAGGAGCTCTATGCAACCGGCATGCTGCGGCAAGTGTGGCGGCGGGCCGATGTGCCCGGCGCGGTGCTGCTGTGGGAGGCCGGGAGCGAGGCTGAGGTGCGGGCGGCCATCGAGAGCCTGCCCATCTACAAGGCTGGCCTACTGGAGATTGCGGCGCTGACCGGACTGGAGCCGTATCCGGGGTTCGGCCCTGCCCGATAACCGGATTTTCGGCGGATTTTCCTCACTCGCTGCCCTTTGGGGGCAGGCCGTACACTGAGTTTTCGTACTTCCGCACAGGAGAGCTTTGACCGATGGCGTACCCCACGAACTACCGCTACACCAAGGAACATGAGTGGATTGTGCTGGATGGCAAGATCGGCACGATTGGAATCACCGACTACGCGCAGAACTCGCTGGGCGACATTGTCTATGTGGACGCGCCCAAGGTGGGCGATACGGTGACGGCGAATCAGACCTTCGGCTCAGTGGAGAGCGTGAAGGCGGTGAGCGATCTTTTCTCGCCGGTGAGCGGCACGGTGACCGAGGTGAATGAAACGCTCAAGAACGAGCCGGACAAGATCAACGCGGCCGCGCATGAGACGTGGATCATCAAGGTGGAGCTCTCGGACCCCGCGGAGTGGGACACACTGCTGGACGCCGCAGCCTACGAAAAGTTTGTCAGCGAAGAAACAGGAAGCTAGAAAACAAGTTCATAGTGCACAGTTCGGAGTTCGCTGTTGAAAGCTGTGTCATGCAGGCAGCTATGAACTACGAACAATGAACTGCGAACTGTTCCAAAGGAACCCATGCGCTATCTCCCCAAGTCGCCGACTGAGCGCGAGCAGATGCTCGCAGCCATCGGTGCAGGCTCCATCGACGAACTGTTCTCCGTGATCCCCGCCGAATACCGGCTTGCACGCGATCTCGACGTGCCGCGCCAGCAGGCCGAGAGCGAGATCATCGGCTACTTCAAGGCCGCGGCGGCGAAGAACGCGACCGACTACGCGAGCTTTCTGGGCGCGGGCGCCTATCGCCATTACCGCCCGGTGATTATCGATGCGCTGGTGCAGCGCGGTGAATTCCTGACCAGCTACACGCCTTACCAGGCGGAGATTACGCAGGGAACGCTGCAGGCCATCTTCGAGTTCCAGACGATGATTGCCGAGCTGACCGGCATGGACGTGGCCAACGCGAGCATGTATGACGGCTCGACGGGCGCGGCCGAGGCCGTGCTGATGGCGATGCGTGTGACCGGCCGCAGCAGGGCTGTGGTGGCGCGCACCGTGCATCCTGAATATCGCGAGGTGCTGCACACCTATCTGCAGTTCCGCGACCTGCCGACGAGTGAAGTGGGCTACGAGGCCGGGACAGGCCGCGTGGACCTTGCCGCGCTGGAAGCGGCGGTGACCGAAGAGACGGCGGCGGTGCTGATCCAGAGCCCGAACTTCTTCGGCGCCATTGAAGATGTCGCGGCGGTTGCGGAGATCGCGCACAAGAAGGGCGCGCTGCTGATTGTGTCGATCGCCGAGGCGGTTTCGCTCGGCGTGGTGCGGCCTCCGGTCGAGGCGGACATCGTCTCGATGGAGGCGCAGAGCTTCGGCGTGGCGCTGAGCTACGGCGGGCCATTCTGCGGCGTGATCGCGGCTAAGGAGCAGTTCCTGCGGCAGATGCCGGGACGGCTGGCGGGGCAGACGGTGGACTCGAACGGCAACCGCGGCTTTGTGCTCACGCTCTCCACGCGCGAGCAGCATATCCGGCGCGAGAAGGCGACCTCGAATATCTGCACCAACCAGGCGCTGGTGGCGCTGATGGCGACCATCTTCCTCACGGTGTATGGCAAGGAAGGGATGCGCGAGCTGGCTGAGCACAACCTGGCCAAGGCGCATTACGCGGCGAAGGCGCTGAGCGCGAAGCCGGGTGCAAAGCTTCTGTTTGACGGCGCGCCGCGATTTCATGAGTTTGTGCTGCAGACGGAGGAGGCTCCGGCGGCGTGGACGAAGCGGCTACTGGACGAAAAGATTGTAGGCGGCGTGGAGCTGAGCCGGTGGTATCCGGAGCTGAAACACGCGACGCTGTGGTGCGCGACGGAAGTGGTGACGCGCGAACAGATTCACTCTGCGGCGAAAGCATTGGCCGCGAGCCCGGTGGAGGCGTAAGGGAAACGCCTAAGGAACGGCCATGACCAAGCAAACTTACCCGCCGCGGATCATGTACATCGAATTCAAGGGCGATTTGCATGGATCAGATCGAATCGGCAGAGTCACATTTAGCCGCACGGGCGCGACGCTTCACTATGGCGGCAAGTCGTTCCAGAGCTTGAAAGGGAACGGTTTCAAAGCGAATTATCGTGACACAGAAACTGATGAGGAATATTGGATTTCTGGGCCGCGACGAGATGGTACGGACCGGCTGTACAAGAGCGATTGGCCCGTCGAAATTGATGATGATGTGCGCGAGGAATATTGGATCGAAATAAGAAAGAGACCCGATCTTAAGGATCGGAAGATGTCATCGCTTTCGACAACAAAGAGGCCGAACGCCACGAAATTGACGCGACAGTAACGACGAGAGTTTTGTAATAAGGGCACGGCTTTAGCCGGGCCGCTAGAGCGAGGGAAAGGAGACGAGGGCTTGAGCCCCTGCTATGTCGCATCCCGGCAGAAACGCGGCTCCGGCCAATATTCTCAATTCCTCGCGGACTTTTTTCGCAACAACAGGAACAAGTATGGGCCGCAGGCTTCTGCAATCGGAGCGCAACGCGGAACTGCTCATCGACGTATTACGCTCGCTTGTGGCCGAGCGGAAGTTTGAACTGCACGATTTTGTGATTATGCCGGATCATGTTCACTTGCTGCTGACAGTGCACGATGAAATGACCATCGAGAAGGCAATGCAATTGATCAAAGGGAGATTCTCGCATCGCTTGTCGCATGAATTCGGGCATCTCGGTGGGGTGTGGCACAGAGGATTCACCGAAGAGCAGGTGATGAACAGGGAGAGCTTTGTGAGACATCGCGAATACATTGCGCAAAACCCAGTGAAAGCGGGATTGGCCGCAGCCGCAGACGAGTTTCCGCATTGTTTTCGTTATTTGGCGAAAAAGAGGGCTGAAGCGCGGATTAGCAGGGGCTAAAGCCCTGGGGCATTTTGCGGCGGTGTTGTATGGCCCGGCTGAAGCCGTGCCGTTGTTACAGGGCTTTTTCGGCGCGACTAAGATCGTGCTCTATTACGAACAAGTGCGACGGCAACGAGGGCGATAAAGAATGGCGATGATCAACGAATTGGGGCAGGGTAGAACAACCGGGAAGGTTCGTCCCCATCAGACGCAGAACGAAGGCCTCGTCTTCGAGAAATCCGCGCCGGGCAAGAAGGCGTATAAGCTGCCTCCGCTGGATGTGCCGGCCGTGGACGCCGCGGCGCTGCTGGGCGATGCGCACCGGAAGACGCCGGGACTGCTGCCCGAGCTGAGCG
>DASZVV010000248.1:0-16712 GCA_035546955.1 Bryobacteraceae bacterium
ACACCCTGAACGCCACCGCGCACTTCACGCTCGCGCTTGTGCTGGCGCATCGCGGCCTGGCGGATGAAGCTGTGAAACAGCTCCGCAGCGCCACCTATGCCGATGGCGATTTCGCGCTCGCCTGGTATCACCTCGGAACCATGCTCCAGAGCGGCGGCGATCTGCACGGCGCGCGCAAGGCATTCCTGAATGTCTGCGATCTGCTCAACGGTCTTCCGGCCGATGCGCCCGTAGCGCACGGCGATGGCATTCAGGCGGAAGAGCTGCGCGCGCTGGCCCTGATGCACCATGACCTTGCGAGGAAGCGCTGATGGGGGCGGCTGGCTACAACTGGAATGACATCCGCGCTCGGCTGGAGCGCATCCGCGAGATCCTGGACCGCGAAGAAAATCCATCGCCCGAAACCGTGGCCCGCGTGTGGAGCGAAAGGGCAAAGCGTTACGCGGCTCCTGCCGAAATCGGAGAGAGCGGTGCTGGAGCCACGGCGCTCAATGCGGTCCTCGTCTTCCGCCTCGGTGGGGACCGCTACGGAATTCCGGTATCATCGGTTCGCGAGGTGCTGCCGCAGGTGCGCATCACGCCCGTACCGGGCTCGCCGGCGGCAGTCGCGGGACTCATTCAGGTGCGCGGCGAAATCCGCCCTGTGTACGATCCGCGCCAGCGGCTCCAGTCGCCGGCTTCGGAGCCGCCGCCCGTGAAAGACGGTGAGACCGTCATCGTTCTGAACGCCGCGGGAAGAGATTTCGGCATCCGGGTGGATGCCGCGGAAGAAATTCGCTCCTGGTGTCCCGAGGAGCGCGGGCAGTCCGGCCAGACCCCGTGGGTCTCCGGAATGACGGAGGATCTCGTCAGCATCCTCAATATGGAATCCGAGTGGTGGGGAAGGAAAACCTGATGGCAAACATTCGAATCGGTGTCCGGCTGATGCTGGGATTTGGGCTCATCGTACTGCTGACGCTCGCGCTCGGCGGCTATGCTCTGCGCAAGCAAAGCGACCTTCAGGGGCTCACGCAGGATATCGACGATCGCGACTTTACGACTCTCGAAAATCTCCAGGAGATCACACGCGGCGAAGACCAGATGCGCTCCGCGCGCGAAGCCGCGTTCCTCGATGCGCTGCTGACCCAGAACCGGTTCACGGCCGAATCTTCCCGCACCCGTCAAAGCGAATGGACGCGCCTTCGCGAGCAAAACCTGAAGCTCCTCTCCGATCTCGAAAGCACCGCGCGCGACATGCAGGCTGTCGCCATCACCTCGGACCGCGCGCTCGGCTGGCAGAAAATCGGCAGCGCCATCAAAGATGCCGATAGCGCGCTACGCGCTATTTCGCCGTTAGTCGAAGGGCAATTCGGACTGATCAACGCGGGCAATCTCAACGAAGCTGCCGCTCGCCAGACGGAGGTTGAAGCCGCCGCGGCCGATTATCAGAGCAAGCTTGCGGTTGCCCAGAATCTGGTGCACGGTCAGATCGATCTCGGCCGCCAGGACGTCGCCACTCTCGCGGGAGAAACGCGCAATTCCATCGTGGTCGGGCTGGTGATCGCCATCCTGCTCGCCGTTCTGTTTTCCGTCGTGATCCACCGGTCCATCACTTATCCGCTGCAGGAGTTCATGCGGCTCGTCGAGCGGGTTGGGCAGGGCGATCTCACCCAGACCGTTTCGGTCAATCGCGCGGATGAGATCGGCGATCTCGGCAAAAGTCTGGACGCCATGGTCAACGGATTGAAAGAGGTCGCCTCGCAAACGCGCCAGGTGGCCGAAAGTCTGAACACCGCGACCGCCGAAATACTTGCCTCCACACAGCAGCAAGCCGCCGCCACCGCCGAGCAGGCCGCCGCGGTACAGCAGGCAAACGCGACCATGACGGAAATCAGCCAGTCCGGCGCGCAGATTTCCGAGCGTGCCCGCCAGGTCGCGACCGCTGCCGAGGCTACTTCGAGCGCAAGTGCCTCCGGGCTGCAGTCCGTCCGGAATACCACGCAGCTTATGGACAGCATCCGCGAGCAGGCGGAAGCCGTCGCCACCAACGTGATCTCGCTCAGCGAAAAAACGCAGGCGATCGGCGAGATCATTACTACCGTCAATGACATTGCCGAGCAATCGCATCTGCTGGCGCTCAACGCCGCCATTCAGGCCGCAGTGGCGGGCGAACAGGGGCGCAGTTTCTCGGTTGTCGCAAACGAGATGAAAAATCTCGCGGCGCAGTCGAAACAGGCAACGGTCCAGGTTCGCGGCATCCTCGGCGACATCCAGAAGGGCATCACGACCTCCGTGATGCTCACCGAAGAAGCCGTCAAGCGTGCCGATTCCGGCCGTCAGCAGGCGGGTGTCGCGGATCAGACGATTCGCAAGCTCACCGAAAGCGTGGAAGAAAGCGTGCGAGCGTTCCAGCAAATCGTCGGCGGCAGCAGCCAGCAGCAGATTGGCTTTGAGCAGGTGACGCACGCATTCCGCAATATCGGCGTCGCCACCCAGCAAACCGCCACCAGCACCAAACAGTCCGAAAAAGCCGCCGCCAACCTGAGTTCGCTTTCCCAGGAACTGCGCAGCGCCGTTGCGAGATACCGGATTTGAGTCCTCCCGATCCAGCGCTTCTGGAGATATTCTCCGCCGAGCAGTCCGAGCACCTGCAGCGCATGCGTGCGCTTGTGCCCGGTATCCTTTCGGCGGAAACATCAGCTTCCGCTTACGAAGAACTCCTGCGCCGCGCCCATACGCTGAAAGGCGCTGCCCGTGCGGTGGGCATCGAGAGTTCGGAGACGCTCGTGCATGCTCTCGAAACTGCGCTCTCCACACTCCGCGCAGGCGGCGCGCAGCCATCGGGCGAGACGGTCAATCTGCTCCTTCTCGTCCTCGATGTGATGGAAGACATTCCGGCTGCGCTGCGCGCCGCCAGGCCCCTGCCGCGCATCGACGATCTGCTCCAGGGCATCGGACGCATTTCGGGTAAAACCTACATCACCGCCGCACCGGCCCGTCCACCCGCTCCCGCGCCCGCCCCTCCGCCCGAACCGCAAAGCGAATTCGTCCGCATCAACGCGCATTACCTCGATGAGCTCATGGGCGCTTCCGCCGAGCTCGTGGCCGCCGCGGGCGTAGAGGACGCCGGCGCCGCGATCGACCGCGCTGAAAACTCCGTACGGCAATGGCGCCGTCTGCGCGATGACGCTGCCCCTTATATCCGCAGCCGCCGCCAGGACCCGGAATTCGCGGCCATGCTCGAATGCATCCAGAGCGCCGAGCGGGAGATCGAAGCGCTTTCCGCCGAGATTCGCACCGAAGCCGCCGCGCGCCGTCAGCGCGAATGGGATCTTCGCCGCCTGACGGATCGTCTGGAAGAAAGCGCCCTGCGCGTCCGCATGGTGACGGCCGAAACCGTGTTCGGCGCTTTCGGCCCCATGCTCCGCAATCTCGCCGCGGATAGCGGCCGTACGATCGATTTCCGCGCCACCGGCCTCGATGTTCTCGTCGACCGTGTCGTCCTGCAATCTCTCAAAGATCCTGTGATGCATCTGCTGCGTAACGCGCTCTCGCACGGCATCGAGCCGGAAGCCGGACGGGTAGCCGCCCGCAAGCCGCCAACCGGAACGATCCGTCTCGTGCTTCGCGCCGGCGGCGAACGCCTCCGCATTCTCGTCGAAGACGATGGCCGCGGCGTTGACTACAAGGCCGTGGAAGAAGAAGCGGCGCGCCTGGGTATTTCACGCGAAAGTAACGAATCGCTGGCCGATCTTGTTTTTCGCCCTGGCTTTTCCACTTCGAAAGACGTCACCACTCTCGCGGGCCGTGGGCTTGGCCTCTCCATCGTTCGCGACGAAGTCAACCGCCTCCAGGGCAACGTACAGATTCACTCCGAACCCGGCAAGGGCCTGCGCATCCTCATCTCCGTACCGCTCTCGCTCTCCGGTCAGCAGGTGCTGCTCGTCTCAGAAGCGGGCCATACGTTCGGCATTCTCACTTCCTGGATCGAGCGCCTGGGACGCATCGAACGTTCCGCAATCGGAACAGCTGAGGGCCTTCCTGTAATCACAATCGATTCGCGCCCCGTCCCTCTCGTCCGGCTGGCGGACCTCCTCTCGCTCGCGCCCGCCGCACGCCGGGAAGAAGCGGATGAAGACACGGGACCGCTTCGCGTCGCGGTCATCGCGGTTGCCGATGCGCGTGCCGCCATTGCGGTCGATGCTCTTCTCGACGTGCGCGACGCCGTGCTGAAACCCACACGCCTCGAAAGCAGCGAAGCAGGTCTCAGCGCGGGCGCGATTCCGATGCCTGATGGCGCGGTCGCCGTTGTCCTGAATGCTCCGGAGCTTGCGCAGCGCTTCCGCCGCGCGGGGGCGGGCGCCGCGCGCACTTTTGAACCGCCGAAAGCGGAGCCGCGCCGCAACCGGATCCTGGTAGTGGACGATTCCATCACCACACGTTCCCTCGAAAAGAGCGTACTCGAAGCCCACGGCTTCGACGTCGTACTGGCCGTGGATGGAATCGACGGGCTGGCCAGGCTTCGCGAATCCCCGATTGACGCCGTGATTACCGACCTCATGATGCCCCGAATGGACGGCTTTCAACTACTCGAAAATATCCGCAAAGACGCCGCGCTTGAAAAAATGCCGGTAATCATCGTCAGCTCCATGGAGAGCCGCGAAGACCAGGAGCGCGGCCTCGCTCTGGGCGCCAACGCGTGGATCGTAAAACGAAAATTCGACCAGCGCGAGCTCATCCGCGCGGTACGGCGGATACTGTGAACCCCTTGCAGACCAAGCCGATTCGCGTCCTCATCGTGGAAGATTCCGCCGTGGTGCGCGCGCATCTCGCCCGCATCATCAGCGCCGATCCGCGCCTTCAGGTCGCCGGAGTCGCGGAGAGCGGTGAGGAAGCCATTGCAATGGTGGAACGCATCGCGCCGGATGTGATTTCGATGGATATCCAGCTTCCAGGCATGGAGGGTTTCGAGGCTGCCCGCCGCATCATGGCGCTTCGTCCAACCCCGATTGTTGTTGTTTCCGGTCTGGATGTGAGTGAAGTCGGCCTCACCATGAAAGCGCTGCGGGCGGGAGCGCTCGCGGTGGTCGAAAAACCGGTGGCCGCGGGACATCGGGAATATGAAGCGATGGCCGCGCGGCTCTGCACCCAGCTCGTCATCATGAGCGAAGTCAAAGTCATCCGCCGCCGCGAAAACGGGCTGGATTCCGTTCCCCGCCGCCTTCAGGCTTCGCGGCACCTGCCGCGTCTTCCCGCCGCCGATACGCCGGTCCGTCTGATCGCTGCCGGCGCATCCACCGGCGGACCCAACGCGCTCCTGCAGCTTCTCACCGGTCTTGGCGAAAAGTTTCCGCTGCCCATCGCAGTCGTGCAGCATATGAATCCCGGCTTCATGGAAGGTTTCGCCGAGTGGCTCACCAGCGTCACGCCTTTCTCCGCCGTAGTGGTGAATCAGCCGATAGCGCTCTCCGCCGCAACCGTTTACATCGCGCCGAGCGGCCGCCATCTCGTGGTCGAAAACGGAACCGCCGCTCCCAGCGATCGCCCCGTCGTCGGAGGTCATCGGCCATCCGCCAACGTTCTCTTCTCTTCCGCTGCACGCTCCTGCGGCTCAGCCACAATCGGCGTTCTTCTCACCGGCATGGGCGAAGATGGCGCCGAAGGACTGGCCGATCTCCACGCCGCGCGCGCATGGACGATCGCCGAAGATGAGACCACCGCCGTCGTTTACGGCATGCCGGCGGCTGCCGTGCGGCGCGGCGCTGTTTCCGAATCGCTTCCTCTCACGAAGATCGCTCCCCGGCTGCTTGAACTGATCACCGCGCGGAAAGGAGGAGCCTGATGCCCAAGCGACGCACCGCGCTGCTGATCGAAGATTCGCCCACCCAGGCCGAGCGTCTGCGCCGCCAGCTCGCGCTCGCCGATCTCGATGTGACGCACGTCCTCAGCGCCGAAGCCGGGCTCGACCTCCTGGCCACGATGCAGCCCGATCTGATCGTCGTGGACCATCATCTTCCGGGCAAAAACGGCAATGACTTCTGCCGCGAGATCAAGGCCAACGTCAACACCCGCGCCATTCCCGTGCTGATGCTGACCGTGGATCAGAGCGATGCCGGCCAGATGCGCGGCCTCGAAAGCGGCGCAGACGATTACGTCGCTAAATCCGCCGATCCCGATATCCTCTGTGCCCGCATCCGCGCGCTTCTTCGGGATGCATCCGAATCGCCCTCCATCGTCGGGGGCGATAACAGCTTCCGCCCTGCCCGCGTACTGGCGATCGATGACAGCCCGGCCTATCTCTACTTCATCGAACGCGAATTGCGCCGCGAAAACTACGTCGTCGAAACGGCGCTCGGCGCCGAAGAGGGGATGAAGAAGCTTTCCGCCGCGCCGTTCGATTGCGTGCTTGTCGATTTCGAAATGCCCGGCAGCAACGGTACCGAGGTCTGCCGCCACATCCGCGGCATGGGCGACGAATCGAATCCCCAGGTCGTGCTCATCATGCTCAGCAGCCATGAAGACAAAGAGCACATGCAGGCGGGTTTCGACGCGGGCGCCGACGATTACATTTCGAAATCGGCCGACAGCGCCGTCATTCGCGCCCGCATCGGCGCGCTGCTGCGCCGCAAATCGCTGGTGGAGCAGAATCGCCGCATTCTCGACGAGTTGCGCGAAGGCGAGCTCAAGACCGTCCGCGCGCAGGCCGCCCGCGAGGCTGCCGAGATTCGCGCCCAGATGGCAGACCGTCTCGCCGCCGCCAACGCAAAGCTGGAGGAAGCCAATCGCGGACTCGAAGAATTCGCCTACTCGATGGCGCACGATCTTCAGGAGCCGCTCCGCATGATCGGCATTTCGAGCCAGTTATTGCAGCGCGGCTATGGCGGCGAAGTCAGTCCGAAAGGACAGGAATTCCTCACCATGATGGTGAAGGGCGTGGCGCGGATGGATACCTTTATCCGCGATCTGCTCAGCTATGTGCGCGCCGTGAGTTCGGAAGAGGAGGTACCGCGCGCCGCGGCCGATCTGAACGCCATCGCCGCGCGCGTTCTCGAAAATCTCGATGCCGCCCGTCTGGAAAGCGGCAGCGAGATCGTTCTCCGCCACTTGCCGACTCTTGTGGTGGAACAAACCCGCATCCAGCAGCTTCTCCAGAATTTGATCGGCAACGCCATTCGCTACCGCCGCGAAGACGTGCCCTGCCGCATCGAAGTTTCCGCCGAGCGGCGCGAAGGGGAATGGCTGTTCTCAGTAGCCGATAACGGCATCGGCATCGATCCCAAAGATGCCGAACGGATCTTCCAGCCATTCAAACGGCTGGAACGGGGCAAATCGCCTGGCACGGGTCTCGGGCTCGCCATCTGCCGGCGTATTGTGGAGCAGCATGGCGGCCGCATCTGGGTCGAATCGGTGCGCGGCGAGGGGTCCACTTTTCGGTTTACTCTGACGGAACCAGTCTCGAACGCGGATACGTAAAGCACCGCCTGGGCCGTACGAGCTTCAGTTTCGAGCCATCGATCACAGGGAAATCGGGAGGGAAACCGTCCACCATCCGGGTAAGCCTGACACAAATCTGAATCCCCGCAACATCACGAAACTGCGCGACAATGTTTCCTGTGTTCCTCACATGCCGCGTTGCCCTGCTATGCCTTTTGCCGATAGCTCTCTTCGCGCAGGATGCATCCCTCACCCTGGCCGGAACCGTCACCAACGCCGCAACCGGCGAGCCAGTACCCCGCGCCCTGGTCACGATTGACGGAAACCACTCCGGCGTCGCTTCCCCCAACAGTCCGGATGCACAGCCGAAATTCGAGAGAATCCACCGCAGCGCTCTCACCGACGCCGGTGGAAACTTCCGCTTTTCCGCTCTGCCCTCCGCAAACTTCTTCACCAGCGCGCAAAAGCCTGGCTTCCGTTACCTGCCCCCTCAGGGGACGCGAGGAGGCGCCGTTAACCTGCAGAGCTCCGAGGAAAATCTCCGTCTGCAGCTCGCTCCCCTTGGCGCCATCACCGGAAAAATCCTGGATCAGTTTGACGAACCGATGATGGGCGTTGAAGTCGCGCTTCTCAACCAGACGATCGAAGATGGCGTCCGCCACACCCGGCAAATCTTTAAGACCGCCACCGACGATTGCGGCCTCTATCGAATCGCCGATGTTCAGCCGGGAAAGTATTACGTGAAGGTCCTCGGGCAAGCCGGAGCGGTTCTGGTCTCGACCGGCGCTCGTTCCGATATCGGCGATTCTTTCCGCCCCGGTTATCAAAATGGGCCGGCGATCGACACTGCGACGCCCATTGAAATCGGCGCAGCCACCCCGGCCACCGCCGACTTTCACCTGACTCTCGAACCAGCCTGGCGCATTCGCGGCAATCTTCGTGGTTTCGTTCCCGGCAGCAATATCGTATGGAGCATCGTGGATTCCGGTGAGGAAGTCGCGGTGAGCCCGGACCTTTTCAATCCCGAGACTGGCGCCTTCGAGATACGCGATGTCGTGAACGGGTCTTATATGATCAGCGCGACACAGGGAAATCGCCGGGGCGAAGTTGCCATCACGGTGAAGGATGGTGATGCCGGACCCGTTTCGCTGACACTGGATCCCCCTGCCACAATTCCGGTCAACATCCGGTTTTCCAACACGGGGCCGCAGCAGGATCTCTTTGGATCGAAATTCCCGCCGTTCGATAATGCCGGCCCATGCCGGGTCATTATGATTCCGGAGACCCGCAACGGTTCGGGATTGGTGATCCGGTCCTTCGATATCACGAACGGACAACAGGATCTTGTCGCCGGAACTTATCGCGTCGAATTCCGATGCTACGGCGTTTGGATTCAATCGGCCGTTGCGGGCGCACAGGATCTGCTTAGCAATCCAATCGTGCACGTCTCTCCCGGCATTACGCCCCCATCTATCGACGTACTGGCAGCGTGGGGCGGCGGTAAGCTGCAATGCCGGCTTGAACAAGAGTCCACCCATGACGAAGTCCATTTGCTTCTCATTCCACAGCCACTGCGATCCGTCAGCCAGGTTGAGTTCTACGCAGACGGGTGCGATGGGAGTTATCCGTTTAGTGATCTCGCTCCCGGCGCCTACCTTGTCTACGCCTTCGATCACGAAGTCGAATACCGCAATCCGGATTTCCTCCAAAAACTCACCGGCGGTCAGCAGGTTCAAATCGAGCTCGATAAGGACCAGGAAATCACCATCCACGAGGTGATCCATTGAGGCGCCTTTTCGGTCTGCTCGCCATAACCGCCGCCTTGTGCCCCGCCGCCGATCTCTATCCCGTCGCAGGCACCATCATCAACGCCGCCGCCAACACTCCGCTGCCGCATGCCTGGGTACGATTCCTTCGGCAGGGCGCGAGCCGGGATGTCGTCAAAGCAGTCACCGGAACCGACGGACGCTTCGCCTTCCAACTCCCCGCCGGTTCTTTCCTCATGCTGGCCGGCACGCGTCAATCCTGGGAGAGCTATGGCTCCCGCACCCCGGCGAACGCCCTGGGCTCCGCGGTCATCGTCGGCCCCGGCAAAGACACCTCCGCTATCGTCTTCCGCTTCTTCCCGCCATCCGTCATTACCGGGCGCGTACTCGACGAAGCCGGCGAGCCCGCCCCGCAGGCGCTCGTGCAGCTCATCGGCTCCACTGTCCGCAATGGACGGCGTTCCGCCTCTGTCCTCGGCTGGCGGCGCACAGGCGATCTCGGCGAGTATCGGTTCGATCGTCTCGCCGCTGGCGTATCGTATTACCTCGCGGTAACCGGCGAGCCCTGGTACGCCAGCCGGGGTCTCGCCGTCGGCGCCACTGAATCCGAAACACAGGCCGCCTACCGCCCCGTCTACTACCCTGACGCCGACGATCCCGCAAAAGCCGCACCCATTACGCCAACACCGGGCGAAGAAGTGCACGCCGATTTTCGTCTCACCCTCACATCGAACGCCACCGTGAACCTGCACTACTCGCCGCCGCCCGGGCTACAGGGAACCGCCACTCTCTACTCGGACGGCATCGCTGGCACTTCCGGCGTTCAGCAGGTGCTGCAAGTCTCCGCCCCCGCTTACCGGCAAATCAATCCGGATGGCTCAGTACCGTTCACCACCCTCAGCTTTCGCAGCGTGCCCCCGGGACACTACACACTCCGCCTCACCGGTATAGCAGCCGGTCAGGGATACGACTCCTCCGTGCTCGTCCTCGTCAATGGTTCCGACGTGAGCGCGGAAATGGATTTGAAGCACGTTTCCAGGATTGAAGGCAACTTTCAGCTTCCTCCCGGCGTCGTGCCGAAAGCTCCCGTCACAATCGCAATCCGCGGAGCAATCTCCGGTGCCGTGGCCTCCGTTCGTGTGCACGACGATGGCACATTCGTATTCCCCAACGTGCAGGCGGGGCACTTCACGATTTTCACGGGGTCCGGCTATTTCGTCACAGGTCTCGATGCGGCCGGTGGCGCCATCAAAGACGGACTCCTGCAGATCCCGGACGAAACCACCGCGCACGTGACCGTCTCCCTGAGCAGCGAAACCGGAATTGTTCGCGGGATCGTCGCGGAAGGCGGCCGCCCGCTGGAAGGCGCAACCGTTGTTCTCATGGGCGTCGCGGGCCAAACCCTCGAATTCGGCAGCGAAGACCACGATACCGGCTATCAGACCGAGAGCGATGGCAGCTTCGTCTTCGGCGCCGTTCCACCGGGCAAGTACCGCATCATCGCGATCGAAAATCCGGATCTCGAATACAGAACTCCCCAGGTTCTTGCGCCATATCTCCCCGCCATGCGGGAGATCGAGGTCAAAGCTCACGCCGCGATTGACCTCCAGTTACCGATGATCGCGGCCCCGCACTAAACGAAAACGCCCCGCCAGGGGTCGTACCCGCGGGGCGTTTCCATTGTTACGTCCGCTCCGGACCGGGTGGGGCGGCCCTTCAGAACGTAATCCTCCTCCGCTGATGCCGTCTTCGTGGATACAGCATGGCGGAATACACTCTGTCCAGAATGTATACCGCCGCGCCGAAGATGATCGCTAAAGCCGCACCGAGCGCGAGCCGAACGAGTATGTCTCGACGCGCCATGACTCCGTTCCTCAACCGGCCGGGGTCGCGCTTGGGAATGCGGCCTTCATCCGCGTCAGAACGTGAGCTTCATCCCGCCGAACACGCCCCGCGGCGCGCCTGGCGAGTAATATGTCGTGTTCCGGACCGCATCGGTATCCGAAGCAAAAGGCCGCGGAATGAAGTTGCGGTTGTTATCGAACGGCGTGGTATTCAACTGGCCTGAAGTGTAGTAGCGGTGGTTGAACAGATTGTCCACCTGAAGCGAAAAACCGACGTGCTTCTGCAGCTGATACTTGATCCCCACGTCCGTAACACCGTAACCGGGCGTAGTTCCCGGCCCCAGATAGTAAACGCCATCGGGCTGATCCAGATTGTTCTCATTCCCGCGTACATACGTCTTGCCTACAGCATTGAAATCGAGATCGGCCGTCAGCTTCTTCAGGGGGTGCATCTCCACATAGGCCTTGAGCAGATTGCGCGGCACCAGCGGAAGCTGGTCGCCTGGCACCACGGTGATGTTCCCTTCCTCGCCCGGTGCACCCGCGTCATTCGTGCTGTTGCTGTCGCCGCCCAGAATCTCGGTGCTTTGGAACGTCGCATCGAGGAACGTGTAGTTGCCTCCCAGCGTGATCCATTTGTATCGCCCGCTCAGTCCCATTTCGGCGCCCTGACGCAGCGTTTTGCTGACGTTCGTGAAGTAACCAAAGCCGGTCTGCTGCGATGCGATAAACAGCAAATCATTCGTATTCGCCGTCCGGAACCAGCCGGCGTTCCACTGGATTCTGCTTTCCGACGAACTGCGCACACCCGCCTCGAACGTCTTCGCCACTACCTGCTTCAGCGGCGGATCGGCTACCAGCGCATTCGGCAAATTGCACGGCTGCGCTGGATCGGCGCAGCCCAGTTCGATCGCCGTGGGCGCGCGATTCGCTTCGCTGTAGCTGAAGTAAGTGCTCAGCGCTTTCGAGGGCGTATAAACCAGGCCGACCGCCGGATTAAACCGGTTGAACGAGTAGTTGCCGTCGAGCGAACCGCGCACGGATTGATCGGGGTCTGTCGGCAGCCGATCCATGTTGTGGATCTGCGCATGGTTGTAGCGTCCCGAAAGCGTGAGCGCCAGGTTGCTCGCCAGATGCACCGTGTCCGTCACATAGAAACCGGCCGAGTTCGTCAGACCGTGAAGATTCACGCGCGTATCCACCGGCTCGCCATCCGAGTTCGTACTGCCGTCTTCATAGGAATTGATCGGCGTGATCGAAATTCCATCCGGATTGAGATATCCGAACCGCCCGATCTGCTGGTAAGTCAGGCTCGATCGATCCTCCGACACGCCGAAGGTGACACGGTTGCGCGACGAGAACCACGACTCCTGTACCGATCCGCCCCACGCATGCTGCTGATCCCAGGTGTTGGTGAAAACGCCCGTGCACTTCTCGCTCGGCTCGCTGTACTCCAGAGCCTGTGCAATGCAGCGCCAGTACGGAAACGGCTCCGTTGTGGAATTTCCTGTTAGCGGGAACCCGCTGTAGCCTGCCGCTGTGAGTGCCTTCTGATCCGCGGTGCTCAGGTTGTAGAGCGATTCCGTAAACGAATCGTCGTTCAGATCGCCGTTTGTGGTATCTGCGCGAACATAGCGGAAGTAGGCCGCACCCGAGAGTTCCAGTTTGCCGCCAAAGCTGTGCCGCACGTTCAGCGTGACTCCCGGTGAGCGATTCCACGTGACGTCCGGAATCGTGTTCAGAGCCGCGTAATCTTTTGCGATAAATCGCGTGTCGGAAGAACCGTTCCCCGTAAGATCGTTATCCGCATACGTGAACCCGAGCGAAATCGACGTATTGCCGAACGTGTAGCCTGCTTTCGCGAAAATCTGCCGCACCTGCGAGGGAGAAAAGGGCCGCCATCCGTCTTCACGGAACCAGTCGTCCGCCGTGTAAAAGTTAAATTTGCCTTTGGACATCCCATGTTCCAGCGCGCCCTCGCGGCGTCCGTAGCTTCCGCCATCCACCGAGAGCGACGTCCCCGGAGCGCTTCGTCCGTCTTTCGTCGTGACCACAACCGCCGCGCCGAGAGTATTCAGACCGAAGACCGGATCGGAACCCGGCACCAGCGCCATTTCCTGAATGGCGTTCTTCGGAATCAGGTCCCACGCCACCACATCGCCGAATGGCTGATTCTGGCGGACACCATCCACATAAACCGACATCCCTTCCGGCGTTCCCAGCAGCGGCGACGCCGTGTAGCCGCGGTAATTCAGATCCGGCTGAAACGGATTTTCCTGGTTATTGTTGGCGTACACACCGGCGAGCTTGCGGTTCATAAAATCCGCCATGTCGATCACGTTCGTGTTATCGATATCCTGCGCCGTCGCCGTCTGTACATTCATCGGCACGTCGTCTTTCGACATCGATGTGCCGGGCAATGGAGCCACCGACACGACGCTGACCGAGCTTGCCTGCGATCCAATCGCCAGGGTGATGGTGCGCGAAACCGGCGTGCCCGCCGTAACGTTCACGTCAGCCGTCTGGGTCGAAAATCCACTCTTCGAAATCTCGACGCTGTAGCGCCCAGGCGCAAGATCAGTCGCCGTGTACGCTCCCTGCGAGTCGGTCTGGAACGTCTTTGCGGGAGCAGACCCGCTCCTGATTGTTCCGTCGGCAACCACACCCGCGCCGGACGGATCATTCACCTGAAGTCTGAGTTCGCCGGTCCCCTGAGCGGCGAGGTGCCCGGCAGTTGCGAGCAGGATCAGGGGGATCGGACATGCGCTTCGCGCGAAGCGCTTGAGAATCGCGTTCATGCCCTTTACATTCCGTGCGCCCCGCGTCTGTTCAGCGCATTTGAAAACTGCGATTCTATGGAAGATTTCCCTCAAAAAGCATGAACAAAGCACCGGTGCGGGGAATGTTTGTTATAGGTGCCCCTGACGATGAAAAATTTCGAGTGGCGGTTGGCCGCCATTGTGACCGCGCTGTATCTCGCGGGTTGTTCGAAACCTGCGCCGGTGGAAACGGAAAAGGCGCCTCCCGCCCCCGCCGCCCCGCAGCTCTACGTGAGCGACGAAGTATCCGGCGATCTCAGCATCATCGACACCACGAGCTTCGCCGTCACCAACATCCACCTCGGCAAGCGCGCCCGCGGCATCCATCCAAGTCCGGACGGAAAGACGATTTACGTCGCGCTCAGCGGCAGTCCGATCGGCGGCCCGAATGTGGATGAAAGCAAACTCCCACCGCCGGATAAGAGCGCGGATGCCATCGCCGAATTCGATGTCGCCACCCGAAAGGTGAGGCGCATGCTGCAGGCCGGGTCCGACCCCGAGAACTTCGCCGTCAGTCCCGACGGCAAAACCATCTTCGTCTCCAATGAAGACGATGACGGCGTGAGCTTCCTCGATGTCGCCGCCGGCAAGCTGACCAAAACCATCAAGACCGGTGAAGAGCCGGAAGGAGTCACCGTCAGTCCCGATGGCAAGTATGTCTATTCCACCAATGAAGCCGATGGCACCGTGACTGTAATCGATATCGCCGCGGAGAAGCTGATCAAAACCATGAAGGTCGGCCGCCGCCCGCGCAATGTGGTCTTCACGCCGGACGGAAGACACGCCTGGGTCAACGCGGAGAACGATGGCTCTATCGGCTACCTGGATACTGTGAAGAATGTCATGATCGAGCCGATCGCTCTCGGCAAGCCTGGCGAAATCAAGCCAATGGGCATGGCGCTCGCGCCGGATGCCTCAAAACTCTACGTCAGCACCGGGCGTGGCAAGATGGTGTTCGTAATCGATACGGCGACAAACAAGCCGTTGACGTCGTTTGAAGTCGGCCAGCGCCCGTGGGGTATCGCTCTTTCGGCTGACGGCAAAACGCTGTACTCGGCCAACGGTCCTTCAAACGATATCTCGGTGGTGGACCTCTCGACGAACACCGTATTGCGGAAAGTGCCGGCCGGTCAGGGCCCGTGGGGCGTGATCGTCCTGAACCCGTAACGAAAGGAAGTATGGCGGCGGACGCTTCAGATTCACTTGCCGTATTGCCCATCGTGGAAGCGGCGCGCGCGGAACGGCCTTCTTCGCTGGAAGAAGAAGTCGTCGCGCTGTTCGACCGCCATCGCGGTCCCCTGCTCCGCTACCTCTATTCCTTCCAGATAACGGTTCCCGACGCAGAGGAGATTATTCAGGAAGTCTTTCTTTCGCTCTTCCGCCACCTCCGTGAGAGCAAATCGCGCGCAAACCTTCACGGCTGGATCTTCAAGGTCGCCCACAACCTCGCGCTGCGCAATCGCGTGCGCGGAAGGCGTCACTCTGAGCGGTTCACCTATATGCCGGCCGTCTCGGCCATCGCCGCCGATCCCGCCCCGGGTCCGGAAGAAGCGCTTGCCGCCCGTCAACGCCGCGAACGGCTTCTCGCTGTCGTCCGCGCCCTGCCCGAGCAAGACCAGTTCTGTCTCTCCCTCCGCGCCGAGGGACTCCGCTACCGCGAGATCGCCGAAGTTCTTGGCATTTCTCTCGGTTCTGTAGCAAACTCGATCGAAAAATCGATGGGCCGCCTCATGCGGTCTGAGGGGAATTCGAATGTCTGAAAATCATCTGTCCGAACAGGATCTGATCCTCGCGGCAGACGGGGAACTGCCGCCGCGCCGCAAAGCCGAGGTCGCCGCCCATCTCGAAGCCTGCTGGTCCTGCCGCGAGCGCATGCAGTCGCTCGAAAGCACGATCACCGAATTTGTGCGCGCGCGAAATCGCGAGTTGAACTCGCAGTTGCCCTCCGCAGCCGGACCGCGCGCCTTGCTGCGCGCCCGTCTTGCCGGAGCCGCGGCGGAACCCGCTCGCCGCCGTTGGTTTCCACTCCCCGCCACGCAACTCGGCCGTTTCGGTATCGCCGCGGGCGCATTCGTCGCGGTCTTTGTGGGCATCGTTGTCACCTTCGGCACGAACGTCAACGCCGAAGCCAAACCTCGCCCTCTGACGCCCGGCGAAACCCGCCCCATCACCCTCCACGAAGTCTGCGAATACGAACGGGCCGAAACCATCTCGCGCGATATCCCCGAGGACAAGCAGCGCGCCGTCTTTGCCATGTATGGCATCAAATCGCCAAAGCCCGGCCAGTTCGAAGTCGATTACCTGATCACGCCCGATCTCGGCGGTACCGAATCCATCCGTAACCTCTGGCCCGAGCCCTACTCGGCGCGCTGGAATGCCCGTGTGAAAGATCAACTGGAGCAGAGACTCCACGAACTCGTCTGCTCGGGCAAACTCGATCTCGCCACTGCCCAGCACGATATTGCCGTCGACTGGATCGCCGCCTACAAGAAATACGTTTCAAACGACGTTCGCTGAGGCTTATGCGGCCCATTCCGTGTTCTGTTGCCGGCGCACAATGGAAAGCCGCCGGTATCGGCGCATTATCGAATCTCAGGAATTTCCCCGGCGCGATGGCTGACTATCCCTTCGGTGGATGCGTCGCCAGCGGCCCTGAAGGCAACATCTTCGAGATCACCGGCCAATAAAACGATCCAGGCGGCGACGAATCTCCATGAGAATCCATCCTGCTCTGCCGCACCGCGCGCCCTGCCACATGCGTCACTCTTTCCCGTGCGGCTGAGCATCCCCCTGCGATCGATTCCTGTCCTTGTGCCCGTGACGCCATTCGCTCATTTTCTCGACTGCCGCGAAGTAGACCGGAACGAAAA
>DASZVV010000249.1:0-3557 GCA_035546955.1 Bryobacteraceae bacterium
GAGCGTCGTTGTCTTGCCCGATCCCGGAGGTCCCACGAGCGCCGTAATGCGTCCCAGCCCTGGCCGCACGCGAAAGCGCCGCTCGATCTCGTCGATCGTCGCCCGCAGCACCGCTTCGCTGTCAAGACCGGCGCCCGCCTGCTCGCCGGCATTCACCGCGACCGCATCGTCGATCTCCGCCGCGATCTCGCGCGTCACGCCGATCTCCATCAGCGCCTGTTCCACCAGCCGCGGGCGCGCCGCCGCGGGGGTAGACCACGCTCCGCCGCGTGTCGCCTTCAGCAGCAGATTCCAGATCTTGTCCACGCTCTGCCGCAGCTCTTCGATATCCTGCGTGACATTCGCAGCCGCAGGGCTCATCGCAGGCGCAGCGGCAACGGCTTCCGGCTGCGTCTTCGATGCCCACACCGCGGACGATGTTCCCGTGCGATTGCCCGAATCATGCCCGAACACCACCTCGAGCGGCCCGAGATGACGAGCCTCCGGCGGCGCCTCGCGGCTGTTCAGCAACAGCGCGTCCGGCCCCAGTTCCCGCCGCGCCAGATCGATGGCGGCCGGAACCGACGTCGCGAAATACGACTTCACGTGAATCTGTGCCTGTGTTGTTGTGGCCATGGCTATTCAATCACTCCGAGAGAAATAATTTTGATGTCTGATGGGATTTCGTTATGTGAAATGAAGACCAGATTGCGGATCGAAGGCTCCGTAATCTGCTTCAGGAAGTAGCGTGCGCCCGTGCTGGTGACAACGACTGTGCTTGCTTCGGGATGCCCTGTGCGCTGCGCAATGCGCTGCAGCACGTCGCGAATCGCCTGCGGAGCCAGCGTGAGATGGCTGTTCTGATCGCCGTGCTCCACCGCGCTCTCCACGGTCTGTTCGATCGCGGGACTCAGCAGGAAAGCAGGCAGTTCGCCGGTCGGCTTGAGATACGGCTTCACGAGAAGACGCCGCAGACACTGCCGTATGTATTCCGTAATCAGAATCGGATTGTGGATCGTCACCGCGGCCTCGCCGAGCGCTTCCACAATAGTCAGAGAGTCGCGAATCGAGACACGTTCGCGAAGCAGATTCTGAAGGACGCGCTGTACAGCGGAAAGTGGAAGCAGTTTGGGGACCAAATCTTCCACCACCTTCGGATGCTCCACGCCCACACGATCGAGGAAGCGCTTCGCATCCTGACGCGAGAACAGTTCGTGCGCATAGCCGCGGATCAGTTCCGAAAGATGCGTGCCCATCACGCTCACCGGATCGATCACGGTGAAGCCTTTGCGGCGCGCCGCATCCGCCTGGTCTGCGGGGATCCACCACCCCTGCATCCCGAATGCGGGTTCCTTCGTCGGCTTGCCTCCCGCCAGCGGTTCGGGCTTGCCCACCGGAATGGCGAGTTCGCAGCCCGGCGGCAGTTCGTAACGCCCGATCTCCGCGCCTTTCAGCAGCACAACATATTCATGCGCCTTGAGCGAGATGTTATCGACAACGCGCACCGGGCCCAGCAGAAATCCGATATCGCCTGCAAGCTGGCGCCGGATACCGGCGATGCGTTTGAGCAGCGGCGATTCTTCGCGCCCGCCAACGTACTTCACCAGCCCCAGACCCATCTCGACGGTCAGCGGCTCCACCTTGAGCAGCGCTTCCAGATTTTCTTTGGCGACCGCGGGCTTCGCCATCGATTCGGCCTTCTCGATCGCCGCCTTCTTCTTCCGCATGTTCCACGAAACGTAGCCGATGCCGCCGCCCATCGCCATAAACGGGATGGTGGGCAGACCCGGGAAAAGGCCCAGCACCACCAGCACGCCCGACGCCAGCATCAGCGGCTGTGGATCGCTGAACAACTGCTTCGCAAAATCCTGACCCACGCGCTCGTCCGAACTGGCGCGCGTAACAATCAGACCGCCCGAAATCGAAATCATCAGCGCCGGAATCACCGTCACCAGTCCGTCGCCGATTGTCAGCACCGTATACGTTTCGATCGCGTGGCTCAGATCCATGCCATGCTGCAGCACGCCGATCAGAAAGCCTGCGATGATGTTGATGCCGGTGATCAGGATGCTCGCCACCGCGTCCCGCTGCGTGAATCGCGAAGCGCCGTCCATGGCGCCGTAAAACTCGGCTTCTTTGGAGAGATTCTTACGCCGCAGCCGCGCTTCGGCTTCGTCGATCAACCCTGTGCTCAGGTCGGAATCGATCGACATCTGCTTGCCGGGCAGCGCGTCGAGAGTGAATCTCGCGGTGACTTCGGAAATGCGTACCGCGCCGTGGTTGATAACGACATACTGGATCGCAATCAGCACCAGAAAAATCACGGTGCCGATGATGTAGTTCCCGCCCACCACGAAATTTCCGAACGCCTGAATCACATCGCCCGCGGCGGAGGTTCCCGTGTTGCCGTTCATCAGAATGAGGCGCGTCGACGAGATATTCAGCGCCAGCCGGAACAACGTCAGCAGCAGCAGCGCAGTGGGAAATACATTGAACTCCACCGGCTTCCGGATATGCATCGCGACCATCATCACGACGACCGACATCATAATGTCCGTCACGATCAGAACGTCCAGCAGGAAGCTGGGCATCGGAGTGATCAGGGCGATGACAATCGCAAGAACCGCGACCGGCGCCGCGAGTTCACGCAAAGCCGGAGCGGAGAAAAATGGCAAGCCCTTCCGGGGCGCCAGTGCCGTAACTGCTGCTGCTTCTGCCAAAGTCTAGATTCCTCTTCCGGCCCCGGCGGGCCGCCTGCCGTTCATGACGCGATAGATGTAAGCCAGAACCTCGGCCACCGCCCGATAGAAGTGCGCGGGAATTTCGTGGCCCACATCGGCCGATTTGTAAAGCCCCTGCGCGAGCGGCGGATTTTCGATGAGCGGGATATTGTGATCGAGCGCCTTCTGACGAATGCGCAGCGCGAGATAATTCTTGCCCTTCGCCACCACCTTCGGCGCGCCCTTCTCTTCCATGCTGTAGCGCAGCGCAACGGCGTAGTGGGTGGGGTTGACGATGACCGCGGTCGCCGTCGGAATTTCCTTCATCATCTGCTTGCGCGCCATATCGCGGCGCAGCCGGCGGATGCGGCCTTTGACCATCGGATTGCCGTCGGTCTCCTTCGCTTCGTCGCGGATCTCCTGCTTGCTCATGCGCATTTCCTTCGCATAGCGAGCCTTCTGGCGGATCAGATCTACCAGACCAAAGACCAGGAACAGCCCCGCGGCCTTCCACAGCAGATTCTCAATGGAACCGGCCACCATCGCAACCCCGCTCGTGAGACTGCCGAGGGGCAGCGCAAGGTAAGCGGTCAGATTGTTGGTGACCACATAGTAGACGGCCAGCCCGAACACGGGCAGCATGATGACTGCCTGCAGCAGCGCCGGCAGATTTTGACCCGGAAGCTGCTTCAGCTTTTCAATGGGATTCAGACGCTTCAGATCCGGCGTGACTTTCTTCATGCTGATTCCGAAGCCGGTCACCACGAGCTGGATCGCGATCGTGATTCCCACCATCGCCGCACCCATCACCAGCACGGGCGTCAGCATGTTCTTCATCAACGCCATCGAAAGCCAGAC
>DASZVV010000250.1:0-1634 GCA_035546955.1 Bryobacteraceae bacterium
AAGTCTGAGTCCGGTACCGCAGGTGAAATCGTGTTCGCCGCGGACGACGACACGTTTCGAATTTCTCCCGGGCCGTCAGACGGCACACTTTGGCTGCACGAGGATGGAGCGGTCACGAACATCTTGCTTCGGCTGTTTTGGCCAGGGCGTGGTGGACAGATTTCTGGGAGTAAGTTGATTCATTGAATCACGCCGCAATCAGGTTTACAAGATCGAAGTCGCGCCGAGTTTGAGCGGGAGTGCGATAACCGAGACGGCCGATGATCCAGTTGTGGTTATAGCGGTCGCGGAACTCGGCGACAGCGGCCTGAAGCTCATCGAGGTCCTGGAAGTGCCGGACCCAGAGCAGTTGTTCCTTGAGCGTTCGGAAGAAACGCTCGATGCAGCCGTTGCCCTCCGGCTGGCGCACGAAAGCCGGTGAAGACTCGATACCCAGATAGCGGATTTCATTCTGAAAATCGTCGCTCATGTAAACGCTGCCGTGATCGTGACGCAGTTCGAGCCCAGCTGCGCTTCGCAGTGAGAACACACCGAAACGCTCCCGGACGGCCTGCCGGACCGGCTCCAGCGCTTCGAAACGGTTCGCCTTCTTCACCGCGTGGATGCCGACGCACTCGCTCGTGCGGTGATCGATGGCGGCGAAGATCGTGACGGCGCCTTCGGCGATCGTGCAGGTGGCCGTGGCATCGGTACCCCACATCTGATCCGGCCGCTCGGTGACGATGACGCCATCGTGGGGATGACGCTTCTCCGGAAGCGCCTGCCGATGCGGCGAGAGCAACTGGTTTTCCCGCATGAGCCGGTTCACGCGCTCCTTCGAGGTCCGGATGCCTTTGTGGCGCAGCCGCGCCCAGACCTTGCGATAACCTTCGCCCGTGAACACGGACTCATCCAGAACCGAGCGGACCGCCAGAAGCAGTTCCGCATCGGAGAGGACTTTGGGACCGCGCCTGCGCGGCTCCCGCGGATACCGTTGCCGGCCGCGCGCCGCATAGAAACTGGATCGCGGGAGACCCCAGATCGCCACTACTCGCGCCACACCATAGGCGCTGTTGCAGGAAGCCGAGACGGTGCGGCTCATGGTCTCGACTTCCACGACACCAAAGGGCGGCCACCCTCGATCAGGGCGATCTTCTCACGCAGCAGTTCCGCCTCCACGCTCAGGCCCGCTACTACAGACTTCAGCCGCCGCTTCTCTTCGTCTTCCACGTTGACCTCGCGGCTCTTGATGCCGGCTTCGCCGGCAGCCAGGAACCGATCCCGCCATTCGCTCAGCGTGGCCACCGTCACCCGGTACTTCCGCGATGTGCTCTCCAGATCCGCGCCGCGCAACAGTTCCAGAATCACTGCCGTCTTGCGCCGCGACGACCAACGTCCGGCACCCGCGCGCCCCGATTCCGGAGGCTGCTCAGTCGCCCTGCGGGCTCCTTCCGCAGCCCCGGAATCGGTCTTCTTTGTGTTCGACATTCTCTCTCCTTAAAAGAACATTTTCCATCTCAAATGTTCCCAGAGAACTGTCCATCAAAATTCCGGGCCGGGGGAGGTATTGCATGGCGGACTGCGGATTCTCTCGCTTTGCGGTCGTTTCTCGGTTTCGAATTGAGTCAAACTACTCCCGATCAGTCAACGATCTC
>DASZVV010000251.1:0-84339 GCA_035546955.1 Bryobacteraceae bacterium
CTCTTGATCAAAAACGGGGGCAGACCCTCGATCCCAAGATGGTAAAACATTCTTGGGAGAATACGTTTTGACCGACTCAGAGATCGTTTTAGGCCTACCCCAATACGAGGTTAGCAACATCCAACGAAGCGGCGGCACGATTACGATATCGGCCCGGTATACGGGGCCGATATCGTGTCCCAACTGCGGTGGTTCACGGCTGCGCAACAAAGGCTGGTGCCGGAGAAGAGTCCGCCACGACGACTGGGGGTTCCGGCGGGGCGTCCTGGAGCTGGCGGTGCGCAAGAGCCGCTGTCTGGATTGCGGGCGCTCGTTTCGCCAGCGGTTGCCGGGAGTGCAGCCCTGCCAGAGAGCCAGTGAGAGCTTTCAGGAGATGGTCTATCAGCAGCACCTGGATGGCATCAACCGCAGCTGCCTCGGCAGGAGAAAGGGTATCGGAGCCGCCACCGTGCAGCGCTACTTCCTGCGCCATCTGCAACGTCGCGCCCGCCAGGATCATGCGCCGGTGTGCCCGAAGGTGCTGGGAATCGACGAGCACTTCTTCACGCGCAAGAAGGGCTACGCCACGACCTTCTGCGATCTGAAGAACCATCGCATCTATGACGTCACGCTCGGCCGGTCGGAAGCCGCCTTGGAGTCGTATTTTCTTTCCTTAAAAGGCAAAGAGCAGGTGCGCGTGGTTTGCATGGATTTGGCGGTGGTCTACCGGTCCATCGTCCGCAAACACTTCCCCAAGGCGGTGATTGTGGCCGATCGTTTCCACGTCATCCGACTCATCAACCACCACTTTCTGGCCTGCTGGCGCGAGATCGATCCGGTTGGGTCCAAGCACCGCGGGCTGATGTCGCTGATGCGCCGCCATCGCCATAACCTCAAGCCCGAACAAAAACTCCGTCTCCTGGCCTATCTGGCCCAACGGCCGGCGCTGAACGTCATTTACCGCTTCAAACAGCGGCTCTGCTACCTGCTGCTGAAGAAGCATAAAACCCGCCGCCAATGCCAGAAACTGGCGCCGCGCTTTCTGCGGGCCGTGATCGAGTTGCGCCAGTCCGGACTGGCGCAACTGGTCGCCCTCGGCGACACCCTCCATTCCTGGTCCGAGGAGATCGCCCGCATGTGGCGCTTCACTCGTTCCAACGGCATCACCGAAGGCTTCCACAACAAGATGGAGACAATCACCAGGCAGGCGTACGGCTTCCGAAATTTCGAAAACTACCGTCAACGAGTGCAGGTGCTCTGTGCTTAAACTATGTGGTTGGGATCGGGTTGCCCCCGTTTTTGGCGTAGAGCCTGTATCGTTTGAGAACTCGAGGGATAAATGGTCGGGGCGAGAGGATTCGAACCTCCGGCCTCCTGGTCCCGAACCAGGCGCTCTAGCCAGGCTGAGCCACGCCCCGATGCGTGAGGAAACTACCCCAACAGTGTAGCACGCCCGCCTAGAATCTCTTCAGCTCTTGGGCGAGTCCGGTCAGCCCTTTCCGGCGGTAGATCTGCACCAGACGCTGCTCCTCGGGAGATGGCACCAGGTTGCGTTCCAGCCGCGGGTCGGAGAGTCCGGCCCGCGATGGGATCCAAACCTGCCCATCGGCGAATTCCACGCTGCTCACGTAGCCGGTCATTCCCATGATTTGCGGCGCGGTATCGCGCTGGCGCGGGAATCGCAGGGTCGCATCTTTCAAAATGTCTCGTTGTTGCCCGGGCGGAAGAAGCACGTCGGAGGGCATCGACCCGGCTGGAAACTCGCGCCCTTTTCCGTCGCGCAGGATCCAACCCATCTCAATGGATCGCACCGTGCGATCCGAACGGTTGCGCACCTCCAGGCTGCGTGTGCGAGCCTCGTTGCCGGAAACCATCGCCTCGCCCTGGCGAGGCTCCACCGGCGCCTCCGGGAAATCGACAAACGCAAATTCCAGCCGGCGCCCGGCGTCCACCGCCGTCGCCCGTCCATTGCGCACCACCTGGATATCCGCGTTTTCCGCCGTTCCAGGCGTCTGCCGCGATAAGCTAGCGAGCACCGCCTGCCGCAGCTTGTCCGGACCCTGATCGAGCAGGCTCTTGAAGTAGCGGCGGTCCCGCCGCGCCTCCATTTCGTAAACCAGCATCGACCGCCGCGAGTTCAGACGGTCCGGTCCGTAAAAACTCAAGTCGTCAAACAGAACCCCATCCAGCCGCACCTCCACCGCACCCGCGCCCGCCGACTGCACCGGGCGCAGCAGCCGCAAATCCAGCCGCACCGGAAAGGATTCGCCGCTATTCACATTCAAACTGGGAAGCGTAACCGACGCCTTTCCACCCGGCGTGACCTCTTGCGCCCGCACCATGAGCGTGAGCCCGCGAATGCGCCGCGCGCCAATGTTTTTTAGCGTAAGGGCCGCATGCAGATCCACCACCATCGCGCTGCCCCGCGCGGTCTCGTTCGATCCGCTGTAGTCCGAACTCAACAGCGCAACCGGACCGTCCTTCGGAAACTCGATGCTGGGCAGAGGCAGCTCCGCGAAGGCCGCGATCGGCAGCGCCAGCATGGCCGCCGCCAGCTTAATGCGCATAGTACACCTTGCTGATGGTCAACTGGCCGGAATCCGCGTCCACGTAGCGCGCGCTCACGGAATCCTGCAGATTCACCGAAACGCTGACCGCGTCGGAAGAGGGCGGCGCAAGCAGCTTCAGGGAGGACCCGTTTTCCTGCACCGTGGCTCCGCTTGGCGACGCCTCCAGCACGGCGACATTCGAAAGGAGATTGGGCGCGGCCGCGTCCACCACGGGGGCTGCGCTCTTTCCTCGAATGATCGTCGTCAGCGATTCGCGCAAATGATTCATCTGCGGTTCCGGCAGCCTGAGCCACAACGAAACCAACCCCAGGAGCGCCACGCCGGCGAGCGCCGTCGTCAGGTTCCACCGAAGAATGGGCCGCCGCGCGCGAAAGGGAAGATGTTCGATGCACTCGCCCGCTTCGAGTCCCAGGCGAATATTCGCCGACATCTCGGCCGCCAGGTCATTCCACTTCGTATCCGGGGGCAGATCCTCCGCCAAATCGCGCGCGTGCTCGCGAGCCATCGACAGCGCTTCCGCCGTCTTCCGGCAGCTTGCACACTGCCGTGTATGCGAGGCGATCCGCCGCCGCCGCCATACGCCCAGGTCGCCGCCCGCAAATAGAGCGAGTTCCGTTTCCGCCGGGTGAACAGCCGTGCGCTCGCTCATACCGGCCGCCTCTCCAGGTACTTTCGAAACTTCACCCGCGCATTGGCAATGTGCGAACGCACGGTCGCCTTGGAGCATTTCAACAGCCGGGCCACCTCCTCGGCGGGGAGTCCCTCCACGTCGCGAAGCAGTAGCGCGGCTCGCTCGCGGTCGGTCAGCGCGGCCAGACCACGCTCCAGGTGGGCTCGCTTCTCGCTCCGCAGCAGACTTTGCTCCGGGCTTTCGGTGGACGGGCCTGCACCTTGCTCCAGCATTCTCTCCGAGAGGGACTCCGGAAGAGCGTCGATATCGCAAAAATTCACTTTGCCGTGCCGGCGGAGGAAGTCGATCGCGGTGTTGCTGGCGATTCTCGAAAGCCAGTGTGCCGCGCGGGCGGCGTCTTTTAACTGGTCCCGCCGCTGCAGGGCCTTGATGAACGCCTCCTGCGTCAGGTCCTGCGCGTCCGCCGCGTTGCCCACCATCCGGTAGATCAACACGAAGATGCGCCTCAGATGCTCCGAGATGAATCGAGCCTGCTGTTCTTCCAGCTCCGTGGCGGCATCGTAGGGCACATGCCCGGCGGTTTCGCTCATTCCGCTCCTGGGCGCAAAAGCGGCTCTGACAACCGGCCACAAGCCGGTATCGCGCCGCGCGCGCTCACTTACAGAGTACTCGACTGCATACGCCATCGCTATCAGACATGACGGTGAAAGGCGGAAAACGTGCAGTCCACGCCTGGCGCTATTCTGAGGCTATATGAGACCGGTGGCTGTAGTCGGCATTGGGAAAACCGCTTTCGGCGCATTTCCGGACCGCGATCTGCGGTCACTCGCCGTCGAGGCATGTGAGAAAGCACTTAAGGATGCATCTGTAGATGCTTCAAAAATAGAGGCTTTCTTCCTGGGGAACTTCGCCGGACCCGAGTTTGCCGGCCAGAATCATCTCGCTCCTTACATTGCCTCGGCTTGCGGCATCCGGGGCGTCCCCGCGACGCGCTTTGAAGACGCCTGCGCTTCGAGTGGAGCGGCGTTCTATCATGCGGTTTCGAGTGTGGCGGCGGGCCTGAATGACGTGGTCCTGGTGGCCGGAGTCGAGAAAATGACCTCCCAGCCAACCCCGAAGGTGACTGAAATCCTCGCCGGCGCGGGCGATCTGGGCGGCGAAGTGAAAGCCGGCGCCACCTTCCCCGCGCTCTTCGCCATGATTGCCCGCCGACATATGTATCAATACGGGACCACTCGCGAGCATCTCGCCTCGGTGGCGGTCAAGAATCACGCCAATGGGGCGAAGAATCCGCTCGCTCACATGAAAAAAGCGATCACCATGGAGCAGGCGCTCGCCGGCAAGCCCATTGCCGAACCGCTCACGGTCTACGATTGTTCCCTCATTAGCGACGGCGCCGCCGCCGTGGTCCTGGCGCCCCTCGAACGCGCTTCGGAATTTACAGCCAAGCCCGCGAGAATTCTTGGAATCGCTCAGACGTCGGATCTGGTGGCACTCGACGAAAAAGACGACATCACCACGCTGCAGGCGGTGCGGACCGCCGCGGCCAGGGCGTACAAGATGGCCGGATTAACCGCGCGTGATATTCAGTTCGCCGAAGTTCACGATTGCTTCACCATTGCCGAAATTCTGGCCATAGAGGATCTCGGCTTTGCCGCCAAAGGGCAGGGAGGACCGTACACGCTGGCAGGCCATACGGCGATTCAAGGGGAAATGCCGGTAAACACCAGCGGCGGTCTCAAATCCAAGGGGCATCCGGTGGGCGCCACGGGCGCCGGTCAGATTTGCGATGTGGTTTTGCAATTGCGCGGCGAAGCCGGTGAGCGTCAGGTAGCCCGCCGCGAGATCGGTCTCGCGCAGAACCTGGGCGGCTCCGGAGCCACCTGCGTGGTTACCGTTCTGGGGGCCGCATGAAGGCGATCGTCTACACCGAAACGGTAGTGTGGTCTCCACCCGAGCAATACGCCGGCGACGCCCCCTATCAACTCGCCATCGTCGATCCCGATCGGGGAAAGCGCCGTACCGTGCGGATTTCAGGCGAGCGTGTGTCGATCGGCGATTCGGTGGAATTCGCCGAGGAACGCGCCGGCGTCGAATATTACCGCAAGGCGTAGCCATCATCGCGTCTATCTCCTCTTGCCAAACTAGGAGAGCCGGTCTATACTCCTAGGTAGACTAGGAGGGAAGAAACGCAAGTCATGGGTAAGACCGCCGAACTGCTTCCCGGCACGCTCGACATGCTGATCCTGAAAGCCGTCTCGCAGCAGGCGCACCATGGATACGGCATCCTGCTTCGCATCCGGCAAATTTCCGGCGACGCCCTGGAGATTCCCCAAGGGTCGCTCTATCCCGCGCTTTACCGCCTGGAGCACCAGCGTCTCATCGCCGCGGAATGGGGGCAGAGCGATAACAATCGCCGCGCCAAATATTACACGCTCACTGCCGCCGGTCGCCGCCGCCTGCGCGAGGAGACGGAAGGCTGGAACCGCCTGGCGTCCGCCATGTCCGCGGCGTTGAACAGCACGCCCGGAGAGGCGTGACGTGCTGAACCGCCTGCGCTCCCTGCTCGGCGTGCTCACCTCCCGCCGCGATTTTGAAGCGGGGATGAGCGCCGAACTGAAGTTTCACATCGAGCAATACGCCGCCGACCTCGTCCGCTCCGGAGTATCTCCGGTCGAGGCGCGCCGCCGCGCCCGAATGGAACTTGGCGGGCTCAACAGCCTCAAGGACGAGTGCCGGAAAGCGCGCGGCTTAACTCTCCTGGACGATCTGGGCCGGGACCTCCGCCACGCGGTTCGCATGCTCCGGAAATCGCCCGGCTTCACCGCCGCCGCTCTCCTCACGCTCGGCCTCTGCCTCGGCGCGAATCTCACGATCTTCGCCGTTATCGATTCCATCCTGCTGCGCCCATTGCCGTTCCCGGATGCCGGCCGCCTGGTCACCATCTTCAATACCTATCCGAAAGCCGGTGTCGATCGCGACGGCTCGTCCATCGCTAACTATTACGAACGCCGGGGACGCATACCGGCATTCAGTTCGCTCTCCATGTACCGCTTTGAAACGGCGATCGTCGGGGAACAGGGCTCCATGATTCGTGAACCCGTTGTTCTGGTGTCTCCGGAGTTCTTTACGACGCTCGGCCGGGACCCGGCCATGGGGCGCGTGTTCGCCGAATCGGAAACCGCTTTCGATACGGATTCGGTGGTGATCCTCTCCGACGGTTTCTGGAGACAGAATTTCCATGCCGACCCGCAGGTTATCGGCCGGCGGATCCGCGTGAGCGGCAGCCCTTTCACCGTCGTCGGCGTACTGCCGCCGGGCTTTCGATTCCTGTCGTCGGAAGCGCGTCTCTATTTTCCTTATCCGTCCCGCCTGGAGGACCGCTCCTCTCTTCAGCGTCACTCCGGCGGGAATGTGACCCAAATCATCGCGCGCCTCAGGCCGGGGGTCGCTCTCGCCCAGGCACAGTCGCAAATCGACGCCCAGAACTCGGCGTTGGAACTTCAAGACCCCCAGGCGAAAATGATGGCCGATGCGGGCTTTCGTTCTATCGTCACGCCTCTTCATGCCGATCACGTCGCCTCCATTCGCCCTACGTTGCTCCTGCTGCAGGCAGGTGTGCTCGCGCTGCTGCTGATTGGCGCGGTAAACCTGGTGAATCTACTCCTGATTCGCGCGGCGGGCCGCGCGAAGGAACTTGCGGTTCGACAGGCGCTCGGTGCAAGCCGGCGGCACGTGGTTTGCGAAGCGCTGGTTGAAACCGTGCTGCTCACGCTCGGAGGGGGATTGCTTGGACTCGCCGCCGGCGCGGGCGGCATCCGTCTGCTTGCCCTGCTCGGCGGAGACCGTTTGCCGCTGGGAAATTACATCGCGCCGGATGCCCGCCTGTTCGCCGCCGCGCTCGCCGCGTCGCTCATGCTGGGAGTATTGCTGGCGGCGCCCGTTGCCTGGTTCCACCTGCGTCCTGGCCTGGGGAATGCTCTGCAGTCGGAGTCTCGCACCGGAACCGCCGGCCGCGCCGCGCAAGCTTTGCGCCACGGATTCATCGTCGCTCAGATCGCGCTGGCGTTTGTTCTCCTGTCAGGCTCCGCACTGCTCGGCCTGAGCCTCCAGCGGGCCATGTCGGTGTCCCCCGGCTTTGAACCAAATCACGTTCTGACAAGCCAGATCACGCTTCCGGGGAGAAGCTATCCGGACACCCGGACCCGTCTGGCGTTCGTCGAAAAGCTGATGAGCGCGTTCGGAGGCCGGCCCGGTATTGTGTCAGCCGGAGTTGTCAGCAACCTCCCTTTTAGCGGCCACAACGGCAAGAGTGCCGCCACGGTGAAAGGATATACGCGCCCTCCCGGCGAATCTCCACGCGGGCACTATTCCTACAGCGTGGGCGGCGATTATTTTCGCGCCATGGGCTTTTCTCTCATTGCGGGCCGTTTTCTCGGCGAGGAAGACTCCCGGCGCAGCCCGCGCGTCTGCGTGGTAGACCAGGATTTCGCCCGCTACTACTGGCCCAAGGGCGGCGTCATCGGGCAGCAGTTGTTTCAGGGGTCTCAAATGGGCCCGGGCGCGGAGGCGTTTCGCGTAGTCGGAGTTGTTGGCAGCGTCAAACAGGCCGGTCTTACGGATGCCGCCGCGCAGGGTGCTGTTTACTATCCATATTCGTTCCAGCCCGCGACTGACATGTTCGTCGTGCTACGCTCCGCCGCCGCACCGGAGAATCTCGGGCGAACCTTGCGGAGCGCCGTGCGCCAAATTGATGCCGAATTGCCCGTGAATGACGTTCGTTCCATGGATGCGCGCATCTCGGACAGCTTGCTGGTGCGCCGTTCACCGGCGCTCCTTGCCGGCTTTTTCTCGGTCATCGCGTTGTTGCTTACCGCCATCGGCACTTACGGAGTGCTAAGTTATGCGATCGCGCAGCGAAGGCGCGAAATCGGCGTGCGCATGGCGCTCGGGGCGCGCCCGGAGCAGATCCGGCGGCATTTTCTGACCCTGGCTCTGCGCCTGCTTGCCGGAGGCGCGGTTCTCGGAGTGCTTGGCGCATGGTTTGCGGGCCGCGCCATGCGAGCATTTCTCTTTCAGGTGCCCGCCTTCAGTTTGGCCGCTGTCGCTGCCGTCACGGTGGTGGTATCCGCGGTGTCGCTCGCGGCCTGCTTGCTCCCGGCTCACCGTGCCGCGCGGACTTCTCCGATGGAGGCCATCGCGGACGATTAGGCGGTCCTCCTCCGCTCGTTCTCAGCTACGCGCGCTTTCACGATTTTTTTCACGAGCGCCGCGGGCAGAGGCTTTTCCACCGTAAATTGGATGGTCCCTTTGGAGGTCTGAAAGCCCTTGAGCTCATCCCGAAACTGCTCGATGGCCGACGAGCCCATCGGGAACAGGCTGCAGTGTTTGGAGAATGCCGCAAATCCAATGAGCGCGCCCTTGTACCGGAACGCGGGCATCCCATAGCTGATCGTTTCAGTCGCCTCGGGCGGTACGGCAGATCGGATCGTCGCACGCAGCTTATCGAGAAGGCTCCGCGCGGGTTCCGGAACACCTGCAAGGTATTCGTCCGGTGTCTTGGGAGATTTTTTCCCTCTCACTGTTTGGTCTACCCGGCCTCGGAAAGCGGATGTCCCACATCCCAGTGCAACCCGAAGGGATCTACCAGCCGACCCAATCGCCAGCCGTACTCCTCGCCGACGGGATATATTTCGACAGCGCCCGCAGAGAGCGCCTGGGCGAACAGCTCATCGGGATTCGGGACGGTCAGAATCATCCGAACGGAGCCGCCGCCGACATTTTCCGTTCCGCCGCCGGATTCCGTTCCGCCGCTCACCCAAAACTCCGCGCCGCGGACCGACAGTCTCACCACAACCCCCTCTTCCGGAGGGTCCATCCGGTAGACCTCAACCGCGCCGAACGCGGCTTTATAGAATTCGATGGCAGGTTCTCCGTCTCGCACCGCCAGCCAAGGCGCGAGGGAGCACGAGGCGGAGTCAGCCGGTCCTGAATTCATTGGAAGATCCTCCTACATCCCAGATCCAAGTCAAAAGTAGCATATCGCGAGGCGGCCGGATTCTCGCTCTTGAATTGAATTCGGAAGCAAGAATCGGAGTGTCTTCCTCTGCCGATCGTTGCTAACTTTGTAGTGTAAGCAGACGGTGCAGGCAGATTGTCCAAGCAGACCATCGAAGGAGAACCCCATATGACCCGGAACCTCGAAAGCTTTCCGGCGGAGCACACGCAAAACGATCCCCGCTGGGCCTCGATCATTTCCCGTGATGCCTCGGCTGATGGAGCTTTCTTTTACTCGGTGGCGACAACCGGCGTCTATTGCCGCCCGTCTTGCGCCGCCCGCCGGCCTCGTCCCGAGAATGTTCGTTTTCATCCAACGCGCGAACACGCCGAGAGCTTCGGCTTCCGGCCCTGCAAACGCTGTAGGCCGGATGAACCTCCGCTCTCGGAACGCAACGCCGCGACGATTACGCAAATCTGCCGCTTCCTTGAAACATGCGAAGAAACTCCCGCTCTGGAGCAGTTGGCCAGACGCGCCGGGATGAGTCTGTTCCATTTTCACCGCGTCTTTCGAGCGGGTACGGGACTTACGCCGAAGCAATACGCGGCCGCTCATCGCGCCGAACGTGTCCGCCGCGAACTTGCCGGCGGTGCGACGGTGACGGACGCCATTTATGACTCCGGGTATAACTCCAATGGGCGGTTCTATGGCGAATCGAATGGTTTGCTTGGCATGACGCCGTCGCGTTTTCGCTCCGGCGGCGCGGAAACAGCCATTCATTTCGCCGTCGGTGAATGCTCACTCGGCTCCATCCTGGTCGCGAGAAGCAATCGCGGCATTTGTGCCATCCTGCTGGGCGACGACCCGTCGGCCCTTGTGCGCGATTTTCAGGACCGCTTCCCGCGAGCGAATTTGATCGGCGGTGATCCCGGTTTCGAGGAGCTTGTTTCCAAGGTCGTGGGATTCATCGAGGCGCCTTCGGTAGGCCTGGATCTGCCGCTCGATATCCGCGGCACCGCATTTCAACAGCGGGTGTGGCGGGCATTGCGCGACATTCCTTCCGGCTCGGTTGCGAGCTACGCGGAAATCGCCGCTCGTATCGGCGCGCCGAAATCGATGCGCGCCGTGGCGCAGGCGTGCGGCGCGAATTCTCTCGCCGTGGCGATTCCCTGTCATCGCGTGGTCCGCTCGAATGGCTCGCTGTCGGGCTACCGCTGGGGCGTGGAGCGCAAAAGGGTGCTGCTCGAACGGGAAGCGCGCGCATAACGCGGCGTTACTTTTCCGGTTGCCGCGCCCGCCACGCCTGAATGGCGCGTGTGTGCCTCCGGTAATGGCCGTAAGTATCGAGACGCAGCCGCCGGCGGAATCGAGCCTTCGGATCGAGATGCTCGTCCGGCGTCCTTTCAATTAACTCCAGCAGGCGGCGATGGACACTGGCCCGCTCGCGCAATACCTCGGCGAGCGAGAGTTTCTTCTTTGCTCCCATGGTCAGCGCATTGAAGGCGTCAATGCCGCCGTAGGCCGCTGAGTAGCGGGGAGGTGTTCGTCCCTGGAGGATTGCGGGTAAGTGTTTCAGAGCTTCTTCTTCCCACACCGTGACGTGAGCAATGATGTCCTTCACGGACCACTCGCCCACGACGCCAGGCTGGTGCAGCGCCGGTTCTGCCAGGCCTTCATACGCTTCCTCGAAACTGCGCCATTCCCTTTCGAGCCGCCTCATCAGCGTTTCCCGCGTCGTCATAAGTCAAACTTAATTGCAAGTACCTTTCCGCGCACTCCGGTTCTTGCTCTGCAATTTGCAAAATTCAAAAGCAGGAAACGGAGTTTATCTTGCCCGGTCCGCTGCTAGGTTAGTGGATAGAATGCCGAACGTGAAAGAGCGGGTGGAAGGGGTCTCTTGGGACGCCGTGTCGAAGGATCTGGACGGGCAGGGCAGCGCGAGAATCGCCGGCCTGCTCACTCCGGAGGAATGCCTGGAAATCGCATCGCTGTATCCCGACGACGATCTCTTTCGCAGCCGTGTCGTCATGGCGCGCCATGGCTTCGGGCGGGGCGAATACAAGTACTTCCGCTATCCTCTTCCAGGGCTGATCGACACTCTCCGGACGGCGGTCTATCCGCATCTCGCGCCCGTCGCCAATCGCTGGAATGAAGCGATGCGGCTCGAGGTGCGCTATCCCGCGAGCCTTGCCCAGTTCATCGAGCGCTGCCGGGAGGCGGGGCAATCGAAACCCACGCCCCTTCTCCTTCAATACGCGGCCGGCGACTATAACTGCCTCCATCAGGACCTCTACGGCGAGTACGTCTTCCCGCTCCAGTTGGCCATTCTCCTCGCCGAGCCCGGCCGCGATTTCACTGGTGGTGAGTTTGTGATGACGGAGCAGCGCCCCCGCATGCAATCGCGCCCTATGGTGATTCCGCTGCGCCAGGGAGACGGCGTCGTCTTTGCTGTTCATCATCGCCCCGTTCAGGGCGAACGCGGATGGTATCGCGTGAATCTCCGCCACGGCGTAAGCCGAGTCCTTTCCGGGCAGCGCCATACCGCCGGGATTATTTTCCACGATGCAGAATGAAAGAGGACCCTTCGGATGAATCTTTTCGAAAATCTGGAAGACGTCGCGCCGCGGGAGGAACCGCTGGCGGCCGGCGCAGTGGTTCTTCGTAAATTCGCCTTGTCCGATGAATCCGCGCTTCTCGCGGCATTGCGTGATGTTACCTCTCGCGCCCCGTTCCGCCACATGACCACCCCCGGCGGGTATCGAATGTCTGTTGCGATGAGCAACTGCGGCGCGGCCGGCTGGGTGTCGGACCGGTCGGGCTATCGCTACGCTGCGGCAGATCCGGAAAGTGGATTGCCCTGGCCGCCGATGCCCGCGGTCTTCGAAAAACTCGCCGCGAGCGCGGCTGCCGCCGGCGGATTCGACGGTTATGCTCCGGATGCCTGTTTGATCAACTGCTACGAGCCTGGCACAAAGCTATCCCTCCATCAGGACAAAGACGAGCGCGATTTCTCGCAGCCCATCGTTTCGGTCTCGCTCGGAATCCCCGCCGTCTTTTTGTTTGGAGGCCTCCGGCGCTCGGACCCAACGGCGCGCGTGGAACTGACTCATGGAGATGTCGTGGTGTGGGGCGGCGCGGCGCGTTTGCGCTATCACGGCGTGCTACCGCTAAAACCCGGCGTCCATCCGTTGTTGGGAGAGCGCCGTATCAATCTGACGTTCCGGAGGGCGGTCTAACTCACCAGCGCTCCGGCGTGCGCGCGTACCGCCTCCGTAAGCCCGGCGAGATTATATCCGCCTTCGAGCACCGAAACCAGGCGTCCGCCGCAGTAGCGATCCGCCAGTTCCATCAGAAATCGAGTCAATTCCGCGAAGTCTTCGTCGCGCAATAGAAAGCGTCCCAGCGGGTCATCCCGCCGCGAATCGAATCCGGCGGAGATAAAGATCATCTCGGGGCGGAAGCTCGCGGCGGCCGGCTCGAGCGTGGAGCGAAACGCATCGAGAATGGCGCGCCCCGCAGTGCCCGCCGGAAACGGGCGGTTGATGGTTAGCCCTTCTCCGCGACCGTCGCCGCACTCGTCCGGCATTCCCGTTCCCGGATACCACGGGTGCTGATGCGTGCTGAAAAACAGGACCGAGCCGTCCGAGTAAAAGATATCCTGCGTGCCGTTGCCGTGATGCACATCCCAGTCGGCAACCAGAATGCGGGCGGCGCCGTGTTCGCGCTGGGCATAGCGCGCCGCAACCGCGATGTTATTAAAGATGCAGAAACCCATGCCGCGATCCGCGGTCGCATGGTGGCCGGGAGGACGCACTACGCAAAATGCATTGCGGGCCTTCGATTGCGCCACCAGATCCACCGCGTTCAACACGAGGCCGGAAGCCCGCAGCGCGGCATCGAGCGATCGCGGACTTACCTGGGTGTCGCCCGTGCTCAACTCGCTGGCGCCCCCCAGAATTTCCCGTTTCACCGTTCGGAGATAATCGCGTGTGTGGCAAGCGGCCAGTTCGTCCTCGGTGGCCGCGCGCGGGATGGTTTCCGTCCGCGAAAAACCGGACAGTCCCTCCAGTGCGGCATAGAATCGCGCCGGACACTCCGGGTGTTCGGCGCCGGTGTCGTGTTCGAGCGCGATCGCGTCTGCTAAAAAAGCCGTATCAGGCACCGGCATTCACTCCTTCGATCCGCACGCGCTTGCGCGGAGATGTTTCTCCCGCGACAATGCGTACCGAACTCAGCGGCACTCCGTAGTGATCCGCAAGAAATCGCCGGAGAGCCAAATTCGCTTTGCCCTTTTCCGGCGCCGCGGTTACTCTCACCCGCAGCGAGCCGTCCGCAAGCTCACCCGCGATCTCATTTTTCGAGCTCCTAGGAATTACTTTAACCGCGATTTCCATTTCCGCTCACCGCATCCTCGACCGCTTTCAGTAAATCCGGCGCGGGGCAGGGTTTCCGCAGCGCACGGAACACGGGTAGTCCCTTCACCGCCGAGAGGCTTGCGCCCGTGAGCACGATCACCGGTATGCGGGAAGCAAGTGGCCCGGCCAGTGCAATCCCATCTTCTTCGCGCGGGAGCCTTAGATCGAGAATGATCGCTTGCGGATGGCTCCGGTCGAGCTGTGCGGCTGCCGCGCGTGCGCTGTCGGCCTCTAAAACCTCATGCCCGGCCACTTCGAGCATCATCCGCCGCAGCGCAAGCTGCTCCGGATCGTCTTCAATCACGAGCAGCAGCGCCATGCGTCACTCGAATAGGATCTGCGCAATCACAAGCTGGGGCATATGATTGTTCCAGCTCGCCGGGATGTTGTCGAATGCCAAACGATAGTTCCGGGTATCCCTGGGCTGGAACGGGAGGCGCCCCGGCTTCACGATCGACGCCCGCTCGCGCAACACCAGTTGTCCGTACGCGTCATAGAAGTAACAATAAATATCCACTGACCGGATGGTCCGGTCGCCGCCGTTCGTAATCGTCCCCTCAATCTCCGTGATCGTCTGGTTCACGTAGCTGTCGGTCGCCTTCATCTCCACCGGGCCCATCTTCAGGTTGTGAACATAAGCCTTTGCCTCAGGGGTGAGCGGGGCCGCGCCGCTGGACCCTGGGGAATAGTGCAGGTAGGCCGCGGCCGCCACGCCAAGGGTCACCAGGCCGGCAAAAATGTAGAGGAGCGTATTCTTGCGTTCCAACGTAACCAGAATAAGCGATCAGGCGGGTTTGCGGGCCGTGATTCGCAGACGGTGGTAGTCGATGTGCCACGCGCCCCCGGAGTGGAGCCGCCCGCGCAGCAGAGCCTCCAGTTTTTCGAGGACGTCTCTACGCGTGGCTCCCGGCAGTTCATCCAGAAATACCCCCGCGAACATGTCGAGCCAGTCGCGCAATCCGTTCTCGCCTTCGACCCGCGTCGGACGCGGGAAAAGCACGGCGTTTTCGACCGCCAGTCCCTGCGCTTCAAGGACCGACGCATATTCGCCGATCGAGGGGAAATACCACGGATTACGCTGGCGGGTGTAATCCTCGCCAAGCGCCGATCGCAGAGCGTCCAGAATGCTCCCGATGTTGCCATGCCCGCCCATCTCCGCCACGAACCGCCCACCCGGCTTGAGGGCGCGAGCGATCGATTCCGCCACCTGTTCCGGTGGTTTCATCCAATGCAGCGCCGCGTTTGAGAACACAGCGTCAAACGCTTCTTCGCTACGGTACTCGGCGGCGCTCGCGAGCACGAAGGAAATCCCGGGATAGTTGATGCGTGCCTGCGCGATCATCGCGGGAGCGGAATCCAGCCCTACGACGCGCGCGCCCTTCTGCGCGATTTCATAGGTCAGTTGCCCGGGCCCGCACCCGAGATCCAGGATGAGCTCGTTCGGCTGCGGAGACAGCAGTTCGATCAACGGCGACCCATACTTCCACACATAATCGTGCCGTGCTTCGTAGCGCGTGACGTCCCAGGATTGCGCCATGGTCAGAACTGGTAGAGCATCATATACACGGTAACGCCGGTGACGCTCACATAGAGCCAGATACCCAGGGTCCATCGCGCAATTTTTTTATGGAGCGCGAATCTTTCGAGCCACGCCCGGCGCAGCGTGATGAACACCAGCACCGGCAGCACCGCGGCCAGCACTGTGTGACTGATTAGAATGGCGAAGTAGACGGCTCGAACGGGCCCCGTCCTGGTATAGTGCACCGATCCGACCTGTGCGTGATATACCAGGTAGCAAATCAGGAACGCCGCCGACACCAGCACCGCCAGTGTCATGGTGAGCCGGTGCTCCTGAATGCGTTTTTGCCGGATCAGATAATAGCCGCGGAGCAGCAGCAGCGCGGCGGTGGCGTTCAAAATCGCATCGACGGCGGGAAGGGAATGGATGTTCATCAGGACTGCCGGTTCAGCAGCAGTTTCGCGTCGCTGATCAGCCGCGAAATCGCATCTGCTTCCGAGGTTTCGTAATATCCGCGAATCTGCGCGTGCCCGTCGATGAGAACGAAGCGTGTGCTGTGCTCCAGGCTCCCGTCCACGTTGCCGAGTTTAAACGCGTTCCGGTCCAGTTCCTGCAGCGTCTTCACCGGACCCGTCAGGAAGAGCCACATCTTGTCGTTTGCCCCGTGCGCGCGGGCGTATTTCTCAAGCTGTTCGGGCGTATCGTGAGCCGGATCGACGGTAAAGGAAACCAGCCGCACATTCGAACCCAAAAGCGCATCCTGGACTTGCCGCATCTGCGAGGTCAACCTGGGGCAAACCGCGCCGCACGTCGTGTAGATGAAATCCGCGACCCACACGTGACCTTTGAGTTGGCTCGAATCGAAAGGCCGGTCCTGCTGATCGGTAAGCTCGAAGCGCGTCACCTCGCCATAGGACGGCAGCGGCGCTGGCGGCCGGCATCCTCCGAGGGAGAGCGCGATGAGAAACGAGACAGGAAATAGCACCAGCCGGTTCATGCCCGGTCCAGCAGCATCAGACCGTAAAGCACGGGCAGGTAGATTACCGAAGCGAGCAGTACTTGCCGTGCGCGCTGCCGGGTGCAATCCTGCGTGATCCGGATGCCGGTATAGATAAACACGGCCCCCAGGATCAGCGCCCCGCCCGCATACCAGTTACCAGTCATTGCGAAGAACTTCGGCAGCAAGCTCACCGGCACCAGTGCGACGAGGAAAAGCATAATGTGCCACGCGGTCGCTTCTCCGTCCCGGTCCAGCACCGGCAGCATCCGGATTCCCGCTCGCTGGTAATCCTCGCGGTACATCCACGCGATGGCGTAGAAATGCGGAAACTGCCACAGGAAAAGGATCAGAAACAGGATCCAGGCCTCCGCCGTGATCGCCCCTCTCGCCGCCGCGAAACCGATGAGAGTCGGCAGCGCTCCGGGGATCGCCCCAATCGTTGTCGAATGCGGAGTGCGCCGCTTGAGAGGAGTGTAGATGAGCAGATAGCTCAGCAGGGTATACAGGCCGAGAAGGCCGGTGAGCAGGTTGACGCCAAACGTTAGCTCCGTAAATCCCGCCAGCGAGATGATCACCGCAAAAATGAAAGCGTTCGCGGGCGTCATTTTGCCGGAGGGAAGCGGACGCCACTGGGTGCGGTGCATCTTCGCGTCGGAGTCCCGCTCGTACCACTGGTTGAGCGCCGCCGTCCCCGAGCAGATCAGGGCCGTGCCGAGAATCGTGTGGAACAAACCCATCCAGTTCCACGCGCCCTGAACACCGAAAAAGTAGCCGATGCCCGTGCTCATCAAAATGAGCCAGGTGATCCGCGGCTTCGTCAGCGCCAGGTAATCTCTCATCTCAAAAGATCGTGCAGACCCATTGTATCTCGAAACCGTTCAATTTCTACTTTTAATGTAAAGCGAGCGCCGCCTCGCTCTCCACCGGCTGTTCCCGCAAAAGGTCCAGGAACGCTGCCGCCGCCCGCGCGAAGCGCTTCTTTTTCCGGTGCACGATAAATAGCGGGCGATACAGCTCTTTTCCGGAGAGGGGCACCGGAACCAGACGTCCCTGTTGAACCTCCTGAGTGAGAATACGCGCCGGGAGAATGCTTACGCCCGCGCCGTGCGCCACGGCTTCCTTCATCATCTGAAGATTATCGAAATGCAGGACCACGTGCACATGAATGCGCCGCTCGTGCAGGAAGCGGTCCACCTCGCGGCGGATGGGCAGGTCTTCATCGAAGCTCACGAAATCGAGGCCGTTCAATTCTTCCAGAGCAACTTCGGAACGGGAAGCCAGCGGATGTCCCGGCGCGGCGGCCAGCACCATCTCTTCGAGACGCCAGGGAATCGCCGCCATCTCCCGCGAAGCCTCCGCGTAGCTCATCAATCCCAGTTCGGCATCGCCCGAAATTACCGCTTGCTCGACACGCTCCGGACGCAAGTACTGAACGTCGAGCGCCGCCTTGGGATACCGCCGCGAGAATTCACGCTCCAGGTGATCCATCTCCGATAGACCCACCGAATAAATTGACGCCACCCGGACCGTCCCTTCGACCTCGGTTTTCAGCCTGTCGATCTCGGCTTCGAACTCTTCGTTACGCCGCAAAACGTCCCGGCAGAGGTCCAGGTACAGGCGTCCGGCATCGGTAATTTCCAACGGGCGGCTGGACCGGTCCAGCAGCACGATGCCGAGTTCGGCCTCCAGTTCCTGCAGCCGCTGGCTCGCGGCGGACTGGCTGATACGATTCATTGCCGCGCCACGGCTCACGCTCCGGGTCTGCGCTATATCTTTGAAAAGCCGTAGATTCTCGAAGGACACAGGTATTTCTATAGTATAAGAGTTTCCGATTTTATGTCAATGATATATTTCATTTGAATAATAGTGCGTCCATTGTTATACTGCATAATATTCCAGGTAGAGAAACGGAGAGCGCTAGTGTATTCCAATAAACTCCCCGATGAGCAAGGTCTATACAACCCCGGGAACGAGCATGATGCCTGTGGCGTCGGCTTCGTCGTAAACATCGCAGGTGAGCCGTCGCATGACATTGTTGCGAAGGGCCTGCAGATTCTCGTCAACCTTACCCATCGCGGTGCATGCGGTTGTGATCCGGAGACAGGAGACGGCGCGGGCATTCTGATTCAGATCCCGCATAAGTTTTTCTCGCGCGAATGCGCCTCCCTCGGTTTCACACTACCGCCTCCAGGCGAATACGGCTTAGGGCTGATTTTCCTCCCCGTCGAGCCGTCGCAACGCCTGATCTGCGAAGGCATCATTGAACGCGTCGTCCGCGAGGAGGGCCTCACCGTCCTTGGCTGGCGCGACACGCCGGTTGATGTCAACGCCATCGGCCGGGTGGCGCGCGCTTCCCAGCCCTATATTGAACAGCTCTTCATTCGCGGTGCGTCCGGAATGACGCAGGACGCTCTGGAGCGCAAGCTGTTCGTCATCCGCAAGCGTGTTGAGGCGGAAGTCGCCGCGAGCGATCTGCGGGAGAAGGGCTTCTTCTACGTCCCATCCCTTTCTTCGAGGGTGGTGGTCTATAAAGGACTCCTGCTGGCGGGACAGATGGGCTCGTTTTACAACGAACTTCTGGATCCCGATACCACCAGCGCTCTCTGTCTGGTCCACCAGCGTTTTTCCACCAACACCTTTCCCACCTGGCCTCTCGCCCATCCTTACCGCTACATCTGCCACAACGGTGAAATCAACACTGTCCGGGGTAACGTCAACTGGATGGCGGCGCGGGAAAGCGTGCTGAGCTCGCCCCTTTTCGGCGACGACATAAAGAAGCTGATGCCGATCATCCAGCCCGGCGGCTCGGATTCGGCGGCGCTCGACAATGCCGTGGAACTTCTCACGTTATCCGGCCGCAGCCTGCCGCACGTGATGGCCATGTTGATTCCCGAGGCCTGGGACGCCGACGAGAACATGGATCCGGCGAAGAAGGCGTTCTACGAGTATCATGCGTCGTTGATGGAGCCCTGGGACGGACCTGCCGCCGTGGCTTTTACCGACGGCCGCGTCATCGGCGCCACTCTGGACCGCAACGGCCTGCGCCCGGCGCGCTACCTCGTCACCAAGGACGACGTGCTGATCATGGCGTCCGAGACCGGCGTGCTTCCCATCAAGCCCGAGGACGTCCGGTTCAAGGGGCGCCTGCAGCCCGGGCGAATGCTACTCGTCGACACCGTGGAGAAGCGCATCATACCCGACGAGGAGATCAAGGCCTCCCTTGCCGCCCGGCAGCCGTACGGGGACTGGCTGAAGGAAAATCAGATCACGCTCGACCATCTTCCCGAGCCGCCTCGCGTCTATGAGTCGGATCGCGATTCGATCATCGCCCGGCAGCGTATGTTCGGCTACACCGACGAAGATCTGAGAACTCTGCTGACCCCCATGGCGACCGGCGGGCAGGAGCCCGTGGGTTCGATGGGAACGGATACGCCGCTGGCCTGCCTTTCCGACCGCCCCCAGTTGCTGTTCCATTACTTCAAGCAGATGTTCGCGCAGGTCACCAATCCGGCGATCGACCCGATTCGCGAAGAGCTGGTCATGTCGCTCACCAGCTACATCGGCACCGAGCGCAATATCCTGGCGGAGACGCCGCAGCACTGCCACACGATGAAGCTGCCGCATCCCATCCTGACCAACCGGGATCTCGAAAAGCTGCGCCGCGTCTCGCAGGGCGATTTTCTCGCCACCACCCTTTCCATGTTGTTCCGCGCCGACGGCGGCGAGGAAGAACTGGAGCGCGCCCTGGAAGGGCTGTGCCGCAAGGCTTCCCTCTCCATCAAATCCGGCTACACCGTCTTGATCCTGTCTGACCGCGGCACCGACCAGGAATACGCTCCCATTCCCAGCCTGCTCGCGCTCTCCGCCATTCATCATCATCTGGTCCGCGAAGGCTCGCGTACCCAGGTCGCTCTGATCATCGAATCCGGCGAGCCGCGCGAGGTGATGCATTTTTGTCTGCTCATCGGCTACGGCGCGAGCGCCGTGAACCCATATCTGGCCATCGAGACTCTGGAGGATGAGGCGCTTCGCGGCCATCTGCCGGACACCACCTTCGAAAAAGCCCTGAAAAACTACAAGAAAGCAATAAATAAGGGGCTTCTCAAAGTGTTCTCGAAAATGGGCATCTCCACGCTGCAAAGCTATCGGGGCGCGCAGGTGTTCGAAGCGATCGGCCTCAGCCGTCCGCTCGTCGACCGCTACTTCACCGGCACTTCCTCGCGCATTGGCGGCGTCGGCCTGGGAGTGATCGCGCGCGAAGCCCAGATGCGGCACGAATTCTCGCGGCAGCCTCTCGATGAATCTCACACCGAACTCGACTCCGGCGGCAGCTATCATTACCGCGTAAACGGCGAGTACCATCTCTATAACCCGCTTACGGTCAGCAAGCTCCAGCACGCCGTGCGGCAATCGAGTTTTTCCACCTTCCAGGAATACACGTCGCTCATCAACGACCAGAGCGAACGGCTCTGCACTTTGCGCGGCTTGATGAAATTGAAGACTCTGCCCGCGCCAATCCCCATTGACGAAGTCGAACCGGCGAAAGAAATTGTCCGGCGATTCGCCACCGGAGCCATGTCTTTCGGCTCAATCAGCAAGGAAGCGCACGAGACGCTCGCGATCGCGATGAACCGCATCGGCGGACGTTCCAACACCGGAGAGGGAGGGGAAGACGAAGCGCGTTTCCGGCGCGACGACAATGGTGATTGGCGCCGCAGCGCCATCAAGCAGGTCGCCTCCGGCCGCTTCGGCGTCACCACCAACTACCTGGTGAATTGCGACGAGTTGCAAATCAAGATCGCCCAAGGCGCCAAGCCCGGCGAGGGCGGCCAGTTACCCGGGCACAAGGTGAATGAGGAGATCGCCCGCGTGCGGCACTCTATTCCCGGCGTCCCTCTGATTTCGCCGCCGCCGCACCACGACATTTATTCCATCGAAGATCTCGCGCAGTTGATCTACGATTTGAAGAATGTAAATCCGGCTGCGCGGATCTCCGTCAAGCTGGTGGCCGAGGTGGGGGTTGGCACGGTCGCCGCCGGCGTCGCCAAAGCGCATGCCGACGTTGTCCTGATCAGCGGCTACGACGGAGGCACCGGCGCTTCGCCGCTCACTTCCATCCAGCATGCCGGCATCCCCTGGGAGCTTGGGCTGGCCGAAACCCAGCAGGTTCTCGTGCTGAACGACCTGCGCAGCCGCATCCGCGTGCAGACCGACGGAAAGCTGCAAACCGGCAGGGACGTTGTCATTGCCGCCCTGCTTGGCGCCGAAGAGTTCGGCTTCTCCACCGCTCCCCTGATCTCGATGGGCTGCATCATGATGCGCAAATGCCATCTGAACACATGCCCGGTGGGTGTGGCGACGCAAGACCCTCTCCTGCGCGCCAAGTTCCAGGGCCAGCCCGAACACGTCATCAATTTCTTCTTCTACATCGCCGAAGAGGTGCGAGCCATCATGGCGTCCATGGGCTTCCGGAAGCTCGATGAACTGGTTGGACGCGTCGACATGATCGAGATGCGCCACGCCATCGACCACTGGAAGGCGAAAGGGCTCGATTTCTCCACCATCCTGCACAATCCGCAGGTTCCCGGCCGTGTCGGACGCCGCTGCACCATCGCCCAGGATCACGGTCTCGACCAGGCGCTCGATTACAAGCTGATCGACCACGCCCGCGAATCGATCGAGAGTGGATCGCCGGTCGAGTTCAAGCTTCCCATCCGTAACGTCCATCGAACCGTGGGCGCGATGCTCAGCGGAGAGGTCGCCCGCCGGCACGGCTCAAACGGGCTGCCGGAAGACACCATTCGTTTTGAATTTTCCGGCTCCGCGGGACAGAGCTTCGGAGCGTTTCTCGCCAAGGGCGTAACCCTGGCGCTCGAAGGCGATGCCAACGATTACATCGGCAAGGGCCTCTCCGGCGGGCGTCTGATCGTCTACCCGCCGAAGACTTCGAATTTCCTGCCGGAGGAAAACATTCTCATCGGCAACACGGCCCTCTATGGCGCCACCAGCGGCGAGGCGTTTTTCAATGGCGTCGCCGGAGAGCGTTTCGCAGTCCGGAATTCGGGAGCTAATGCCGTCATCGAAGGCGTGGGCGATCATGGCTGCGAGTACATGACCAAGGGACTTGTGGTCTGCCTTGGCCGGACCGGCCGGAATTTTGCGGCGGGCATGACCGGAGGCATCGCGTTCGTGCTCGACGAGAGCGGCGCGTTCCGTTCCGTTGGCTGCAACCGCGCCGGGGTCGATCTCGAAGAGGTCACCGAGCAGGACGATGTGCAGGCGCTGCGCACGCTCATCTCGCGCCACGCGGAATATACCGACAGTCCCAGGGCGCGCTGGATTTTGGACAATTGGGGGGAAATGCTGCCGCGTTTTGTGAAAGTGTTTCCTCATGAATTTAAGCGGGTGCTGGGTGTTCCGTTAAAACAGGCGTCTCCGCATCCGGCTATCGTGAATGCCCGCGTGGCGGCGGCAGGGGAAATGAAACAGGAGGCCGCCCGTGGGTAAGCTGACCGGGTTCATGGAGTATGCGCGGGAGACGCCCCAGCGGCGTCCCGTTCCTCAGCGCATTAACGATTGGTTTGAGGTCTACCAGGAGTTCCCGGAGGACAAAGTCCGCACCCAAGGCGCGCGCTGTATGGATTGCGGCGTACCCTTCTGTCACACGGGCTGCCCCGTAAACAACATCATTCCCGATTGGAACGATCTGGTCTATCGCGGCCGCTGGCACGAAGCCATCCGCGTCCTGCATTCCACCAATAATTTCCCCGAATTCACCGGACGCATCTGCCCCGCTCCCTGCGAGGCGGCGTGCGTGCTCGGCATCAGCGAGCCGCCGGTTACTATTAAGCTCATTGAAAAAAGCATCATTGAGCACGCCTTCCAGGAGGGTTGGATCACTCCCGAAACCCCTCGCGAGCACACTGGCCGGCGCATCGCCATTATCGGTTCCGGACCCGCCGGCCTGGCAGCCGCGCAGCAGCTCGCGCGCGCCGGGCACAGCGTCACCGTCTTTGAGAAAGCCGACCGTCCCGGCGGTCTCCTTCGCTATGGAATCCCGGAATTCAAGCTGGAAAAGTGGGTTGTCGATCGCCGTCTCGATCAAATGCGGGCGGAGGGAGTCGAGTTTCGCTGCGGCGTCCACGCGGGCGTGAATATTTCCGCGCAAGAATTAAGGCGCGCTTTCGATGCCGTTCTTTTGACCGGCGGCGCCGAGCATCCCCGGGACCTCAACGTGCCGGGCAGGGACCTGGACGGCATTCACTTTGCCATGGATTACCTCCCCCAAGCCAACCGTGTGAGCGCGGGCGAAACGGTTCCCGGACAGATCCTGGCGACCGGGAAAAATGTGGTCATCATTGGCGGCGGCGACACCGGCGCCGATTGCCTTGGCACCGCACATCGCCAAAAGCCGGCCTCGGTGCGCCAGTGGGAAATTATGCCGACGCCTCCCGGCGAACGCTCGCCTCTGACGCCTTGGCCCCTCTGGCCTCTCAAGCTCCGGGTCGAAAGCGCGCATGAGGAAGGCGGCATGCGGGAGTGGAGCATTGCCACCACGCACTTCGAAGGTGAAAACGGCCGGGTCCGCAAACTTCACGCCGTGCAGGTGGGTCCCGCGCCCAAGTTCGAGCCGGTTCCGGGCAGCGCCTTCTCGATCGACGCCGATCTCGTTCTGCTGGCAATGGGCTTCACCGGGCCGGAGAAAAAAGGACTCGTCGAGCAGATGGGCGTCGAACTAGACGCCCGCGGCAACGTCAAGACAGGTAAGGATTATCAGACCTCCGTCCCGGGTGTATTCGCCGCCGGCGACATGCGGCGCGGGCAATCACTGGTCGTCTGGGCTATCGCCGAAGGCCGCCAAGCGGCCGCTTCCATCCACCGTCACCTGGCGGTTGCCGCGAAGCGCTAAGCAACTCTCACTCATAGACGTCACCACATCGGTCAACGCGCGGTCGCGTTCGCTGACTGGCGATAGCGTTTTGCCAGCAATCCGGTGGCTTCTTCAATGTCAATGACGGCAAACAGTATGCCAGCCTTTCCGTAGGGCTGAGAGCAAAGCAGCGTACCATCGGGGCGCGCCACCGCCGACGTTGTAGGCGAGCCCGCGCTCGCGCAGTTCACCGACGCGAAATAGCAGGTGTTTTCCGCCGCGCGGCACAAGATTGCTTTTTCGTGAAAAGAATTCGCTGGATCGGCGAAGCTCTTCGGCTCATAGCCCCCGGGCGCGGCTTCATGAAAGTGGGGATGGAACACGATATGCGCTCCTCTGCGCGCCGCCCACCGGACGGTCTCCGGATAGCGCCATCCTTCGTGGCAGATGGAAATGCCAAAGGTAAGCGGCCCGCGGGAAAAAACGCGCCGCCCCGAACCGGCTGAGTAGAGGCTCTCTTCCGAGGGGTCAAGCTGGACTTTGTCCTGCCATCCCGCGCGCGTTCCATCGCGGTGGAAGACCAGGGCCGTAATCAGAAGCGTCCCCTCATGAACTCGCTCCGTCCCCAGAATGACCGAAAGCTCGGCCTTAGCGGCCGCCGCTCCGACCCTGCTCCAGGCGCGCTCCAGGAACACCGGATCGGGCGGCGCAGACGTTCGACCCGCGGTCCGGTAGCCGGGGATGAAACACTCCGGAAAGCAGATAATACCAGCGCCCTCCCGCCCCGCGTCGTGGATCGCCTCCTCGGCCAGCGCAACCGACTCGTCCCGATTCACCGGATACGGCATATTGGCCAGCGCAATTCGAAACGGGGTCATTTGTCCTAAATTCTAACCGCAACGCGCTCGGCGGACGGTCATTCGCTCCAACCTCCCGGCGGCCCGAACGGCGGCGGGCGACGTTCTTGTATACTACTCACCCAGCACCATGCGATCGATTCAACTCGTAGCACCGCGTACGCTTGAAGAGCGCGAAATCGAATTTCCCCACGATCCCGGTCCGGGCGAAATCCTCGTGAAACTGCATTCGGTAGGGGTTTGTGGTAGCGACCTCCACTGGTATCTCGAAGGCCATATCGGTGCAATGCAGGCCGCCTATCCCATGGTGTTGGGACACGAACCGGCCGGGGAAGTGGTGGGCGCAGGTCCGGGGGTCACCGCCTTTCAGTCCGGCGACCGCGTCGCCATTGAGCCAACGCTCAGTTGCGGTCACTGCGAGTTCTGTCTGGTCGGCCGCCACAACAACTGCCTCAATTCAACGTTCATGGGCTCGCCGCGGACGTTCGGTTTCTTCCGTGAATTCGCAGTCGTCCCCCAGCATAACGCCACACACTTCCCCAAGGAATTCAGCTACCGGCAGGCAACTCTGATCGAGCCGCTCGCCGTTATCATGCACATGCTGGAACTGATCGAAATTCGAACGCCCGATACGGTCGCTGTTCTTGGAGCCGGCCCCATCGGAATGCTGGCGGCGGCCGTGGCGCGTGCGTCCGGCGCTTCCCAGGTGATCGTCGCCGACCGGGTCCCCCACCGCCTCGCGCTAGCCCGTGAGATGGGCGCGTCGTGCGCCGTTGACGTGAACTCGTTTCCGGATGCCGTGCGCGACCTGACTCGCGGCCGCGGCGTCGATGTCGTAATCGATGCGGCGGGAATGCCGCAGACCATCAACATGTCGCTTGCCATCGCGCGCCCTTCCGGCACCGTTGTACTGGTCGGAATCCCCTCGGAGACAGGCTTTGGGGTAGACTTGCACGCCGCCATGGCGAAGGAGCTTCGCATCCAGACGCTGAAGCGCTCCAATCATCGCTCCCGTCCGGCCATTGACATGCTCGCGTCCGGCGCCGTTAAAGATACGCTCATTACGCACGCGCTGCCGCTTTCAAAAACGCCCGAAGCCTTCGAAACAGTTGCCGAATATCGCGACGGCGTGGGTAAGCTGGTCATTGGACTGGATCTATGACCGTGAATCAGTTTCTTGCAATTGATCTGGGCGCCGAGAGCGGCCGGGCAATGCTGGGCACTTTGGAAAATGGGAAGCTTTCGCTCGAAGAATTGCACCGTTTCCCGAATACCGCCGTGCGGCTTCCCACGGGCCTCTATTGGGACACTCTCCGGCTTTTCTACGAAATCCGCCGTTCTCTTGAAATCTGCGGGCGCCGCCGCGGCGTTCGCCTTCAGGGGATCGGCATTGATACCTGGGGTGTCGATTTCGCGCTTCTGGGCTCGGATGGCGCACTTGTCGACAATCCCCGGCATTATCGGGATGCCCGCAATGCCGGCATGCTGGAGAAAACCTTCGCCGTAATTCCGCGCGAGGAAATCTTCGCCGAGACGGGCGTGCAATTGATGGCGATCAATTCGCTCTATCAGTTGTATGCCATGAAACTGGCGGCATCGCCCGCGCTCGCCTCCGCCACCCGGCTTTTATTCATTCCCGACCTTCTGAATTACTGGCTCACCGGAGTGCCGCGCGCCGAGCAGACAATCGCCAGCACGTCGCAGTTCTACAATCCGCGCACCAGAACCTGGGCCACAACGCTCTTCGATCGCCTTGGTCTTCCCACGTCCATTCTTCCGGAAATTGTCGCGCCCGGAACCCGTATTGGGAACCTGTTGCCCGAAATCGCGGAAACCAGCGGTTTTGACGCTCCGGTTCCGGTCTACGCCACCGCCTGCCACGACACCGCTTCAGCCGTCGCCGCCGTGCCCGTTTCCGGAGACAAGGGCTGGTGCTACATAAGCTCCGGCACCTGGTCTCTGCTCGGCGCCGAAATCGACGCGCCTATCGTGAACGATCGCGCTCTGGAGTTGAACTTCACCAATGAAATGGGCGCGGATGGAAAGGTCCGTCTGCTAAAAAACATCGCCGGACTTTGGCTGTTGCAGGAATGCCGGCGGGCATGGGCTCTCGAAGGGAAGGAGTATTCTTATGCCGATCTGGCGGCCATGGCGGAGGCCGCTCCACCTTCCCGTCTGCGCATTGATCCGGACGAATTCCTGTCGCCCGGGAATATGCCCGAGCAGATTGCCGGTCATTGCCGCGAGCGCGGAGAACGTGCGCCGGAAGATCCAGGAGCGTTTTGCCGTCTGATCCTCGAAAGTCTCGCCGAGTCATACACCCGGGTGCTGCACCGCCTGGAGAGTCTTCTGGGCCGGCCCATCGACGTCGTGCATATCGTTGGCGGAGGCTCGCGCAATCGTCTGCTGAACCAGCTCACGGCCGACTTTTCCGGCAAAACCGTCGTCGCCGGGCCTACCGAGGCTACCGCCGCGGGAAATATTTTGGTCCAGGCGCTGGGCGCGGGCGTCGTGTCCGGCCTGTCTGAGGTTCGTGCCATTACTCGCGCGTCGTTCGATCTCGAAACGTTCGTCCCGAAGGCGAAACCGGGCGCTGTGGCATCACGCTGATCCCGCTACAATAGGAATTCCCAGCCTCAAATCGGGACCCTTAATATGAACAAACGCATCGGCATATTGACTGGGGGCGGAGATGTCCCCGGACTCAATTCAGTGATCAAAGAAGTCACCTACCGCGCCACCGAGAACGACCGCGAGGTTATCGGCATCCGCCGCGGATGGGAAGGATTGACGCACGTCAACCTGGACGACCCGGCCAGCAAGAGCCGCTACGTGCTCCCGCTCAACCGCGACAACACGCGCACCGTGGACCGCACGGGCGGGACGTTTCTCCACAGCAGCCGCACCAATCCGCTTCGCATGAAGGCCGCGCCGGACTTTCTGGCCGGAGTGGATTTCCCCAAGGCGATCAGCGTCAAGAAGGGCGTCTCCTCCGAGACCATGGACCTTAGCTCGCAGGTCGTAAAGAACATCGAGCGTCTCGGCATCGACTTTTTGATCGCCATCGGCGGCGATGACACTCTCAGCTATGCTGCCCATTTGGACAAGCTGGGCGTTCCGGTGGCCGCCGTGCCCAAGACAATGGACAACGATGTCCGCAACACCGAATATTGCATCGGCTTCTCCACCGCCATCAACCGTGCCACGGATGCCATCAATCGCCAGCGCACAACCATAGGCTCCCATGAGCGCGTCGGCCTTTTCCGCGTCTTCGGCCGCGATGCCGGTTACACGGCCTTATATACCGCCTACGTCACCAATATCCGCTGCGCAATTCCCGAGTTCAAGGTGGACCTGGAGAAGCTGGTCGAATTGCTCGTGGCCGACAAGCGCCATAACCCCAGCAACTATTGCCTGCTGGTGCTATCTGAAGGCGCGCAATGGGAGGGGTATGTTCAGCGCGAATTCGGAGAGCCGGATGGCTACGGGCACCGCAAAAAATACAACATCGCCGAAGCGCTCGCCGAGGAAGTTCAGGCGCGCACCAAAGAAGAGACTGTTGTCAGCGACCTCACCTACGATCTGCGGAGCGGCGCTCCGGATTTTGTGGACAAACTGGTAGCGTCCACCTTCGGCACCATGGCCCTCGATTGCGTTCTCGAAAACCGCCACGGCCTGATGGCTGCCATTGTGGACGGGAAGTACGACATGGTCCCCATTCCGGACCCCAAGCTCGGACCGCGGAAAGTGGACATCGAGAATATGTACAACACCGAGCGTTATCGTCCCAACTACGCCAATAAATCGGGCCTGCCGATCTTTTTGACTCGCGCCTAGCAGTCCCCGCGGGTTGGTGTGGATGTTGGAAAACCGGGGCCGCGGAGGCGGTCCCCGCGTTTTTTCCACCCTCATGGAGCGGCTATTCTGGAGTCAGTCAATGAAGATACAAGAAGTCGTGGAGGCCGAAGGACATCTTGTCGATTCGCATGTTCTCGAACAGATTTTCGACACGGTGGTTGAGTGTCAGGGCAAATTTGAAGTAGACGATTTTCGCATTGGGCGCACCAATAGCGAGCAATCCTATTTGCGTCTGAAGGTGGAGACACCGACCGCGGAATTGATGGATCAACTGCTCTCGCAGTTGATCGGGTTGGGTTGTACGCCGGCCGATTCGGGCGACGCGGAACTCCGGACGGTGGAACGCGACTGTTGCGCGCCGGAGGATTTTTATTCCACCACCAATCACCGCACGCTGGTGCGTCACCGGCAGCACTGGCTGGAGGTTCAGGACCAGAGGATGGACGCCCTGGTGGTGGTGAAGGACGGGGAAGCGCATTGCCGCCGCCTGCGCGATTTGCGCGCGGGCGACCGTGTGGTGGTGGGCATGCGGGGCATCCGGGTGGCCCCGGAATCGAAGGAGCGGGATCGACTTTCGTTCGCTTTCATGAGCAACGGGATCTCGTCGGAGCGCCAGGTGGAAACCGCGGTACGGCAGACCACCGCTTTGATCCGTCAGGCTCGCGAGGCCGGTCAGAGAATCGTGGTGGTGGGCGGTCCGGTGGTGGTTCATACCGGTGGCGCCGCCGCGTTGTCCCAGTTGATCCGCGAAGGCTATGTGGACGCCTTGCTCGCGGGCAATGCCCTGGGAGTTCACGATATCGAAGCGGCGCTGCTCGGCACGTCCCTTGGCGTTCGCCAAAGCGATGGGCGGCAGGAGGAGCACGGGCATCGCAATCATATGCGCGCCATCAACGCGATTTTCCACGCCGGCAGCATACGTGGCGCGGTTGAGAGCGGACGGCTCACTCGGGGTGTGCTATACGAATGCGTGAAGGCCGGGGTTCCGTTTGTGCTCGCGGGAAGTCTTCGCGACGACGGTCCTCTCCCCGATACCATCACCGATATGAATGCGGCTCAAGACGCTTATGCCCGGCAACTCAAGGGGGCCGGCTTGGTTCTCTGCCTCGGCTCCATGCTACACTCCATCGCGGTAGGCAATATGCTGCCTAGCTGGGTGAAAATTGTTTGCGTGGACATCAACCCCGCCGTTGCCACCAAGGTTAGCGACCGGGGCACCGGGCAGGCGATTGGCGTCGTCACCGATGTCGGTCTGTTTCTCGATCAGTTAGCGCGGCATCTCGAAGTGCCCGCCAAGGAGATTCCGCAATGAAGAAGCCGCGAGGTTATACCGATGAGCACGCCGCCGCCGGCGTAAGCGCCGAGCTGCCGGAGATCGAAACGTGGCCGAACCAGTACCGGCAGGGCTACGAGATTGAGATCATAATGCCGGAGTTTACCTCCGTCTGCCCGAAAACGGGTCTGCCCGATCATGGCGAAATCACTCTTCGCTACGTGCCGGACAAGGATTGCCTGGAGCTGAAATCACTGAAGATGTATACGATCGCGTATCGCAATCTCGGCATTTTTCAGGAAAATGCCGTCAATCGCTTTCTGCGGGATGTGGTGAAGGCCTGCCGTCCCGTATCGGCGACGGTGATCGGGGAGTTCACTCCGCGCGGTGGCATCTACTCGAAAATCACTGCCTCCTGGAATCGGAAGAATGGATCCAAACGCTGACCAGTTAACGGCGATGGTCGAAGAAATCCGGACGCGTGTGCGCGCCCGCTATCCGAACGGCCAAACGCCGTCCGGCGCGTTTCTTCCCGATTTGTCCCCGCTGCTGCATGCCCGGGATGCCGCCGAAGGTAAGGTCGCCGCCATCGGGACGGTGAACCCCAGGCCCGGCGGGTGGATGAATTCCCTCGTCCAATCAGTAAAACGGCTAGTGTCGCGCGCCCTGGACTGGCATGTTCGCGAACAGGTCGAGTTCAACCGCGCGGTAATGCGCTGCGTGCAGGCGACCTTCGATGCGCTTGCTGAAACGAACCGCGCTCTCGTCCGGGTCGGCGCGGCCGGCGAAATGGACCTTCAAACCCAGCTCTCCGAATGGCGCAGGGGTTGGGAGGAACAGATAGCGGCAAAGGAGATAACCTACCTTCGCAACCTGTCCGAGATTCAAACCGCCTTCCAGCATCGCGTCGGAATTCTGGAGGCGGGCATGAACGAGCGCGACGCCCTGTTCCGCGAGTTGGTGAAGTCTCAGCATGAGGGATTTCAAAATGAGCTCGGCAGGACGGCAGTCGAAATTCAGCAGAAGCTTTGGAAGGATCTCGCGCAGGTGCGCGCGGACCTGGATGCCGTCATTCATGCCGAGCTGCGCGTGTTGCGGCAGAGGGTATCCATGCAGCCGCCTCCCGCTGCGGTGAGCACCCCGGCGGCCGCTGCTTCGAGCGCCCCTCCCCCGTCTGCTCCCGATTGGAGCCATGTCGATTGGCTTCGTTTTTCCGATCGCTTCCGCGGATCGGACGACTATGTACGGAGGCAGCAAGCCATCTACGCTCAGCGCTTCGCGGCCTGCACGGACGTCCTGGATATCGGCTGCGGCCGCGGCGAATTGCTCGAAACCCTGAAGCATGCCGGAATCCCGGCGCGCGGGATTGAGCTTAGCGCCGAACTGGCCGCCATCTGCCGCGCCCGCGGCCTCTCCGTGGAGCAGGCCGACCTCTTCGAGCATCTGAACGGGCTGCCAGCCGAATCTCTCGGCGCGCTTGCCTGCATGCAGGTGGTGGAACATCTGCCTCGTCCGCGCGTTCCGGAAATGATCCAAGCCGCGTTCGTAAAACTGCGGCGCGGCGGCATCATCGCCATCGAAACGCCGAATCCCGAGTGCCTGGCGATTTTCGCGACGCACTTCTACATAGATCCCACTCACCGCCATCCCGTGCCCCCGGCGCTGATGGCGTTCTACCTCGAAGAGGTGGGATTTACGGCGATAGAAGTGGAGCGTCTTTCGCCAGCGGTGGAAACAATCCCCGAAGTTGCTTTGCTGCCGGATGCCTTCCGGGACAAATTCTTTGGCGGGATGGACTACGTCATCTTCGGGCGCAAACCGTAAACCACGATAAAGTAAAAGGCCATGACCGGGTTCCGATCCATTCTGCTCGGAGGCGTGGTTCTCTGTGCTGCGCTTCCCGCCGTGCCCCAAAAGAGGAGCGCGCTCCCAGTTCCGCTGTCACATTACGACCGGCAGGCCAGGGCCTTGCTTGCCCGCATGACGCTCGATGAAAAAATCGGCCAGATGACGCAGGGCGATCAAATGTTCATCAAGGACATCGATGACGTCGAGAAGTATCACCTGGGGTCGGTGCTGAGCGGGGGCGATTCAGATCCGGCCTCCGGCAACGATCTCCAATCCTGGACCACGCTCTACGATCGTTTCCAGTCGCGGGCTCTGAAGACCCGCCTGCGCATTCCGCTGCTCTACGGAATCGACGCCGTTCACGGAAACAATAACGTTGTCGGCGCGACCATATTTCCCCACAACATCGGCTTGGGCTGCACCCGCGACGCCGCGTTAGTGGAGCGCATCGGGAAGATTACGGCGTTGGAAGTCCGCGCCACCGGCATCAACTGGGCCTTTGCGCCGTGTGTCGCGGCGCCAAGGGACATTCGCTGGGGGCGCACCTACGAAGGTTTCAGTGAATCGCCGGAGATCGTGAAAGAACTGGGAGGAGCGGCGGTGCGCGGGCTGCAGCAAGGCGGATTGGATAATCCGCTGGCGGTGCTCGCCTGCGCCAAGCATTTCGCCGGCGACGGAGGCACGGAATGGGGGACGGGAACGGCGTATCGCAATGGCGTGCGGGTTCCGCTCGACCATGGAGACCTCCGCTCCGATGAAGCGGTTCTAAAACGCGTCCACCTGCCCGGGTACGCCAGCGCCATTCGCGCCGGAGTCGCCTCCATCATGCCGTCCTACAGCAGTTGGAATGGAATCAAGGATTCCGGCAACCACCGTCTGTTGACGGGAATCCTGAAAGAGGAAATGGGATTTCAGGGATTCCTGATTTCCGATTACAACGCCATCGACGAATTGCCGGGCGATTACCGGCATCAGGTAGCCGAATCCGTCAACGCCGGAATGGACATGGTGATGACGCCGGAGCACTATGCCCGGTTCTTCGAAACGCTCAAGGAATTGGTCAAGGATGGCACGGTTCCTCAATCGCGAATTGACGACGCTGTGCTGCGCATCCTGCGCGTGAAAGCCGCGATGGGTCTGCTGGATTCGGGCCGCTCGTTTCTGGCGGACCGGAGGCTGCAGGCGTCGTTCGGATCGGCGGCTCATCGCAGCCTTGCACGGCAGGCGGTTCGCGAGTCCCTGGTGGTGCTGAAAAACGATCGCCACATGCTGCCGCTGTCCCCGGATGTGGCGCGCATTCACGTCGCGGGGAAAAGCGCGGATGATCTGGGTATTCAATGCGGTGGTTGGACAGTGACGTGGCAGGGCGGCGGACGCTCCACGAAATGGGGGGGCAAGCTCAAAGGCACAACGATCCTCCATGGCATCGAAGACGCCGTGGGGAAGAACACCAAAGTGACGTATACAAGCGACGGAACCGGGGCGGAAGGAGCCACCACCGGGATCGTAGTGGTGGGCGAAAGGCCCTACGCGGAAATGTTCGGCGATACGGAGAATCTTGCGCTCGACGATGCAGACCTGGCCGCGATCCGCAATATGAAGCGCGCCGGCATTCCGATGGTGGTTGTGATCGTTTCCGGACGCCCGATGTTTATTGACGCCATTCTCGACGAAGCTCCCGCCTGGGTCGCCGCCTGGCTTCCCGGTAGCGAAGGCGCGGGCGTGGCCGATGTGCTCTTTGGAAAGGCCGCGCCGCGCGGGAAGCTCTCCTTCACCTGGCCGCTGGCGGCGTCGAAGACGCTAAATCGGGATAGCGCCGGCTACCAGACCCTGTTCCCGCTGGGCTATGGCCTGACGTACTGACCAGGCCTTTCGCACATTCCACTTGATTACCGAGGGGAGTTTTGTGTATGCTGATCTCGGTAACCGAGGGATAAAGAATGAGCAAGCCTACGACTTTGGTTCAGGGAACTCTGGATCTTCTGATTCTGAAGATCGTCGCGCTGGAGCCTCAGAATGGCTGGTCCATTAGCCAGCGTTTGCAGCAGGTTTCGGGCGAAATTCTGCGAGTCAGCGACGGTTCGCTTTACCCGGCTCTCCACAAACTGGAGTTGGATGGCCTGGTAAAAGCCGAATGGAGGACCACCGATAACAAGCGCCGCGCCAAGTTCTACACGTTGACGCGCTCCGGCAAGCAGCGGCTGGCGCGCGACGCGAAGGATTGGGAGCGGCTCTCCGGCGCCATCTCACACGTCATCCGGCTGGAGGAGATTTGACGCCATGCGGCTGTTCCGAAAACTACGCGCCCTGTTCCGACGCAAGCAGGCGGAACGCGATCTCGACGACGAGCTGCAGTATCACCTGGAGCAGAGGATCGGTCTGGAACGGGACAGAGGGCTGAGCGCGGAAGAGGCGCGCGCCGCCGCTCTACGCTCGATGGAGGGGTTGTCACAGAAGAAGGAGGAATGCCGCGATCTGCGGGTATTCAGTCTCCTGGAAGGATGCGCGCAGGATCTCCGCTACGCGGCCCGTACACTGAGCAGGAACCGGTCGTTTGCCGCCGTCGCCGTGCTGTCGCTGGCGTTGGGCATCGGCGCGAACACGGCGATTTTCAGCCTGATGGACGTGCTTCTGCTGCGCCCTCTACCGGTGCCCGAGTCGCAGAACCTGATACGGATCGAAGCGAACCGGGGAGATCCGCAGGCCCAAACCTATCTCACCTATCCGATTTTTGAACAGATCCGCGATCGGAACGACTTTTTGGCGGGAACCTTCACCTGGTCGGATCACTGGTTTCAAATGTTGTCGGGTTCGGAGATGACGCATGTGAACGGCGCGCTCGCGAGCGGCGACTATTTCCGCACTCTCGGAGTCCAGGCGCAGATCGGCCGGGTCTTCACGCCGGAAAATGACCAGCCCGAGGGCGGCAAAGATGGTCCGGTGGCAGTGATCAGCGACGCGTTTTGGAGCGCTCATTTTCAACGTAGCCCGGCGGCCGTAGGGGCGGGGATCACGTTGGACGGTGTGCGCTTCACCATCATCGGAGTAATGCCGCGCGGCTTCTTCGGCGCGGATGTAGGCATGCGCCCCCAAATCTGGGCGCCGCTTTCCCTAGCGGCGAGACTTGACTCGCCGGGATGCATTACCAGCCGCAGTTGCTGGTGGTTGATTGTCATGGGACGGAGAAAGGATGGCGTATCGCTTCAACAAGCCAATGCGCGGCTGGCGGTGCTGTCGCCTCAAGTGCTCCGCGATACGCTGCCCGACTGGGACTCGGCCGGACAAAAGCGCTATCTTGGATGGCGCTTCCAGGCGCGCTCCGGCGCCAACGGATGGACCAGTCTTCGAGGTACGTTTAACAATCCCCTTGCCGTCCTCATGATTCTGGTCGGCATCGTGCTGCTGATCGCGTGCGCGAATATGGCCAATCTACTGCTGGCTCGCGCCACCGCGCGGCAGCGGGAGATCGCCGTGCGAATGGCAATGGGCGCGGGGCGCGGACGTGTGATCCGCCAGTTGCTGACCGAGAGTCTCCTGCTCTCGGTTCTTGGCGGCGCCGCGGGGCTGGCATTTGCCGTCTGGTCGGCGAGGCTGCTGGTTTCTTTCCTCACCTCCACCCAACGCCTCGCGGGGCAGGAGACGGGAATCCAGCTCGACCTGCATCCCGACTGGCGCGTGATGTTATTCACGCTGGCTGCGGCTCTCCTGTGCGGCTTGATTTTCGGGTTGGCGCCCGCTCTGCGAGCGACGCGGGGCGGCGTAAACGCCGCCTTGAAGGAGCGGACCGCCGGATTGCAAGCAGGCAGAGCGGGAACCCGGCTCGGGAAAGTGATCCTTAGCGTTCAGTCCGCGCTCTCTGTGCTGCTGGTTTCCGGCGCGGGTCTCTTCGCCGGCAGTTTGTGGCATTTGCTGACCCTCCATCCCGGCTTTAATCCCGATAACGTGATGCTCATTTCAGTCGACACCGCCAAGCGTCCTGAACGGGGAGCCGCGCTGGCGCGGCTCTACGAGAGACTACTGGAGCGCGCGCAGGCGATCCCCGGCGTGAAAGCCGCCAGCGCCGTCTGGATCACACCGCTCAGCAACGGCGGGTGGGATCAGTATGTGAAAGTTCCGGGAAGGCCGGACCTCACACAGGAGCAGACCGACACCTATATGAATTTGATTGGCGAGCGGTATTTCGAGGTGATGCAAACGCCAGTCCTCGCGGGCAGGGAATTCAGCGCCGCGGACAACGGGTCCTCGGACAAAGTGGGGATTTTGAATTCCATGGCGGCGCGACGGTTCTTTCCGGGCGGGAACGCGCTCGGCTCGCATGTCGAAGTCAACGGGAAGCCGGTCCGTATCGTCGGAGTGGTTGGAAACGCCAAGTACCTGAATCTTCAGGAGGCGGTGCCGCCGACGCTGTATTTTCCCTTCATGCAATCGGATCAGGGGAATCAGTCCATGACGATCCTGTTGAAGATCCGGGGGAATGTTGCCGGGATCTATCCCGCATTCCACGATGCCTTGCGCGGCGTCGCTCCGGGCGTTCCGATTCGCGTCGTAAAGACGATGCAGGACCAGGTGGACGATTCGCTGGGGCGCGAGAGATTGCTGGCGAGTCTGTCGGTGTTCTTCGGGGTACTGGCGCTGCTGCTGACGTCGGTGGGTCTGTATGGCGTACTCGCCTATTCGGTGACGCGGCGCACCGGAGAGATCGGACTTCGGATGGCTCTGGGGGCGCATCGGCGAAACGTGGTGTTGTTGGTGGTGCGGGGAACGTTAGGGCACGTCGTGGCCGGCATCGCGGTGGGTGTGATGCTGGTTCTGCTGCTGTCGAAGCTGGTGGCGGGTTTGCTCTACGGTATCCGGCCGAACGATCCGGGGAACCTGGTTCTCGCCGTGGCTGTGTTTCTCGTGGTGGCCGCCGGAGCGGCCTATCTCCCGGCCCGGCGCGCGAGCCGCCTGGATCCAATGATGGCGCTGCGGGAGGAATAGAGGCGCTGCCAAAGGGCGTCTGTCACATAGGAACGACGTGGGTTTGCGGGTCGTGCAGATTCCAGCCGCTTTTCGCAAGATGCTGCGGCGACGGGCTGAACACCACACGGTAATGGCTGGCATTGTCGGGCAGCGGCAGCGGCTTTCCGGGACGTCCTTCGGTGAGAGCCAGATATCGCAACACCCGGTGCACCGCGCCGTCGTTCGGGACGGTAGAGTCGAAATCCACCGTGCGAAAGCGGAAGGAGGCATCGGTTTCGCTCAGCCTCCACACAAGGAAGGCGCAGCAGGCGATGGCTCTCTCCAGCCACTCCAAATGCTCCAGGCCGGCGTCCAGGTCGAGATAGATTTCCACCATCTTGTCTTCTTCGCGCGCGAACTCGCGGACCTGGAGGTCTCGCACATGCGCGGTGGCCTTCCAATCGACGTGGCGGACGCTCTCCAGGACTTCGTAGGGCCGGACGCGATAAAAATCGTGGCCGAGCCCTTGTCTCCGCGCCTCCAGTTCGCCGAAAAGAGAGAGCATCAGGGCTTCGTCGCCAGGAGGCTCGTCGATCGAAGGGTAGACGATGACGTCGTGACGAAAATGGACCGGCGTCTTCCGCTCGGCAAAGCCGAAGGGAAAGCGCGTGGAGAAGAGAAACTTGCTGTCCCGGTAGGAGCCGCGCCGCGGGAAGAGCAGTTCGACCGTGGCGCCGACAGTCTGTCCACCTGGAAGCACCGGAAAATAGAGGGGCGATAGAAGCCCGTGTCCGGATGAGCCAATCTCCTGCGACGCCACGTGCACCGAGAAAGACGGCATCCATGCTTTCGCGTTGTGGATGGAAATGCGCCCCGCCACGCGCCGGCCGGCGCTGATGTATTCGGGCAAATCGAGTTCGATCTCAAGGCCCGAGAGCGTCAGGCGGCTCACCAAGCCGGAGATCAGCAGAGTGCTCAGCATGGCCGCAAGAATGAGGAAAAGCAGATTGTTGGCGGAGGCGAACGCGGCGAAGCCGACCAGAGTGCAGGTGATCGAGAAGATGAGCCCCGCGCGGGTGATCTGCTGCCGCGTACCCGCCTGGATGGCCGCCCGCAGCGCCTCCAGCGAACGGCGCCAGAGCCTGGATGCGCCAGCAAAGCTCATGCCTTCAAGATCGCACGGCGGCAGTGCGCGGCGCAGGAGAGGGGATTAGGGCTTCAACCACCGGTCGAGCCACTCGAAGGCTTCTTCCTGCATGGCGATGCTGAAGGTGTGCGGCTGGTCGTAAAATCTGCCTTGAAACATTTCGGGCGCGCCGGCTTTCCGGTAGATGGCGGAAATGCGCTCTACCGACTCCCGCATGCCTTCGAGCGTGTAGAGACCATCCCGGCTGCATTGCTGCACCATCAGAGGCTTAGGCGCTACGCAACCCGCCAGATCCGGCAAATCCATGAAACGGGTGAGCCCGGGGAGAAAATGCAGGAAGCTGTGGGTGGTTACACGGTTCTTCAACAAGGGCTGCAGCGCCGACATCCAGCCCACCGAAATGGAGCACCGGATGCGTTCATCGAGGGCGGACAAAAAGTCGCTGCGATAACCGCCCAGGGAGATCCCCACACACCCGATCCGTTCCCGATCTACCTCGGGACGCGTCAATAAATAATCGACCGTGCGAATGTCGTCCCAATGGACGATGCCTTGCCAGGTCGTCCCGGCCCAAAATAGGGTTTTGGCCAGCTCCTCTTCGCCGTTTGAGCACTGTTTGTTCAGATAGGCGACATCCGCGACGCTATATTTGGAACGGTCCGGCCCAAGCTTTGCGAGGGCGCCGGGCGGCATGCTCCGGCGCTCTCCAAAATAGAACGCGTCAATCGAAACGACGACGTAGCCGCGCTCGCACAGCGCGAGAGAAGTGGAGCGTCCCTGATAGTTTTCCTGGCGATATTTCACGATCGCCGGAGGGTCGCCGCCTGGCATCGGCATTACCTTTTCCTTGCCGTAGACGAACATCCCTCCGTGAGAGTGCAGATCGACGATGGCGGGTCTGCGTCCGGGTCTATTTTTGGGGATCAGTACATAGGCGGTGGTGGGGAACCAGGGAGTCGGATGGAATATTATTTTCTCTTGAATATAGTTCGGATATTCCCAGCGCTTCACCAGAGTCGGAGCCGGCGAGAACTTCCCGGGGTCGTAGAGCAGGAGCGAAAAAATCTTCTCGCGCGCCTCCCTTTGATAAGCGGCAATGTCTCTATACCTGGCGTTCAGGAAGGATAACGGGTAAGCATTCCGGCCCGCAAATGCGGCGATCTCCCCGTAGAGCGACCCCACATCTCCCATCGAGTCAACGCCGCCGATCAAGCTGTTGTCTTCTTCGAAGAGGGTGGATTGTGGCGCACCCTCGGCCTGCGGCAGCCCCGCGGCTCCGGCGGCAGTGAGAGATTTCAGCAAGATGCGGCGGGTGAGTCCTTCGCGATCCAAGTTCGTAGAGTCATCCCTCATCAGTCCGTTTGACGCCTTCGGACTATCATACAAGGTGCTCCGCCCGGCTTGCCCCTGACGCCCCTTTACCGAGATTTACCCAAACTGAAGCTGGATTTACCTAAAACAAGACACCATGGTGGATGTGCGTGCGTTACTTATAGCAGGAGACATGTCCATGAAGTCTTTCATCCGATCCACTCTCGCGGTTTCCGCGGCAACCATTTTTTCGGCTGTGTGCTTGCTGGCCCAAGGGCCCGGCGCCGGGCATTTCGGCCGCGGGGGCAACCATTTTCTCGCCACTGCGCTGGATATGACGGATGCCCAGCAAGCTCAGATGAAGACGATCCGGGCCAATGAGCGCGCGGCATCGAAGCCGATCATGCAGCAACTGAGGACGCAGCGCGAGGCAGTGGAAGCGGCGATCCAGAGCGGCCAATCGGCGGAGCAGGTTGCGGAGCTCGCCGCTCAGCAAGGCGCCCTGTTGGGCCAACTCGAAGGAATTCGAGCCTCGGCGCGGCAACAACTCTTCAGCATCCTCACGCCGGCGCAACAAAAGAAAATGCTCGCGATGCGCCCCCAACGCGGCCAGCGCGGGCAGGGCGCACCCGGCGGTCCGCCCGCGACGGAATAAACTCCCAACAATTCTCTCCGGTAATCGGCCGCCCGGGATTTCCCAGGCGGCCGTCCTTTTGTCCTTTGCGATAGCATGAACGGGATATGAAGCAATATTCCTGGGATGAGCTTCCCCTCGACGCGCTCAGCAGCACCATATCCCGAAAGATGATCACCGGCGAACGGGCAATGGTCGCTCAGTTGTTTATCAAGAAGGGCGGGATCGTGCCCCTGCACCATCACGAGAATGAACAAATCTCCTACATCCTCGAAGGCTCGCTCGAGTTCGAACTGGGCGGCGAGAAGGTGGTTCTGAACAAGGGCGGCGTTCTGGTGATTCCCTCCAACCTCCCTCACCGGGTGGTAGCGCTCGAAGACACGGTCGATATCGACATTTTCACCCCTCCGCGCCAGGACTGGCTTTCCGGGGACGACGCCTACCTGCGGGGAAAATAACTCCCAACTTTTGGGGAACCTGCAGCCGGAACGGCCGTATTCCTCTAGGGGGGGCCTGTTCATGGGAGCGTTGCGGATTCAGCTCAATCCAGTGTTTCGCCGGCTGCGGCGATCGCCGCTATTTACAGCCGTGGCGCTCATCACGCTGGCTGTCGGAATTGGCGCAAACACGGCCATTTTCAGCATTGTCAACGCCGTATTGCTGAACCCCCTGCCGTATCCGGACGCCAACCGGCTTATCGGCATTTGGGAGACCGCCCCCGGTCTCGGACTTCACGAAGACTTGAACACCTCGCCCTCCGCGTATTTCACATTTCGGGAGGAAGGCCGGTCGTTTGAAGACCTCGGAATCTGGCAGGGCGATGCGGTAAGCGTTACGGGCATTGGCGAGCCGGAACATGTTCCGGCCGTGAACGTGACCGATGGCGTGCTCCCGGCTCTGGGGGTGACGCCGCTCCGGGGCCGCTGGTTTACGCGCAAAGACGACTCAGCGGGCAGCCCGGGAACCATATTGCTGAGCTACCCTTACTGGCAGCGGCGCTTCGGCGGCGATCCGGGTATTTTGGGGAAACGGCTGGTGATCGACGGGCAGGCCCGGGAAATCATCGGCGTCATGCCAAAGGATTTCCGTTTTCTCAACCGGAAGCCGGACATCATCATTCCAATGCAGCTCGATCGCGGGAAGGCATTTGTCGGCGACTTCAGCTACCAGGCGGTTGCGCGGCTGAAGCCTGGCGTATCGCTGGCGCAGGCAAGCGCCGACGTGGGGCGGATGCTTCCCATGATGCTCGACAAGTTTCCGATGGCCCCGGGAATCAGCATCGAGATGTTCAAGCAGGCGAAGTTCGGTCCGAGCATCCATCCGTTGAAACAGGATGTGGTGGGCGATGTGGGCAAAGTGCTCTGGATTCTGATGGCGACCGTGGGGATTGTTCTTTTCATCGCCTGCGCGAATGTCGCGAATCTGCTTTTGGTGAGAGCGGAAGGACGGCAGCAGGAACTGGCGATTCGCGCCGCGCTGGGCGCGGGTTGGCGGCAAATCGCTCGTGAGTTAATGCTCGAAAGCGTGACGCTAGGAGTTCTCGGCGGGGCGCTCGGGCTGGCGCTGGCCTATGCCGCGCTGCGCGCGCTCGTCGCGATCGGACCGGCCGATCTTCCGCGCCTGGACGAAATTTCGATCGATCCGGCGGTGCTTGGGTTCACGCTGGCCGTATCCCTGGCGGCGGGCTTTCTATTCGGATTGATTCCGGTGCTGAAGTATGCCGGCCCGCACCTGGCAACTACGCTTCGGGAAGGTGGGCGTAGCCTGAGCGAAGGCCGCGAGCGGCATCGCGCCCGGAGCGCGCTGGTGATTATTCAGGTCGCGCTCGCGCTGGTCCTGCTGATCAGTTCGGGATTGATGATCCGGACTTTGCGAGCGCTGCGCGAGGTGAAACCCGGGTTCAGCTCCCCACAAACGCTGCTCACCCTGCGGCTCTATATTCCCGAATCTCAGGTTAAAGATCCCATCGCGGTGGTGCGGATGGACGAGGCGATTCGCGATAAGATCGCCGGATTGCCCGGCGTGAGGGCGGTCTCCATTTCCAACTCCGTTCCGATGGATGGGGCAAATGAGAACGACCCGGTATTTCCGGAAGACCGCCCCTATGCGGCGAACCAACTGCCTCCTCTGCGCAGGTACAAATATGTGACTCCCGGATACTTTCACACGCTAGGTATTCCGCTGCTTGCCGGGCGCGACATGAGCTGGACTGATATTTATGAGAAAAGGCCGGTAGTCCTGGTGTCCGAGAGTCTCGCGCGCGAATACTGGCGAAGTCCCGGAGGGGCGTTGGGGAAGCGGGTGCGGGAGACCGGCACCGGGACGTGGCGGGAAATTATCGGCGTAACCGGCGATGTTCGCGACAATGGCGCGGACCAGAAGGCGCCGCCGATGATTTATTGGCCGGTGCTGGTGACCGGTTTCTGGGGACAGCCGGTGCAGTTGCAGCGGTCGGTGGCCTTTGCGATTCGTAGCGACCGGACGGGGTCGGCTGGATTTCTCAACGAAGTGCGGAAAGCAATCTGGTCTGTGAATTCGAATCTACCGCTTGCGGATGTGCAGACGCAGCAGGAGATCTTCTCGCATTCGATGGCCCGGACGGCGTTCACGCTGGTGATGCTGGCGATCGCCGGCGGCATGGCCCTGCTGCTGGGTTTGGTGGGGATCTACGGCGTGATTTCGTATTCGGTTTCGCAGCGCACCCGCGAAATCGGGATTCGAATGGCGCTGGGCGCTCAGCATCGGTCGGTGCAGCGGATGTTCGTGAAGCACGGCCTGACGCTGACGCTGACCGGCGTGGGGATTGGACTCATTGCGGCGGTGGGGCTGATGCGTCTGCTGAAGTCGCTTCTATTTGAGGTGAGCCCGGTCGATCCGTTGACGTACATCGCAGTGCCGGTGGTGCTGGCGCTGGCGGCGCTGCTCGCGAGCTATCTGCCGGCGAGGAAGGCGACGACCATCGATCCGGTGGACGCGCTGCGCGCCGAATAGCCGGGAGCGGGAGCCACGAATTTCCCGGGCGGGATTCCGGTGTCGTAAACGACACTGGTTGCCCAGTGGAGCACCGCCGCGATCCGCCGCGGCTACCGGGTGGCCGACGGCATCCGAAAGCTCCAAAAAGCGCAATGGGGATAAGATAGGGGCAAAGTGATGCGATCCTCAGTTTTGTTCCTGTTCGTGACCTTTTCCGCATTCACCGTGTGGGGTGGAAGCGTCGCGGAGAAGCGGGTCACGTTCAATAAAGACATTGCGCCGATTTTCTTTTCCCATTGCACTCAGTGCCACCGGCCCGGCGATATCGCGCCGATGTCCCTGATGACCTACAAAGAGGCGAGGCCATGGGCGGCCGCTGTTCGTGAAGCGGTACTCAAGCGGAAGATGCCGCCATGGCACGCGGATCCCCATGCCGGCGAATTTTTGAACGATCCGCGTCTCACGAATGCGCAAATTGAGGCGATCGACGCATGGGCCAAGTCCGGCGCGCCGGAAGGCGATCCGGCCGATCTGCCGCCGGCTCCGCAATACACGGAAGGCTGGCACATCCACCCCGACTTGATTCTTTCTATTCCGGAAACTAAGGTCGCCGCAGCGGAACAGGACGAGTACGACTATATCTATGTGCCCACGAACTTCAAGGACGATATGTGGGTACAGGCCGCGGAGGTGATGCCGGGCGACCGGCGCGTCGTGCACCACGCTACGGTGAGCGTTGTGACCGCGGAGACCGCCGAGCGGGCGCGCAACCGCAAACGCAACGGAGACAAATATCGCTATCAAACCGGCAAGGTGTCCCACCTGCGGCCCGAGGTCCCGGTGCTCGACGATGGATGCTCGTCCCCGGACGGCGGCGCGCTGCCGGGTGAAACCAACATCCGCCCGGGGCGCGTGCCCGCCATCTATCTTCCCGGACATCTGGCCGAAACCCGTCCCGAGGGATATGCCTTGCGCATCCCCGCCGGATCGTATTTGCAATTTCAGATTCATTACCATAACCGGCTCGGCAAGGATACTACCGATCGGACAAGCATCGGACTCACCTTCGCCAAGGAACCGGTGAAATATGAAGTTCAGCAGTACGAGATTTGGAACAACATGTTTCTGATTCCCGCCAACGACAGCAATCACCGCGTGACGTCCTGCTTCACGCTGCCGCAGGACGTGACCGCCGTGGCCTACACCGCGCACATGCACTTTCGCGGCAAGAGCATGAAGACGGAAGCCATCTACCCGGACGGGCACACTCAACTGCTGTTCTCCGTGCCACATTACAGCTTCAACTGGCAGGAGACTTATTTCCTGAAGAACCAGTTTGTTCTTCCCAAGGGTACCCGGCTGGTCACCGAGGCATATTTCGACAACTCGGCGAATAACCCTCTGAATCCGGACCCTTCGCGGGATATCCGCTGGGGTGAGCCGAGCGGAGAAGAGATGATGGGTTTCTGGCTTGCCTTCGCCCGTCCCGTCGAACCTACCGGCGTCCAAACAGCCACGCCAGCAGCGATAGCACAACGCTGACGATCAGACACGTCACGACGGGAAAGTAGAACGTCGAATTTCTCCGGCGGATCACGATGTCGCCGGGCAGGCGGCCAAGCGGGAACGGCAGGCGTCCGCTGAAGGTAATCAGAACGCCTGCCGCCACAAGAATCAATCCGAGAACAATGAGCGCGCGCCCGAGGCTCATTCTGTCAAATAGAGAAGGTTCGTCCGCGATGCTGCCCGATGAGAATCTGAACCATGCGGTGCGCGATCAATTCGTGAAGCGTGAGCAGTTCGCGATTCGCCGCCGCGACTGCCGCCGCGTCGTGAGGATCGGAAACCGCGCCGCCGCCCGCCCGCAGCGCCGCATTGGCCTCCGTGATTACCGGATCGGAGCTGACCTCACCGGCCATTTCCCAAAGCGTGATGAAACGGTCCACCGCGGTCGGAAAGCTGACGGCGAAGACGCCGTGGTTGCTGGTGGTGCGGGGCGGTTTGTAGTCGAGATTGAACGGGCCGTTGTAGCCGTGGCTGCGCAGCAGCACCAGCACATTCAGCCAGTCGAGCGGATTCACCAGAGCCACGGCGATGTCCACGTCGTGCTTCAGGCGATAGCCGTCGTTGATGTCGAAGTGCCAGAGTTTGCCGGCCAGAATCGCCCTGGCGAGCGCCGCTCGCGGAGCCGTTCCCCACATCAATTCGTGCAGATATTCGGGATTCAGACCCACCATCTCCGGGTGTTCCAGCACTCCCGAATTGATGAATGCAATCATGGCGTCGCTGGTGGGCAGGAGAATTTCCGCTTGGGGCTCGAACGGTTTGGCTTCGAGGCAATGCTTCAGCGTTGGCCGGCCAAGCTGCTTGGCGACTTTGATGTCCTCACGGCAGGCGGCGTTCAAGCCGTCCGCGTACCAGCGGAGCGTGTCTGTTTCTTCCACCGCTCCCTGGGTGTAATAGCCCAGCGATCCGGGCCAGTACACGCAATACTTCGCTCCCAGCTCATGGCCGATGCGAACGGTATTCTCCAGACGCCATGCGGCGTACTCGCGGACTTCGAGCGATTCGGCCGCTGGGCTGGCCGCCCATACCGCATGGTGAAAGGTCTCGGTCGTCACCATCGAGCACTCGAGCCCGTTCGCCGAAAGCGATTTCCGAATGCGCGCGACGATCTCGGCCTGCCGGTCCTTACCGAGAGCCTCGGTGGGAATCACGTCCGTGTCGTGAGTGCACCAGTGGCCGATGCCGATTTCGGCGTAGCGGCGCATCACCTCTTCGAACGCCACCGGCTGGCGGGTAGGCGCGTGAAACAGCGCCTGCCCCTCGTAGGAGGCCGCCCACTGCGGACCCGTAATGAAATACTTTCGCCGGGTCTCGGGGGAATAAGCGCCGCCACAGGCCTGCATCAGGCGCTCGACTAGGGATTGTTGTTGTCCGGGGGGAACTGGTTTCATCATCGTGATTATCCGATATGCTGGAGTCCTATGGATGGCCTGCGCTTTACCTGCGTACGCGGTTGCACACGCTGCTGTGAGCGCGATGGGTTCATCTACCTCACCGAAGAAGATACCACGCGCATTGCCGCATTCCAGGGAATGAGCCAGCCGGAGTTCGAAGCCAGGCACGTTTACCGAACCCGGCGCATGCGGCGCTTGCGCATGAAGGGCGGCAAGTGCCCGTTTCTCCTCGCCGATGGTTGTTCCATACACGCCGTCAAGCCAACCCAGTGCCGCCTGTTTCCGTTCTGGCCGGAATTGGTGGAGGATCGCAAGGAATGGGCTCGCGCCGGACGGTATTGCCCCGGAATCGGAACCGGAAAGCTGATCCAGATCGGCACGGCGGTGGAGCGCGCCGCCGAAATGAAGACCGCGTATCCGTCCATGTATGAGTAAAGTTCGATGACCAGCCGGATTTCACGGGTGCTGGTTCTCTGCGCCCTATGCCTGCCCGCCGGGGCGGGGAACGCTCCACCGAAACTGCGTTTGCCGGACAACATCCGCCCGGTCCGCTATACTGCCGACCTGCGGATAACCCCGGGCGAGGATCGTTTTCGCGGCCGCATTGAAATTGATTTAGACATCCGAGAGGCGACGCCGGTCCTTTGGCTGCACGCCAAGGCCCTCCAATTCGAGAAGGCGGCCATCCGCGACGCTAAGAGCGAGCGCCCCGTGCGCATCGAATTGGGCGCTAATGATTTTACGGCCGTCACGGTGGAAGGAGGCTTCACGCCCGGTCCCGCTGTACTGGATATTCGCTATTCCGGCGAAATCAGCCGTAAGCTCACCGATGGAGCGTTCCAGCAGCGGGAGGGAAACGATTGGTATGTCTTTACCAAGTTCGAGCCCGTCACGGCGCGCCGGGTTTTTCCGTGCTTCGATGAGCCATCCTTCAAAGTGCCGTGGCGCCTGACGCTGCATTTCCCGGACGGGCTACGCGCTTTTTCGAACACGCCGCCGGTTTCCGAGGAGCGGGAATCCGGCTGGCGAGCCGTGCGGTTTGCCGAGACCAGGCCGCTGCCTACCTACCTGGTAGCGTTCGCCGTGGGGCCGTTCGACGTGGTGGAGACTAAGCCGGTGGGGATCAATCATATTCCCAGCCGCATCGTTGTTCCCAAGGGCCGGAGCAGGGAAGCCGAGTACGCCGCCTCGGTGACGCCCGAGTTCATCGCTCTGCTCGAAAGCTATTTCGGAACCCCTTATCCGTACGAAAAGCTCGATCAGATTGTCGTGCCTGTGACGACCGCGTGGGGCGCGATGGAGAACGCTGGTCTGATCGCCTACGGACAATTTCTTCTGAACCGGCCGGAGACGGATACCGGCCTGCGCAAACAGAAAGCCAGCGGAACCATGTTGCATGAGTTGTCTCATCAATGGTTCGGTGATTTGGTGACCACGGCGTGGTGGGACGACATCTGGCTGAATGAAGGCTTCGCAAGCTGGCTTTCGGCCAAGCTGATAAAGCAATGGAAACCGGAGTGGCAGTCCGGGCTGGCCGCCGCGGCCACCACATCCGTGCTGGAGGCGGACAGCTTTATCGCGGCGCGCCGGGTGAGACAGCCGATTGAGGTTCCCGGTGACATCGGCAATGCGTTCGACGGCATTACCTACGGCAAAGGGTCGGCGGTGATAGCGATGTTCGAGCACTACGCCGGCCCCGAGGCGTTCCGGAAAGCCGTGCAGCTATATTTGAAGCGCCACGCCTGGGGCAACGCCACTTCCAGCGATCTTCTGGCGGCGCTCGACGCGGTCGCCGGCGATGGGAAGGGCGAGGCGTTCGCGACATTTCTGAACCAGGGTGGGTTTCCATTGATTCGGGCCGATGTTCGATGCGGGAGGGGCAATCCCGTTCTGCATCTGGCGCAGCAGCGCTTCCTCCCGTTGGGCTCCCAGGGGAGCGCGGAGGAAACCTGGCGCGTGCCGGTGTGCGTCAAGTGGGGAGGTCCCGGTGGAACGCGCAGCCAGTGCGTGCTGCTCTCGAAGGCGGAACAGGAGTTCGCTTTGGACGGCGCGAAAAGCTGTCCGGACTGGTTTTTTGCGGACGAGGACGCGGCTGGATACTACTCGGTGATGTACTCGAACGGATGGCAGGACCGCCTTTTCGAGAAAGCGTTCGCCGAGCTCAGCCCCGAGGAGCGGACGGCGGCGATTCGCAATTTGCAGGTCCTGTTCTTCGCCGGACTGGGCGCCGGAGAGAAGACCCTGGCGATTGCAGCGCGCCTCTCGAAGACGGGGGAAGCGGAGAATGTCAGGCAGAGCGCCGCGCTGCTGTCATCGATCTACGACATGCTCCCGCCGGCATTCCACGCACAATTCCTCGGTTTCATGCGGGCGCATTTCGATGCACGCGCCCGGTCGCTCGGCTGGAAGCCGGATGCGCGGGATTCTCCATCCACCCTGCTCCTGCGGGATCAAATCGCGCTGTGGATGGCGACGCGGGGAGAGGACCGGAAACTGCGCTCGCAAGCGAGCCGGCTGGCCGATGAATGGCTGAAGAATCGCGGCGGAGGCCTGGATCCGGACAGCGTCACGCCGGTGCTGCAGGCGGCGGCGTGGGAGGGAGGGCGCCCTTTTTACGAGCGCCTGGTGGAGGCCATCCGGAAATCGAAACTACAGCGCGACCGGAAGGTCATGATCGCAGCGATTCCCTGGTTTCGGGATTCGTTCGTGATTCGCTCCGCCCTGGGGCTGTTATTTGAGCCCGGTATCGAGCCTCGGGAGTTGCAGACGGTTCTATTTGACACCCGGGACGGCGGACGCCAGGTGGTTTGGCAATTCGTCAAAGAGAACTTCGAACGGCTGAATTCCACCCTGCCTGGAGCCCGCGGTATTCCCTTCGGCGCAACGCTGCCCCGCGCCGCGATGGATTTCTGCGATACGGAAAGCGCGGATGACGTGGAGACGTTCTTCCGGAACAGGATCGCAAAGTTGAGCGGCGGCCGCCGGAATCTCGCCAATGTGCTGGAGCGCATCCGCGTCTGCGCGGCCCGCGCCGACGCCATGCGCCCGGCGGCGATTGCCTTTCTCCAATCGCAATAGCCATTAGCGGGTGCGCCTGCAGAAATCTTCAAGTAGGTCCCGATTCCGGGCGGTGGGCGCCAAGCGGACGAAGCCGTCTTCTTCACCGGTTGCGGCATCGGTCTCGAACTGCCGGAAAAAGGCCGGGAGATCGGTCCAATGCACGCGGTCGTCGTCATGCTCCGCCCAATTCCACTCCGGTTTGGGTTTTGATGCCAGAAGGCGCACGGAGAGCCACGCGTCCCCACCCTTTTTCCAGGTTTGCAAAACGCCGCAGGCCGCATCCCGGCGCCAGGTGGGGACATGATCGGAGCCGGGTTCAATCACGTGAAAGAAGGGGAGCGAATGCTGCCGGTATTCGGCAACAAACGGATCCCGCTGGAAGTATGTGGAGAGCGGGTCGCGGAACGAAACCAGGAACGCGACGCCGCGATTTTCGATCCTGGGTTGGATGAGCTTCACACGCGCGGAGGCTTGTGCGGCCGCTCCACGCAGTTCCCAGCCGAAGGCATATAGATTTACGGCAATCATCGCCGCCAGAAAAACGGCCATCCATCGCCGGACATTCGGGGCCGGCGTCGGAAGCGTGAGTGAGGCGCAGAGGGCGGCAATCAGCGCCGGATAAAGCGTCTCATAGCGGGCTGGCTCGCTTGTTTCGAACAGAAAGACGGCGAACAGTAGGGTAGGGGCAAAGCCGGTGATCATGACGGCGAGTCCGCTCCACCCTTCGCGGCGGCGGACGAGCGACCAGCACAAGGCCGTCAGCGAAGCGAACGTAAGCACCACTTTCCACAAACCCGCGGTGAGCAGATCGTACCAGCGCACCGGCGCATAGGGATCGCCGAAGACGAAGCGTTTGACCAGGAGTCCGTCATCGCCAAAATAAAAAAAAGTGCGGGTGATGCCCGTGGGAAGGCGGATGAATTGCCGGCCCTGATGAACCCCATGCGCGCTGCCGGAAATCCACTCCGCAAGTAGCGCAAGCGAAGTGATTCCAGCCAGCCAGCCGCCTATTGCGAAGAGAATGAAACCGGCTGCGCTGGTGGAGACGAGAGAGATGCAGAGGGGGCGGATGCGCCCTCGCCCGGCCGCTCCACCAAACCAGCCGATCAGGAACGCCGCGGGCAAGCTAAGGACATAGGGAAACCAGATGGCGACGGAGAGCGCCAGCAGGACGCCGCTCGCAATCGCGCGGGCGGTCGAATGCTTCCGGCGCGCGGCGGCATCCAGGAGGAGAATCTGGCCGCCGAGGTTGAGGGCCAGTCCGGGGTTGTAGGCCGACCCGGAGTGCGTGTAATTCAAAACGGTGGCGGATAGCAGCAGTCCGGCGGTTATCGCCCAGGCGTGTTGGTTTTGAATGCCAAGCCGGCGGCAAAGCGTATAGCAGAGCGGTACAAGCGCCATGCCGGAGAGAAAACAAAGGACGAAAAGAACGGCGGTGATTTCGAGAACCGCGCTGCCGTGGAACCACGGCGACAGGGCGCTGTGCCCGGCGCGCCACAGAAAGAAACCGAGGGGGCGCCAAAGCAGGTGTCCGAATTCCCACAGCGTCCGGTTTCCGGCGGTCCCCTGGAAATAGCGCAGAATGTCGTCCGCATAAACGGTGGTGTCGCCGGTCTTCTCCTCCACGGTGAACGCGTAAAGGATCACGTAAAGCAGAATCGCTCCGGGCATCGCGAAGCGCCGGCCCCGCGCTGCGCTTACTGACATTCGTCCATTGTACTCAGGGAGAAAAGCCAGGAAACGCTTTCGCCCGGAGCTATTCGAATGAGGGCAGCAACCGGGTTGTACTACCGTTATGCGCGAGCGCCCACGAGTTCGCGGCGCGATGTCGCGTGCGTTCCGTTTTCGCCCGCCGGTTGGAATTTCACCGATACCAGCTTCGAAACTCCGGGCTCTTGCATCGTTACGCCATACAGCGCCTGGGCTACTTCCATCGTGCGCTTGGAGTGAGTGATGACGACGAATTGCGTCTGGCTCGACATGTCCTGCAGCAGGCGCGTGAGGCGCACGATGTTCGGATCGTCGAGCGGCGCATCCACTTCGTCCAGGATACAGAACGGGCTGGGCTGGTAGCGGAAAATCGCCATCAGCAGCGCCATCGCCGTTAACGACTTCTCGCCGCCGGAAAGCAGCAGCACGTTCTGAAGCTTCTTGCCCGGGGGCGACGCAACGATATCGATTCCGGACTCGTTGACGTTCAGCTCATCGGTGAGCCGCATCTCGGCCGCGCCGCCCGAGAACAGCGTGGTGAACATCTCCCGGAAGTTGATGTTGATGGCTTCAAACGCTTCGGCGAACCGCTTGCGCGTCTCGACGTCAATTTCCTGAATGGCCTTCTCGGTGTCGCGGATCGAATCCAGCAGGTCCTGGCGCTGGGCGTTCAGAAAATCGTAGCGCTGCTGCGCTTCCTGGAACTCCTGCAACGCGTCGGGGTTCACCGCGCCAAGCGCTTCGATGCGCGCTCGCACCTCCTGGTACTTGGCTTCCGATTCCTCAAGTCCCACTTCATCCGGAACAATCTCTTCGCCGGATGCCAGTTCTTCGGCGGCGACACCCAGCTCCTTGCGGCTGGTTTCGTCGAGGAACTTTAACTCGGCCTGGAGCCTCACCAGGGCAAGCTCGGTTTGGGATCGATTCTCCTGGGCAGCCTGCGCTTCCGCGCGCAGTTGCTTCAGGGACTCATCCAAGGCGGAAACCGATTCGCGAAAAGCGGTTTCCGAGCTGGCGAGCTGTTCGACCTCGACCGTCAGCTTTTCAATGGAGGTTTTCAGCTCTCCGGCGCGGCCACCCAAATCGACGTTGTCGGAGAGCAGACGGGTGCGCTCCACGCCGAGACGCGCCATCTCAGAGGCAAGACCCTCGCGGCGGCGCGAAATTTCACGAAGCTGATCTTCCTTCCGGGCCCGTTCGCTTTGTGCGGCGCGCCGGCGTTCATCGAGACCGGCGACCTCCGCGCGAAGAGCCGAGTGTTCCTCGGACAGCCGTGTGGCGTCCGCCTGAAGAACTTCCAATTCGGCGCGCGCCTGTTCCAGCGCCTGCTCCTGCGCGGCGCGGGACTGTTCTTTCTCTTCCACCAGCACCTGGCTCCGGTCTCGCTGTTCGAGCGAGCGCTCCCGGTCCTTGTTCAGGCGGTCCAGTTCGAGGCGCGACACCGAAAGGCGAGACTGGGTGCGCGAAAATTCCTCCGCTAACTTGCGCGCCTCGTGATCGAGGGCAAGGACTTCCTTTTCCTGGGATTGCTGGGTGGCCCGCGCGGCTTCCAAACGCTCGGCGAGAGCCGCGATGCCGGCATCGAGTTCATTCAGGGACTCGGTTTCGGCTGCTACTTCCGCCTGCTTTTCGCGCATCAGGCGGGTCAATTCGCGAAGCTCGCGCTTGAGTTGGAGCGGTCCGCTGCCGGTCTTCTTTCCGCCGCTCACGGCGTGTCCGTGATAGCTAACGCCATCGGGAAGCAGGAAGTAATAGTCGGGGAACTCGGTGGCAAGACTTTGGGCGGCGTCGCGGTCGGCCGCGAGAAAGCAGTTGCCCAGGCGGGGGAGAAGTCCGGCCGGGGAGTCGGAGAGCCCGTTGGTAAGGCGGACATGGTCGCGGAGGAGCCCGGTGACGCCGGCGCGAGACCGAATCTCTTCGACACGGCCCGCGCCATGGTTCGCGCTGCCCGCTTCGGGATGGACCAGGAAGGTAGCGCGGCCATCCACGTCTTCCCGCAGGAGCTGAATGCCTTGGCCTGCCTCCTGCCAGTTGTTTACAACAACATATTCGAGTTCTTCATGAAGAAATTCTTCGGCTGCTTTTTCAACGGAGGGCTCCACTTCCACAAAATCCGCCAGAACGCCGGACGGGCGGAAATCCGCGCCGCCCTTTTCAATGGCGGTAAAGAGACGCTTCACACCTTCCGCCGTATAAGCACGGTGGGAAAGGACTTCGGATAACGAATGATGGCGCGCCTGAAGGCCGGAGGCCGCGGTGCGCAGCTCCTCCAGCTTTTTCCGAGTGGCGGCGGCCTGGGAGCGCTGTACACTGAGATTTTCTTCGAGGGAGCGCCGTTCCTCCATCACGGAGGCGAGCTGCAACTGGCGGGCGGAAGTGCTTTCGGAAAGCTCCGCCTTCCGCTGTTCCAGACGCTGCATTTCGGAAACAGCGGAAGCTTCCTCCTGGCGCGCCCGGGTGGTGTCGCGTTCGATGGCCGCGAAATACTCATCCAACTTGGCGACCTGATTCCGGAGTGAGGAAGCCTCGCCGAGCAGACGGAGGATCTGCTGACGGCCGGCTTCGAGTGTCCGGTTGCGTTCCTGAAGCGAGCGCTGCAGTTCTTCCCGGCCGGCGCCTTTCGCGGCCAGCCGCTCGCGCCCGGACTGAACCTGTTGTTCCAATTCCGCAACGCTTTGCAGCGCACTTTCAAGTTCCTGCCTGAACTGGAGCTCGCGCTGTTCCAGGGTCGCCGATTCGGTCTCGCCCTGTGCGAGGCGGGTTTCCATCGACGCAATCTGCTTCGACTGGTAATCGAGCTTCCCGCGTGTCCGCTCCTCCTCCAGGCGGCATTCGTGGAGCTTGGCCCGCGCTTCGGTGAGGAGCGCTTCCGTGCGATAGCACTGCTCCTGGGCGGCTGCGTATTCCTTTTCGCTGGAGCCCACCCTATCGTTCAACGATTGGAAAACCGTCTGCGCCTGGCTAAGGTCGAGCGCGGTTTTGGCCGCTTCGCGCTCAATCATGCGGAACTTCCCGGTGAGGGCACGGCGGAGGTGAGCCACCATCTCCACCTTCAATTCTTCGTAGCGCTTCGCCTTGGCGGCCTGGCGCTTCAACGAATTGACCTGCCGGCTGACTTCTTCGAGAATGTCGAAGACGCGGCTCAGGTTCTGCTTGGCGCCTTCCAGTTTCGCCTCCGCCAGCCGGCGGCGCGTCTTGAATTTAGTGATGCCCGCGGCTTCCTCGATCACCGCGCGCCGGTCCTGCGGGCGGTTGCTCAGAATCTGCCCGATGCGCCCCTGTTCGATGATGGCGTAGCTTTCCGGCCCCAGTCCGGTGCCCAGGAAGAGATCCTGAATGTCGCGCAGGCGCGCGGGGCGGCCGTTGATCAGATATTCACTCTCCCCCGAGCGGTAAAGCCGGCGGGTGATGGTGATTTCCCGCTCCTTGGAGGGGGTAGCGGCGGTGACAGGGATGCCGTTCGCGGCGGCCACGCCGTTCTGATGCCCATTCCGGTGACCATTTTGATGGCCGTTCTGGCTGCCGTTTTGGTGTTCGTCCGAAGCGGCGCCGTCCTTAAAGAGCGGGGGAACGTCGGAAATCGCATTGCTGTCGGGGAGGACCGTGGGATCCATCAGCGTCATCGTGACAGACGCCATGCCGAGGGGCTTCTTTTGGCCGGTGCCGGCGAAAATCACGTCCTCCATCCGCACGCCGCGGAGGTTCTTGGCGGACTGCTCGCCCAGGACCCAACTCATCGCGTCGCTAAGATTGGACTTACCGCAGCCGTTCGGCCCTACGACAGCGGCAATGCCGGAGCCGTTGAACCGCAGTTCGGTCTTGTCGAAGAAGGATTTGAAGCCGTGGATTTCGACTCGTTTGAGTTTCAGCAATGGAACATCGTCCTCCCTAATTCTTATTCTCGGGGGATGACATCATCGTAGTCGGAACGGGTTCGAAAGTAAAGCAGATGAACCCCTAAATTTAGACATCATTTTGCAAGCCCTACTAAATATAGTAGTGTGTGCGGGGTAGCGGCGCCATTTTCCGCCAGCGGAGGCGGGCCTCGGACGCGGCCGGACCGCGGCCGAGGATCCGCAGCGGGGATGCACACCACCACGAGGTAGGGACTTGCATCGGCTTTTCGAGATATCTATACTAAAACTTCATGCGTTCCGCCTATTGCAATTCCTTTCGATTTTGGTTCTGGTTTAGCACCTGAATCGAGACGGGTGGCGTTGGCGCGATTTTAGATTTGGAAGTAAGCGACCCACTCGAAAGAGTGGGTTTTTTGTTGTTCAGTCAGCCTTTTCAGGAAGAAAAAAATGATCATCTCGATGAAGCTACAGTCGACGCGGCAGGAAATTGACCAGGTATGCGAGAGAATTCGCGAGTTTGGCTATAAGGTTCACTCCATTGAGGGAGAGGAGCGGGTCGTCATCGGCGTAGTGGGTATGGGCGATGTGACGGCGTGTCTCGAATCGGTGGAAGCGATGCCTCAAGTGGAGAAAGCGATGCGCATTTCCGCGCCGTACAAATTTGTGAGCAAGGAATTCAGACCGCACAAGTCGCAGATCCGGGCGAACGGGGTCGAGATCGGCGGCGACGAGTTTATCGTCATGGCGGGTCCGTGCTCGGTGGAGAGCGAAAAGCAGATTATGCAGGCCGCCGAGGGCGTGGCGCGCTCGGGCGCCAAGTTCCTGCGCGGCGGAGCGTTCAAGCCGCGCACTTCGCCTTACGATTTTCAGGGCCTCGAAGAAGAGGGGCTGAAGCTGATGGCCAAGGCCAAGGCCGCGACCGGGTTGGGAATTGTCACGGAAGTGATGAGCGACCGCGACGTGGATCTGGTGGCCGGATACGCCGATATTCTGCAAATCGGTGCACGCAACATGCAGAACTTTGCGCTCTTGAAGACGTTGGGGCGCTGCGGCCGGCCGGTGCTGTTGAAGCGCGGCATGAGCTCGACCATTAAAGAACTGCTGATGTCCGCCGAGTATGTCGTGGCGCACGGCAATCCGGACGTTATTCTCTGCGAGCGCGGTATTCGCACGTTTGAAACCGCGACCCGCAACACTTGCGACATCACGGCGGTGGCGGTGCTGAACGAGCTGACGCATCTCCCGGTGATCCTTGACCCCAGCCACGCGACCGGGAAGCGTAGCTTGGTTCCGGCGCTGTCACGCGCGGGCGTGGCGATTGGCGCCGATGGTCTGATTGTCGAAGTGCACCCGGCGCCCGAAAAGGCAGTCAGCGACGGCGCGCAATCGCTCGACCTGGCGCGTTTTCATACCATGATGGAAGAGTTGAAGCCCTACGTGGCGCTGTGGAGCACGGCTCGGGCAAGCGAGCTCGCGGCAGTGTAATCATTAACTAACGTTGCATCGCTTCCGCTTCCATCCCTGGCATCTCGCCACCGGGCTCGTTCTGGTGTGCGTTGTCATTTTGGGGGTGACGTACTGGCTGCAGTTCAACTCCGGGACATCGGCGGGAGAACTGGCCGGCTTTTTACCGGAAGAGAATGCAACGCTCCTTTATATCGATGTAGCGTCGTTGCGGGCGGGCGGGTTTCTGGATTTGTTTTCCGGATCGCCCGCCGCGCGCGACCCCGACTATCAGCAATTCGTTTCGCGCACGCAGTTCGACTACACCACCGATCTCGACGCGCTGGCTGCGTCCTTTCGCGGGCGCGAGCGATTTCTGGTGCTGCGCGGCCGGTTCAACTGGCAGGCGTTGATCTCGTATGTCAACCGGCAGGGCGGGAGTTGCGGCAAAAGCTTCTGCCAGCTCGAGGGCAGCGTCCCTGACCGGAGGATTTCGTTTTATCCGCTGCGCCGGGATCTAATGGCGCTGGCGGTGAGCCCGGACCCTTTGGCTGCCTACCAGATCCGAAAAGGCGCCCAGGCGGCGCTGGCGATGTTTCCCCGGGAACCGGCCTGGCTGATCATTCCATCAACTGCGCTCCAGGGGACCGACGCCGTGCCGGAGCGGGCCCGCCCGTTCGTCGAAGCACTACGCGGAGCGCAGCAGATTGAATTCACGGTCAGCGCGGTTCAGAAGGATCTGCGGCTTTCGGCGTCGATCCGCTGTGACAGTCCCGCGTCGGCCTCCCAGATCGCGATGGAAATGGTGAGCGCGCAAGCCTCCCTGCGCGACTTGATGCTGAGGCAGCATCTTCAACCGGGGCCGGCCGATCTCGCGGGTATTTTACTGAACGGATCGATCCGCGACGAAGGGAAGCGCGTGGTGGGCCGCTGGCCGGTGCCTCACGAATTTCTGGCCGCCGTCGCATCGGCAACGCCAAGTGAGTCCGTCGATCCGATGAACACCCCCAGCCGATGAGCACGCGAAAAGGTGTCCTGGTGGCGGGGAACCTGGTGCTGGACACCGTGGTACTGCCCGTTCCGGATTCGCCGCCGTGGAATACCAGCTACTGGGTGGACGCGATTGAGCACCACCTGGGCGGAAACGGCGCAAACACCTCGCACGCCATCGCCAAACTGGGAGTGCCGGCGCGCGCGCTCGGATACGTGGGTGAGGACCCTGCGGGAGACCGGGTGCTGGCGATTCTTCAAGGCGCGGGCGTGGATACGAGAGCGGTGGAGCGAGTGGACTTGCCGACCGCGGCGACCGTCGCCCTGGTAAGGGAAGACGGCGCGCGCTGCTTTCTCCATTGCCCTGGAGCAAGCACAAAGGCGTTCCAGCAGGCTCCCGCGATCACGGCCGCGCTGGCGGAAGGGTGCGGATTCTTTCATCTGGCGAATCCATTCGGAGTACCCGGGCTACGCTCGAACGCGCCGGAGATTTTGCGGCAGGCGCGGGCGGCCGGGCTGTGCACATCCATCGATGCCGGGTGGGATTCGCGCGGAGAGTGGATGAAAGTGTTCGGCCCGTGCCTCCCGGCGGCCGATGTTGTGTTCGTCAACGCCGAGGAGGCGCGGCTACTCACCGGGTTGGACGATCCAAACGCGGCAGCGCGAGCCCTGCGGGCAGGTGGGGCGGGCTGCATTGTGCTGAAGCTGGGGGCACGCGGCTGCTCGGTTCACGCGGAGGGCGGGGAGTGGACGGCGGCCGGCTTTCCGGTAAAGGCCGTGGACACCACCGGAGCGGGCGACTGTTTCGCTGGAGGATTTATCGCCGCGCTGGCGCGAGGCTACACTCTCCCCGAAGCGGCGCGTTTTGCCAACGCCGTGGGCGCGCTCAGCGTGGGTAAGGCGGGCAGCACCGCCGGGCTGCTTTCGTTCGAGGGGACGCTCGCGTGGATGGGAGGCGGTTCAGCGGCGCTGCCGGAACGAATCGATGGAGGGCGATCCGGCGCCTGAGAACGTGAGGTAAAGAAAGAAAAAGCAGTACAGGACCGCGAGTTCTCCGCCGTTTTGAATGGGCCACCAACCGTTCTTCGCGTGCACGAGGAAATAAGCGGCCGCCATTTCCCCGCACAGGATGAACGCGACCGGGCGGGTGAATGCTCCCGTAATGATGAGGACGCTTCCCACGGTCTCGATGAGCCCGGCGATCCAGAACATCGAGCCGGTGGGCGCCGCCGCACCATGGCCTCCCAGGCCGCCGAACAATCCCAGTAGCTTCTGAACCCCGTGGCTGAAAAAAAGAAATCCGGCGACGATGCGCAGAAGCGCGAGAGCGTGCACGGACAGGGCGGATCCGACCGGCGTTGGACGTGACATGCAGCCAAGTTAGCACGTAGCGGGCGCCGTGCCGCATTGCGATAAACTTTCTGGCGATGCGCCGATTTCTGGTTGGTTTCCTTCTCGCTCTTCCGGCAGTCTGCCAGTCTCCCGTCCATACGGGCCTCGATCCGGATCGCCTGAAGCAGATTCGGCCGCGGCTTCAGGATCTCGTGGATCACCATAAGATTCCGGGAGCGGTGGCGCTGGTGGCGCGGCATGGACACATAGGGCTGGTCGAAGCGGTGGGGTGGCGGGATGTGGAGCACCGGAAGCCGATGACAGCGGACTCCATCTTCCAGATTATGTCGATGACGAAGAATTTCACCGGCGTGGCGGCGATGATGCTGGTGGAGGAAGGGAAGCTCGAACTGCGGCGTCCGGTGGAGTTTTATTTGCCGGAGTTCAAGGGGCAGCTCCTGGTGGAGCAGTCTCCGGACGGAAACACCATCTCGCGCGCGCCGCGGACCCCGCCCGCGGTGTGGGAACTGATGTCGCACACCGCGGGCTTCGGCGGCGATCCCGGAGGAGATCTGAAGGACAATCCGCGGACCATGCGCGCCTCGCTTGCGGATGCGGTGCGCGAGTACGCGCACGAGCCTCTGCGGTTTGAACCCGGCACCAAGTGGTCCTACAGCAACATGGGGATTGCGGCGCTGGGGCGGATTATCGAAGTGGTGTCGGGCGAGGATTACGAGCATTTCATCCGCGCGCATATTCTCGATCCCCTCGGGATGAAGGACACTTTTTTCTTCGCGCGCGGCGACAAGGCCGACCGGAAGGACCGGATTGCGATGGTATACCGGCGCGAGAGCGGGAACCTGGTGAGAGCGGGAAGCGAGATTCTCGCGGGCGACCCGGCCAAATATCGCGAAGGAGCCAATTACCCAGCGCCGGAGTTTGGCCTTTATTCGACCGCCGGCGATTTGTTCCGGTTTTATCAGATGCTGCTAAACGGCGGGAAATGGAATGGGCGCCGCTATCTTTCGCGGCAAGGAATTGACACGATGACGCAAGTCTTCACGCCCGATGTCTCCCCGTCGGGATGGCTCGGCGGAACGGGGTACGGATTGACATTCGAGATCGTCAACCAGCCGAAGGGCACGCTGCTGCTGCATTCGATGGGTACGTTTGGACATGAAGGCGCATTCGGCACGGAGGGCTGGATCGATCCAAAGAATGACCTTGTCCGGATTCTGCTGACTCAGGTTTCGGGCGGAATCGACGGCGATGCGCGCTCGGTGGTGATGCAAATCGGCGAGGCGGCTGTCGAGCGCTGATCCGGGCGTGCGTTACCGTCCCGGCGGCGGCGCCGATCTATAATGGCCGAATGCGCAGTACGCTCGTTCTCATTGCGGCGGTAGGCCTGGTCGCGATTCCCGCGGCGCCGCAGGAGCGCGTCGATTTGACGGTGGTGAACCGCATCCGCTCGGAAGAGTTCGATCAATCGAAGGTCATGGATACGATGGCGTGGCTGAGCGACCGCTACGGTCCGCGCCTTACTGCATCGCCGGAATTTCTGGAGGCCGCCAACTGGGCGATGGGCCGGCTGAAGGAGTACGGGCTGGAGAACGTGAAACTGGAGAAATGGGGACCGTTCGGACGCAGTTGGTCGCTGGAACAGGCTTCGGTGGAAATGTTGGAGCCTCGGTATTCCGCGCTGACGGCCGCGCCGCTCGCCTGGACCGCGAACACCGCCGGACCCGTGACCGGCGAGGCGATCTTCGCGCCGCTCGAGCGCGGACGCACGTACAACTTCAAGAAGGCGGACGAGGACCTCGCCAAGTACGCGGAGAAGTGGAAGGGCAAGCTGAAGGGCAAGATCGTTCTCATCAGTACGCCGATCGAGCTGAAGCCATGGACCGACCCGCCGTTCCGCCGGGATACCGATGCCGAACTCGCGGAGATTGCCAAGGCGCCGGAGCCGTTTTTAAAGATGGACGTCGATCCCAGGAAACTGGAGGTTCCGGACGATCCCGAGGAAGCGCGCCGGTATCTCCGTAGCTTGCCGGACTGGGCGGTGGACCGGATATACGAACGGCGCGATGAGTACCGGGCCAGGCGGAGCAAGTTTTTCGAGACGGAAGGCGTGGCGGCGATTCTGACGGCCGACGCCCGGGCGCACGGTGGATTGCTGTTTGCCGAGGCCGGCGGATCGTTTCACGCCAAAGATCCCCTTGCGCCGCCATCCTTCGTGGTTACCCGCGAACAATACGACCGTATGGTGCGGCTGCTTGAAAAGAAAGTCCCGGTGCGAGCGCGGGTGAATCTGAAGGCCAAAACTTCCGATCGGGATGTGGATTCCTACAACGTGATCGCCGAGATTCCCGGGACCACGAAACCGGACGAAGTCGTGATGCTGGGCGCGCACTTCGACTCCTGGCATACCGCTACCGGGGCGACGGACAACGGTGCGGGCAGTGCTGTGATGATGGAGGTGATGCGCTTGCTCAAGACGCTCGATCTGAAAATGGATCGGACGGTCCGGCTGGCTTTATGGGGCGGGGAAGAGCAGGGGCTGTTCGGATCGAAGGCGTACGTGAAGGAACATTTCGGCGATCCGAAGACCATGCATCTCACCGCAGCGCACGCGAAGCTGTCCGGTTATTTCAATCTCGACAACGGAACGGGAAAGATCCGCGGCGTTTACTTGCAGGGAAACGACGCGATGCGTCCCATTTTTGAGAAATGGCTCGCTCCCTTCAAAGACTTGGGCGTGACCACGATCACGATTCGCAATACGGGAGGCACCGATCATCTTTCGTTCAACGCGGTGGGCCTGCCGGGATTTCAATTTGTGCAAGACCCGATGGACTATGGCACCATCACGCACCACTCCAGCATGGACACGCTGGATCATATTCAACCAGCCGATTTGATGCAGGCCTCGGCTGTCATCGCTTCCGTGGTTTATGACGCGGCCACGCGCCCGGACCTGCTGCCGCGTAAAGCACTGCCGAAGCCGGTTCCGGCCATGGAAGACGAAAAACCACAACCCTCTGAATAACGACTCAAGGAGCTAATACACTCATCATGAAAGTTGGCGTTTTCACCGCGCTGCTCGCGCAGCTTCCTCTCGATAAGGTGCTGGAGAAGCTGAGGTCGCTCAATATCGACACCGTCGAGCTTGGCACCAGCAACTTCCCCGGCGACCCGCACATCAAGCTTTCTCTGCTGGAGAGCGCGCGGGACCTGAAGGAGTTCAAATCCAAGCTGGATGGAGAGGGATTCCACATCAGCGCGCTTAGCTGTCATGGCAACCCGCTGCATCCGAACCCGGCCATCGGCAAGCTGCACGCGGAGAACAGCCGCAAGACGATTCGTCTGGCGGAGAAGCTGGGCGTGCCGGTGGTGATCGATTTTTCGGGCTGCCCCGGCGATAGCGACAACGCCAAGTATCCGAACTGGGTAACGTGCCCGTGGCCGCCGGATTACCTGGATGTGCTCGACTGGCAGTGGGAAAAGAAGGTCACTCCCTACTGGACCAAGCACGGCAAGTTCGCCGCGGATCACGGCGTGAAGATCGCGATTGAGATGCATCCCGGATTTGTCGCCTATAGTCCGGAGACCATGCTGCGGCTGCGCGCGATCGCCGGCAAGAACGTCGGCGTGAATTACGATCCGAGCCACATGTTCTGGCAGGGCATTGACCCGATCAAAGCGATTCGCGTGCTGGGCGATTCGATTTTCCACGTGCATGCGAAGGATACGCAAATCTACGATACGAACCTGCCGAAGACGGGCGTGCTCGATACGAAGAAATACACCGACGAGCGTAACCGGTCGTGGATCTTCCGCACGGTAGGCTATGGACACGCCTATGGCTGGTGGAAAGAATTCATCTCCACGCTGCGGATGTACAACTACGACTACGTGCTGTCGATCGAGCACGAAGATTCGCTGATGTCTCCCGACGAAGGGCTCACGAAAGCGGCCAATTTCTTGAACTCGATCGTGATTCGAGACAAGCCGGGCGCGGCCTGGTGGGTTTAGTTTAGCGAGGCGGGGACGGCCAGTTGCTGTCCCCGCCGTGTCTGAATGTCAGATCCGTTCGTTCCCTCCAATCCCTGGCTCGCCATACCCCTCGAAGACTATGAAGGGCATATGGGGCCGGCCGGCGTGCGGCAGTTGACCACCCTGGCGGAACTCTTCCGGTGTGCTCTGGAACACCCTCCACCAGAGAGCGTTGCCATTCTGGGCGTAGCCGGGGGGAACGGTCTCGAAGAGATCGACCAGGCGATCACAAAGAAGATCGTGGGCGTGGATATCAACCAGCGGTATCTGGATGAGGTTCGGCAGCGATTCGATACACTTCCCGGCCTCGAACTCCACTGCCGCGACCTCGCGAATCCGGACTTTCGTCTGGCCCCTGTGGCGTTGGTCCACGCGGCGTTGATCTTCGAACACGCCGGGCTGGGTGTTTCGCTGACCAATGCCCTTTCACTCGTCGCGCCCGGCGGCCGCTTGTCGGTCGTGCTGCAGCGGCCCAGCGAAGCTGAACCGGGCGTCGCGTCCACCAATTACGCCTCGATGCAGACGCTCAAGAAGGACTTCGCGCTAATCGACCCTGGTGAGTTTCAACGCATACTGGAGCGGCAGGGATTCCAAATGGTTCGGCAGGAAAACAGAGCTCTGCCGATGGGGAAAGCCCTTTGGTGGGGAGTGTTCGCTCGCCGTAACGAATCAGGCGCGGTGCAGGCTGGCGTGAACCGTGGGAGTAATGATCAGCGAGAGCGGCAGTGACGCCAGCACTCCGCCGATCACCGCGATGGCCAGAGGTTGCAGCATTTGCGCACCTGCTCCGAAGCCGAGCGCCAGCGGAAGCATACCAGCCACTGTGGCCAGGGCGGTCATGAGGATAGGGCGCAACCGGCGCTCACCGGCGCGGATCATCGCTTCCATCGGCGCAGCGCCTTCGCGCCGGAATTTCCCGTCCGCGTCGATTAACAGAATGCCGTTCTTGGCGACAATGCCCACCACCATCACCAGCCCCATGAACGAGGAGATGTTGAAGGTGGCGCCAGTGAGAAATAACGCGAAAAATACGCCGGACGTGGAGAGCAAAGCCGAAGTGAGAATCGAAACCGGCGCCGAGAAGCTGCCGAATTCAAACAGCAGAACAGTGAAGACAAGCAGCACGGCGAGAATCAGGACAAGAATCAAATCGCCGAAAGCTCGCTGCTGTTCCTGGTAGCCGCCGCCAAACTCAACGCGAATCGCCGGGGGGATGCCGAGCTTGGCCAGCGCTTGCTTCACGTTGGCGATCCCCGTGCCCAGGCTCACTCCCTCCAGCCGCCCGGTGACCCGGGCCACGCGCTGCAAATTCTCTCGAATGACTTCATTCTGGCCGGGATCGTTCACCTGCGTGGCCACCGAGCCGAGTGTGATGGTGCGCCCGCTGGAGCTGGTCAGAATCGTGTTGCGAATATCGTCGAAACTCGCGCGCGCCGCCTCCGGGAAGCGTACGCGAATGGTATAGGCGCGATCGCCAAGCACGACCGGCGTCGGAGCCGGCTCGCCCTGGAGCATCGCGGACGCGTCCAGCTCAATCTCCTCGGCGGTAAGGCCGGCCCGCGCGGCGGCTTCGGGGTCGACCTGAAATGTGACCGCGGGGCCGCTAATGGTATTTTCGATTCCATCCAAAACGTCCACGACACCATGAACCTTCCGAATGGAGTCGCCTACCTTCGGGGCCCACTCGCGAAGGAGGCCCGCATCCTGTGCGAAGAGTTTAATCACGATGGGCTCCGGGGCGCTGGTGAGGTCCCCGATCATGTCCTGAAGCAGTTGAACGAATTCGATATCGAGGGCCGGAACAGCCTCATTCACGCGATGCCGGACGTCGGCCATTATCTCGTCGACGCCCCGGCTGCGCCGGCGTTTCAGACGGACCGTGAAATCCCCGCGGTTCGCCTCGGTTACCGCGGCCAGCCCCAGCTCCAGTCCGGTACGCCGGGAGGTGGATTCCACTTCCGGAATGCGCCGCAGAATCGCTTCCACTTGATTGAGCATCCGGTTGGTTTCGTCGAGCGAGGTTCCGGCGGGCGAAAGATAGTCGAGAATAAAACCGCCCTCGTCCATGAACGGCAAAAGATCGGAGCCCGACGCACGGTAGCAGACGATGGAAAGACAGACGACGCCGGCCATCGCCACGGCCGCGGACCAGCGGTGCTTCGGCACGGCGCGCAGCGCCCGTTCGTAGAACGCGAGAATGCGGCCCATGACGGGTTCCTTTCGCGCGGGGCGGCTGCCGCGGAGCAGAAAACGGCTCAAGGCTGGAGTCCAGGTGAGGGCCAGCGCAAGCGACGTAAGAAGCGCCATCGCCACCGTGACGGCGAGGGCGCGAAAGAATACTCCGGTAACGCCGTTGACGGCGATGAGGGGAATAAACACCACGATAGGCGTCACCGTGGACCCGACAATCGGCAGGGTGATTTCCTGAATAGCGCTGCGAATGGAGTCGCTGCGGGATTGCCCGCCTTCGCGATGGAGCACAATGTTCTCCACCACCACGATGGCGTCGTCAATCACCAGTCCGACGGCGGCGGCAAGGCCGCCCAGCGTCATGATGTTGAAGGTCTGGCCGAACGCGCGCAAAAAGAGGAAGGTCAGGGCGATGGTCGCCGGGATGACGAGACCGGCCACGAGCGAACTTCCCCAGTCGCGCAGAAAGGCGACCATGATGAGCGACGCGAGAATAATGCCGATGACAATGGCGTCCCGCACGCTGGTGATCGAATCGCTGACGATGTCGGACTGGTCGTAGAAGGGAGCAATCTCGACCCCGGGCGGAAGAGAGGCGCGCAAGTTCGCAATTTCGGCGTGAACGGCGCGGCCGATTTCGAGTGTATTGCCGTCGGGCTGCCGTTTGATGTTGAGAAGGACGGCCGGGCGGCCATTCGCGGTGACCAGCGTGTAGACCGGCATCACCGACGGGCTCACCTGGGCAATGTCTCCGATCCGGACGGGCAATCCGGCGGCCGTCGTCTTCACGATCACGTTGGAAATCTGCTCCGGGGTGCGCGCCTGGCCGCTTACCAGCGCCATGACGAGTTGATGGTTTTGTTGGAACAATCCCGGTGAATCGACGAGATTGCTCCGCCGCAGCGAGTCAAGAATATCGGGAATAGTCACTGAGGCGCGAAGCAGTTTCGCCGGCTCGGGCCGAACCTCGAATTCCGGCGTCTGCCCGCCTTGCACGATCACCGAGGCGACGCCGCGGAGCCGGTTCAGGCGTGGTTTCAAATCGTAGGTTGCGAGTTCCCAGAGCCGTGTCTGTGGGACGGTATTCGAAGTAAGGCTGTAGCCGGCGACGGGAAACGCGGCAAACGTCAGCCGGTTGGCGCTCAGCTTTACGGTAGGCGGGAGAGAGGACTGTACGCGTGCGAGCGCCGCATTGACCAGTTCCAACGTCCGGTACATATCGACGCGCCAATCAAAGAAGAGGTCGATTTCGGCTGACCCCCGGCTGGTGACCGATTGAACCAGATTCAAGCCCTGCACAGACCGAAGCGCGTCTTCCAGTGGGCGCGTAATCACAACTTCCATCTGATCGATGGGCATGACGCCATTGTCGGCGCCGACAAGAATGCGGGGAAAATCGGTGGAAGGGAAGACGGCCACCGGTACTGAAAACGAGAAATATGAGCCGATCACGGCGAGCGCCACCACGACGAACAGAATCGACTTCGCGTGGCGTGTGGTCCAGTGCGGGCCGTTCATTCCTTGCCATCCGCCTTTGGAGCGTCCGCCGTGACCCGAATTTTGGCGCCATCCTCCAGCCCAACACCGCCTCGGGTGACTACCTGCTCACCCGGTTTGATGCCGCTGAGGATCTGAACTTCGCCGTTCGCGTGAATGCCGGTTTCTACCTGGCGTTCGTGCGCCACGCCGTCCGTGCCGGCCAGTAGAACGGTCAGTTCGCCCTCCTTCGAAGAGAGAAGCGCGCTTTCGGGAACCACCAGGGCATCGGGAACAGAGCCCGCCTGGAAGATCACGCGCACGTTCGCGCCGGGCTTGAGAAGCGAGCGCGGATTTGGGGCTTCCGCCCAAATCTCAACCGTAGTGCTGTTGGCATTCACCGCGGGACTGATCACCGTGACTTTGGCCGCGGAGGATCCTTCTGGTGAGAGAATTTCCGCGGGATCACCGATTTTTAGGTAAGAAGCCTGATCCTGCGTCAGGTTGACTTTGGCGATAACACTTGAAGTGTCCATCACCGTAATCAGGGCCGCACCGCCGGACGCCATTTCACCTTCATAGAGTGGGCGGTCGGCAACCACACCGGAGATCGGGCTGCGGATCTCGGAATAGGAAAGCTGTGCCTTGGCGGCGTTGTAGCGTGCCCGCGCGGCTTCCTGCTGCGCCTTGGCAGCCCGGATCTGCTCCTGCTGTCCGACGTTTTGTATGGTTTGGAGTTGTTTCAGCGCAATGTCGTACTGGCTCTGAGCCTGCGTGAAGGCGACGTTCGCTTCGTCCACCTGGCGGCGCGCCAATGCGCCCTGTTTTAGGAGAGCCTGCCGGCTTTCGTAGAGTTTGCGCGCGGCATCCAGCGCTTCGCGGGCGGCATGAACATCGGATTGAGCCTTGGCGACTTCCTGCGGCAGAGACCCGGTGGCGGTGTTGCGGTAAGCCGAATCGGCCTGTTCCACCAGGCTCTGGTTTTCACTGACCGCTGCTTCCAGGTCGCGGTTTTCGAGAACGGCCAGCAATTCCCCGCTTCGAACGCGATCGCCGCGATTGACGTAGAACTTCTTTACCGGAGCGCTGATTTTGGGGGCGATCGCGGCTTGGTCCTTCGGCCAAAGAATGCCGGAGCCGGCGATGGTGCGTGGAATGGGCCGCTTCGTCGCAACGGCCACCTGAACGGGCGCCACCGGAACAGCGTCCTTCTCCTCCGGAGCGGAGCAGCCCGCGAGCAGAGCCGAGCATACGGCGGCGATCAAAAGCGAAGGGCGATGCGTCATGTCTTAGATTCCGGTAAGAGTCTGCAAGGCCGCAAGGGCAAGGCGGTAGCGGCTGAGCCCGTCGTCGTGCGCGTTGCGCGCTTGAGCGAGCGTGGACTGCGCGTCGGTGACTTCCAGCGCGGTGGCCTCGCCCGCCTGGTAGCGAAGCAGCGTCAAGCGCAAGGATTCGACGGCGAGGTCCAGTGAGTGCTGGAGAGACGCCAGTTGCAGATGGGCGGATTCGGCCTCGCGATAGCCGGCGTCCAGGTTGGCGAGTAGCTCGCGCTGCGTGAGGGTGAGATCGAGGCGTGCCTGCTCGCGCCGTAGCTTGGCCTGCCGGACGCGGCTTTGGGTGGCGCCCCAATTCCAGAGCGGAATAATGAGGGAGCCCTGCGCCGAATACGCCAGATTGCGCGCGCCATCCGGCGCATGGATGGCGAATTGGTTGGCGTTGATGCCATAAAACACATCGAAGGAGAGAGTGGGTAGGTACTCCGCGCGGGCGGAAGCAACCGAATAGTCCTCCTGGCGCAGAGTAGCCTGGGCCGCGCGAATGGTGGGGTTATTTCGCGCGGCCAGCGCGCGGACCTCGGGGAGCGTGGCGAGGTCCGGCGGCCGGTCCAGATCATCCACGATGCGGAAGGGTGTGGTGTAATCCGGGAAAAGCAGAATCGCGAGCGTGATGCGCGCTTTCTCGCCCGCAAGCTCGGCATCCTGGAGATCCCGGCGGCGCTGCTCCACCGTGAGCTGCGCCTTGACGACATCCGCTCGCGCCACTTCGCCGCCTTGCTCCTGCCTGCTGGTAAGAGTCGCGAACTCTTCGGCCTCGGTGAGAGTTTTACGGGCGTTTGCGGATTTGCGATCCGCCAGCACGAGGGCATAATAGCTGCTGGTAACGGTGGCGACCAGGCCGCGGGCGGCGATTTCCTGCTTTGCGAACGCCGCGGATTCGGCGGCCACCGTTTGGAGGTATCCGGCGCGTTTGGCGAATGAAAGCTCTTCGTGCACCACCCCCTGGCTGTTGTAAACATGCACGCCGTCGTTTGAGATGAACGCTCCCGAGGGGCGGAGGCCGTCGCCCTGGGTGTGGATGTACTGATTGAGATAGTTGAGAGAAGGGAGCAATGAATCCTTGGCCTGTCTCCGGTCTTCGTGCGCGATTTGTGCGGACAGGACAGCCGATTGAAACGAGGGGCTGTTTTTCCGGGCCAGATCGAGCGCGGTGTTGAGGTCTATGACCCGCGCATCCTGCGCGTGCAAAGGGCCAAAAGACGGGGCGGCGGAAAGGAGAAGGAATACAAGGCCGGAACGCATCCCAAAGGATAGGAGAACAGGCGAAGCTGAAAATTAGATGAAACCACGCGGATGCGCTGGCGGTCTTCAGCGGAGATTCATGTTCCGGCGGTATCTTACAAACGGAGCCGTATGCAGATTCTGGTGGTGGAGGACGAGGCGAAGATGGCGGCATTGCTCCGCCGCGGCCTGGAAGAGGAGGGGCATGCGGTGGTGCTGTCGTCGAACGGGCAGGAAGGTCTATCCATCGCCCTGACGCATCCCTTCGACGTGATCGTCCTCGATGTCATGCTCCCGATGCTCGATGGCATCTCCGTCGCGCGCCGGCTGCGCGAACGGGATAACCGGACACCGATTCTAATGCTGACCGCCCGCGACGCCGAGGGAGACGTCATCGCCGGGCTTGATTCAGGCGCGGACGACTATCTTACGAAGCCGTTTCCATTTCGCGTTCTGCTGGCGCGCATTCGCGCTGTGTCCCGCCGCGGTCCGATCCCGCGCGAATCGCTTTTGCGGTTCGAGGATCTTACGCTTGACCCCGCTTCGCGCACCGTCACCCGCGGTGGACGCTCCATCAGCCTTACCCGTACCGAGTTTGTGCTGCTCGAAACGCTGCTGCGCCGGGCGGGAATGGTGGTGCAGCGGGACGACCTGATCCAGGCCATTTGGGGCTTTGATGGCGAGGTGCAGAACAACACCCTGGATGTTTTCGTGCGCCTGTTGCGAACGAAGGTCGAATCGGCGGGCGAATCAAAGATTATCCAAACGGTACGTGGCGTAGGGTACTGCGTGAAGGCCGGGACGGAGGGATAGCGTGGCGAGCTTTTCCATTCGCTTGCGTCTCACCTTCTGGTATTCGGCCGTGCTGCTGGCCGGCATGGCGCTGTTTGCGGTGAGTTCCTGGGTCTCGCTGCGGCACGTCTTGTTGTCTTCGCTACGCGCGGAGGCGGAGCGGATCTCCCTCGGTGCGATGAGCATAGTCCGGGAAGAAGGGCTTGAGGGCGCTCCCATACCGGAGTTCCGCGCGTCTCTTGAATCCTTTGCCGCATCGGCAAAAGATGCCAGGATCGAGGTCCGTAGCGCGGATGGAGCGCTGATTTTTCCGGAATTCCCGGCGCGGCCGCGGAGCGGGGTTGTGACGGCACGCAACACCGCCGTGGTTCGGGGCCGCGAATATTCGGTCGTGGCGAGCGTCTCACGCGCGGAGGTGGACAGCTTGCTCTGGAGTTTTATTTTGGTGTTGTTCGGCGGGTTGCCGCTAACTCTTCTGGCAGCGGCGTTTGGTGGATATTGGATCAGCCGCCGCGCGCTGGCGCCGGTAGACGCCATGACCGAGGCGGCGAGATCGATCGGCGTTCGCAATTTGTCGCAGAGACTGGCGACGCCCGGAACGGGTGACGAGCTTCAACGCCTGGCCGAAACGTGGAATAAAATGCTCGACCGTTTGGAATCCGCGGTAAACCGGCTGGCGCAGTTCACGGCCGATGCGTCTCACGAGCTGAGAACTCCGGTGGCGCTGATTCGCACCACCGCGGAGTTGACCCTGCGCCGCCGGCGCACCACGGAGGAGTATTGTGAAGCGCTGACGGAAATCCAGGCGGAATCGGAACGGACGTCGGAGTTGATTGCCGATCTTCTCACGCTTGCGCGCGCCGACGCGGGACAAGGGTCCTTGCCGTTGGAGCCCGCGGACCTTGCGCCGCTAGTCGAAGAGGCGTGCCGGCAGGGACGTTTACTGGCGGGGGCAAAGCAGGTGCGGCTGGAGGCGTCGGCGCCGGAAGAGGCCGTTTTCGTGGATGCCAACCCGCCGGCGCTCCGCCGGTTGCTGCTTATCCTGCTCGACAACGCGGTGAAGTACACGCCACGCGGGGGTACGGTTCGCATTTCGGTGAGTGCGGGCCCTCCGGCGGCGATCACGGTTACCGATACCGGAACGGGCATTCCCGAAAAGGAGCTTTCCCGCATATTTGAACGCTTCTACCGGGCGGATCCTTCGCGCAATCGCGAGACTGGCGGCAGCGGACTGGGGCTGTCGATCGCGCAATGGATCGCCGAAATGCACGGGGCCGAGATCGGCGCGGAAAGCGCGGAGGGCCAGGGTTCGGAATTCCGGGTGCGCTTCTCCCGGAGTTCCGCCTAGGGTCCTGAGACGGCCGGCCCGGGTTTGCTGATCCGCGAGAGAATATAGCATGTCCGATTCCGAGATTACGCGGCGGCAGGCTGCGGGTATCGTGGGCGCGGCGCTCGCCGCTCCCATGCTGGCGGAAGGCGCTCCCGAGATTTGCTCCCTGACCGCCGTCGAGATGGCGCGGTTGATTCGTGAGAAAAAGCTCAGCGCCCGCGAGGCGATGGCGGCGCATCTGAAGCGGATCGATCAAATCAATCCCAAGGTCAATGCGATCGTGACGCTGGCGGCGGGTCCGGCGATGGAAAATGCCCGCAAAGCCGATGAGGCGCAGGCGAGAGGGGCGGAGTTAGGCCCACTGCACGGGCTTCCGGTGGCGCACAAGGATCTGGTGGAAACCAAGGGGATGCGCACCACGTTCGGGTCCCTGCTGTTTCGCGATAACGTTCCGGCGCACGATGAGTGGATTGTCGAATCGATCCGGAACGCCGGAGCGATTGCCTTGGGCAAGACAAATACGCCGGAATTCGGGGCCGGGTCGCAGACGTTCAACCGCGTCTTTGGAGCCACCAGGAATCCTTATAACCTGGCCAAAACCTGCGGCGGGAGCAGCGGCGGCGCGGCCGTGAGCCTGGCCTGCGGGATGCTTCCGATCGCCGACGGCAGCGACGCGGGAGGTTCGCTGCGGAATCCGGCAGCGTTCTGCAATGTCGTGGGTTTTCGCCCATCGCCGGGCCGGGTCGCGTCGCACGGGTGGTCCACGATACCGGTTTACGGGCCCATGGCGCGCACCGTTTCCGACGTGGCCCTTTTCCTGAGCGCGATTGCCGGTCCCGACTCTCGATGCCCCATTTCTCTGAGCGAGCCGCCCCAGCAATTCCGCGAACCGCTCGATCGCGGCTTCAAGGGCACGCGGGTGGCGTGGTTCCGCGACCTGGGTGGAGTCCCCTTCGACCGGCGGGTTCGCGCGGTGGTGAACTCGCGGCGCAAGGTGTTCGAAGACCTGGGTTGCGTGGTGGAGGAGGCGGAGCCGGATTTCACGGGAGCCGACCAGGCATTCAAGACGTTGCGCGCCTGGGGATTCGCGGCCGCTCAGGAGGACAATGTCCGGCGTCACCGCGATCTCTTCAAAGACACACTCTTGTGGGAAGTGGATCGCGGCGTGAAGCTGAGTTCCATGGAGATCGCCCGCGCCGAACTGCTCCGCCTGGAAATCTGGGAGCGCATGCGCGTGTTTATGGGGAAATACGAATACTTCATTCTGCCGACGACGCAGGTGCCTCCCTTCGACGTGAATCTTCCCTATCCGGAGGAGGTGGACGGAGTCAGAATGGCTACCTACATTGACTGGATGAAAGCGTGCTGGTACATCTCGACGGTGGAGAATCCGGCGATCTCGGTACCCGCCGGGTTTACTCCCGAAGGCTTGCCGGTGGGTCTGCAGATCGTAGGGCGGCACCGGAAAGACCGGACCGTGCTTCAGCTTGCCCATGCCTTTACGCAGGCCGTGAACGTGGGGGCGAAGCGGCCGGACGTGTAAGCCGTGTTCGCTATCCTGAGATTTGCATGTTTGACGATTTCTATGGCAATGCCGGGGCGGCCGGGACGCTATTCCAGATCGCGCAGAGCGGGCGGATTCCCCAGACGCTGCTCCTGGCCGGTCCGGAAGGGATAGGAAAGGCGACTCTCGCCCGCCGTTTCGCGGCAGCGGTGCTGGGCGGCGCGGACAAGATTGAACGCGACGATCTCAGTCTCGACGCAAACATCGAGGCGATCGCCGAGCGTGAGAAGTGGACCGCGGAGAAACGCAACGAAGACCCGCTGCTTTTTTCGTCGCATCCCGATTTTGTAACTTTTCCGCCCGACGGCCCGCTGCGGCAGATTTCGATTCCTCAAATGCGTCTGCTGAAAGAGCGGGCGCAATTTCAGCCTCTGCAGGGTGGCAGGCGGATCTTTCTGATCGATCACATCGATCGCGCGAACGAGCAGGCGGCAAACTCCCTGCTCAAGACGCTGGAGGAGCCGCCTGGGTATCTGGTGATTATCATGACGGCGGAAAACGCCTACGACCTCTTGCCGACCATCCGGTCGCGCTCGGTGCAAGTTCAACTGGCTCCGCTGGGCGATGAAGAGATGCGCGGTTTTGTGAAGGCCAGGGGGCTCGGCGACCCGGAGCGGCGAATCGCGCTGGCGGGAGGCAGCCCGGGCCGCGCGGTGACCCTCGATCTCGATGGATACGACCAGCGGCGGGCGGCGATGCTGCGGCTGCTCGAAACCGCCGCGGGATCCGCACGCTTCGGGGATTGGGCGAAGGTCGCCGAGACCCTGGCGGCGCGGCGGACGGAAAAGCTGGACCAGTATCTGAAGGTGCTATACCTGCTGTTGGAGGACCTGCTGCTGCTCCTCAACGGCCGGAACGACATTCGCAACCGGGATATCGAGGCCAACCTGAGGGCTCTGGCGGGCAAGGTCAGCTTCCATTGGATTCGCAACGCGGTGAAAAAATCGGATGAATTAATGGAGTTGATGCGCAGGAATATTCAGAAAAGCATTGCCTTGGATGCGCTCGCCGTAGAGATGCGGCGGGCGCTGTAGCCCCCTGGTCCCGGCCGGCGCGGTTCCATGCTGGCGCCTCTTGCTTTATGCCGCGCCGGCCCCGGCAGTCCAACCCGCACCGCGCCGTCGCGGAAATAATCTGGTGCATAATCTTCTTTTACAGAGCCGGTCCGAACTACTTTTGCAGGAGCTGCAAGGGTGTGGTTCAATAGGGAGTAGCAGACGCGTAGATACCTGTCCCCTGGCTGAAAAGCCCGGCTAGTTAACACCCTCAAGGGAGTGTTTCCGTGGAAACCGCAAACCGTAAGCTCATACGTCCATCCCTAACTGAAGTGAAAGAACAAATCACCGCAAGGCGCCCGCCGCAAAAGAAGGTCACACCGCCCGAGCAGACCAATGCTGAAAACTTTTACTACATGAAACAGATGCAGTCGAAGACGCCGATGGTCATTGTGCTCAAGGACGGAGAGACCCTGAACGGCGTCATCGAGTGGTACGACAAATGTTGCATTAAAGTGAACCGGGACGAGGGCCCGAATCTTCTGCTCTTTAAATCAAACATCAAATACATGCACAAGGCGTAAGGCTCAGGAGCGCGGACGTCGTTTTACCCACGTTTTGACGAACGCGGTTATCTGATCGCCAAGCAGGGAATTTTCGGGGGAGGGACTCAAGAGTCCGGTGCTCACGGAAAATTCGGTAACGCCGTGCCCGGCGGGCCAGCATTCATTTTCGAAGACGTAGCGGATGAGCAGGCGGTCGCCTCTGTCTTCCACCACGTGAAAACGCACCGAATCGCGCGGCGAATCTTTCGGGAAACGCGAGCATCGCGCGCGGCCCTGCCCGGTGTTGCAAACCTCAAACAATAGCGCCCCTTGCGGCGCAAAATATTCCGGAGCGGATGGGTCCGCCGCGCACACGCCGTTCCACGCTTCGCCTAGCGGCAGGCGGGGGTAGGAACCCGACCAATCGGCGGGCGAGCACGGACGAAAATAAGAGCACGGCATCGGCGAGTATAGTAACAAAAGGGAACCATGGCAGCCAATCGTATAGAGATACTGAAGGCGATGCTGGAGCGGAATCCGGCGGATACTTTCGCGGCATACGCCCTCGCGCAGGAGTTCGCCAACAGCGGACAACTTGACGCGGCAGTGGAGCAATACCGCCAGGTGATCGCGTCGAATGCCGACTATGCCGCGGCGTATTATCACGGCGGGCAGGCGTTCGAAAAATTAGACCGTATCGAGGAAGCGCGGGAGATGTACGAAAAGGGAATCGAAGTAACGCGGCGCACCGGCGACGGGCACACGCGCTCGGAATTGGAAGCGGCGTTGAGCATGCTTCCCCTATGATCCGGCGGCTCTTTTTCTGGTGCATGATGTCCACGCTGTTGGCAGCGGCCGCGGCCGGTTTTCAGGAACTGGAGCGCATGACGAAGCGGTTTGCGCCGGTGACCCTGCATCCCGATGAGAGCCGTTTATCCGAGGGCGACCGGAAGGCGCTGGCTAAGCTCAAGGAGACGGCGGGCGTGATCGACGATATATTCCTCGATCAGCTGTGGAGCGGGAATCAAAGCCTGTACGCGCGCCTGAAGCGGGATCACTCCGCGCTGGGCCGTGCCCGGCTGCACTATTTTTGGATCAACAAAAGTCCGTGGTCCGATCTCGACGGCCATAAGGCGTTCCTGGACGGCGCGCCGCCGGTGAAGCTTCCCGGCGCCAATTTCTATCCGGAGGACATGACCCGCGGCGAGTTCGAGGCGTGGGTGAAGACCCTGACCCCCGCGGAAAAAGCGGTGGCGACAGGCTTTTTCAGCGTGATTCGCCGCGAGAACGGAAAGCTGAAGGCGATTCCTTATAGCCAGGCGTATCGTGCGAACCTCGAACGCGCCACGAAATTGCTGCGGGAGGCGGCCGCGCTCACCGGGAACGCTTCGCTCCGGAAGTTTCTGACCTTGCGCGCGGAAGCGTTTCTGTCCGACGACTATTATGCGAGCGACCTCGCCTGGATGGACCTGGATGCGCCGATTGACGTGACGATTGGCCCCTATGAGACGTACAACGACGAGATCTTCGGCTACAAGGCGGCGTTTGAGGCTTACATCACGCTGCGCGACGATGCCGAGACGGAAAAATTGAAATCGTTTGGGAGCCATTTGCAGGAAGTGGAGAATCACCTTCCGATTGAGCCGCGATACCGGAATCCGAAGCTGGCGGCGCAAGCGCCCATCCGGGTGGTGAACCAGGTTCTGGCGGCGGGCGACGGGGATCATGGCGTCAAAACGGCCGCTTTCAACCTGCCCAACGATGAACGCGTGGTGGCGCAAAAGGGCAGCAAACGGGTGATGTTGAAGAACGTCCAGGAAGCCAAGTTCGAGACGATTCTGACACCCATTGCGCGGCGAGTGCTCGCGCCGCAGGCCCGGAGCGATTCGAATTTCGAGGCATTTTTCACGCATATTCTGGCGCACGAACTCAGCCACGGTATCGGGCCGCAGCAGATCCGTGTAGACGGCAGGGATACGACGCCGCGGCAGGAGATGAAGGAACTCTACAGCGCGATCGAGGAGGCGAAAGCCGACATCACGGGGCTCTTCATGCTGCAGTATTTCTATGATCATGGAATTCTGAAGGGCGGGGCGGACGCGGAGCGGCGGCTTTACACGACCTATCTCGCGTCCTCGTTCCGCACGCTGCGCTTTGGGCTGAAGGAAGCGCACGGCAAGGGGATGGCGATGCAGTTCAACTACCTGGCCGATCATGGGGCGTTCGTGGAAAATCCGGACGGCACGTTTGCCGTGGACTTTTCGAAGATCAAAGACGGAGTGCGCGGCCTCACCCACGAACTGTTGACGCTGGAAGCCACCGGGGATTACGCGGGCGCCAAGAAGATGCTGGATAAGCTGGGAGTAATCCGTCCGGGGATGGCGAAGGCGATTCAAGGGATGAGTGACATCCCGGTGGATATCGACCCCCGTTAGCCTCAGCTAAGCGCGATTCGTGTTGTACACTTCCACTGTGCGAACTCGGGTGTGCGGTGGTTTCTTTTTCGCGTTCCTGGCGGCCGTTTCGTTACCCGGCCAACAAAGCGTGCTGACCAATCGTTACGACAACCTTGGTACCGGTGCGAACCTCCAGGAGCGCGTCCTCAACGTCTCAAACGTAAATCCCACGCGGTTTGGCAAGCTGTTCCATTATTCGGTGAGCGGTTCCGTGTTCGCGCAACCGCTCTATTTGCCGCGCGTAAACATTGCTGGCCGGGGCGTTCACAACGTGATCTACATTGCCACCATGGACGACCGGGTCTATGCCTTCGATGCGGATGGTCCCGGCGATCCACTCTGGCAGCGCGACCTGACCAACGCGGCCAGGGGAATCACGCCCATGCCGGTTGCCGACGTCACTGGAAACAATAACCTCAATATTGTCGGGAACGTCGGGATTCTTTCCACTCCGGTGATCGATTCCGCCACCGGCACGCTGTATCTTGTCGCCCGCACCAAGGAACGAGAGGGCTATTTCCAAAAGCTCTACGCGCTCGACGTCCACACGGGGAAGGATCGAATGCCGCCTGCTCTCATCCGCGCCCGTATTGCGAGCATGGCAAACGATGCCGTGGACGGCTACCTGTATTTCAACTCCAAAACAAATAATCAGCGCCCGGCGCTCACTCTGGCCAACGGTCAGATTTTCATTGCGTGGGCTTCCCACGAAGACATCCTTCCCTATCACGGGTGGATTATGGCCTACGACGCGAAGACGCTCAGGCAAACCGCCGCCCTTTGCATCACGCCGGCTGGCTCGGAAGGCGGCGTCTGGCAATCGGGGCGCGGGGCGGTGGTCGATCGGGAAGGGAATGTCTACTACGAGACCGGCAACGGAAGCTGGAATGGAACCACCGATTTCGGCGAAACGCTGCTGCGGTTGCGGGTTCGCGGCGGCAAACTTGAAATCTCGGACTATTTCACGCCCGCCAACTACTCCGCACTGAATGACCGTGACGCGGATTTCGGATCTACCGGTCCCATGCTGATCCCCGGGACAAATCTCATCGTTTGTGGCGATAAAGACGGAGTGATCACCCTGCTCGACACCAGGAAGCTGGGGAAATTGAGCGGGAATTCGAACCAACCGCTGCAAGCGCTCCCCTTGAACGGCGGTCTGGTGATGAATGGACCCGCCTGGTGGGCCGGACCACACGGGCCGTCCCTCTATATCTGGAATCAGGCGGACGTGCTCAAGGTCTTTCACTTTAACGGGTCCGTGTTTGACGCGCAACCCGCCGCGAAGGGCAAGGTTGCCTCGCACGGTTCGCCGGGCGGTGCACTCACGATCTCGGCGGATGGGGCAGAGGCCGGCACCGGGATCGTTTGGGCCATGCTGACCGTGGACAAGAGCGCCGATCATGGTTCCGTTCCGGGTGTGCTTCGCGCATTTAATGCGGAGACGCTCGAAGAGTTATGGAACAGCGATGAAAATCCGGGACGCGACCGCCTGGGCACTCTCGTGAAGTTTGTGCCCCCCGTGGTGGTTGACGGAAAGGTTTTCGCAGTTACTTACGACAATGCGGTGAACGTTTACGGCTTGCTTCCGGCCGGCCACTGAGCGGACGATGGGCCAGAATCCTGTTTGGTTTGAGCGCAAATTCGACTTCACATTTCCGGTGGAGCAATATCCGGGTCTCTGCGTCCGCTTGTCGGGAACGCCAGGGCGGCTGGAAGAAACTTTGCGCGGCATATCGTGCGATGTGCTGGTTGCGAAACCGGAAGGGAAATGGTCCCCGCAGGAACACGCTGGACATCTGCTGGACCTGGAAGGGCTTTGGATGGCGCGGGTGGAAGATTTTCTCGCTGGCGGACAAACCCTCACGGTGGCCGACCTCGGCAATCGCAAGACGCATGAGGCCAATCACAACGCCCGGGACCTGCGAGAGATTCTGGCTGAGTTCCGGGCCGCGCGGAGCCGGCTGGTCGATCGGCTGGAGAGCTTCGAACCCGCCGTCTTTGGCCGCTCCATGCTGCATCCGCGTCTGAAGCAGTCCATGCGCCTGGTGGATCATTTGTACTTCGCCGCGGAGCATGACGACCACCATCTGGAGAGGATCAGGGAGATGTGCCTTCCGGGAGACAGGGAAACCCGGTGAGTGTTCGCTGGTTTTGGGAATAAACTGGAAGTAGCGAGAGGGGCATCATGACCAGACGCAACTTGATTCTCTTTGCCGCCGGCGGCGTTTCCGCCCTGGCTGGCTCAAAGCAACGCCGGCATACCGTCAAAATCGCGGAATTTGATGCTTTGGGGCAAAAAACGGGCGATGTCGAGGTGGAGAAGATTGTAAAGACGGACTCGGAATGGAAGCAGCAGCTCTCCAAACAGCAATTCGAAGTCACCCGGCGTGAAGGCACTGAGCGGGCCTTCACCGGCAAATATGCCGAGACGCATGACGATGGACTGTATCTTTGCGTCTGCTGCGGGACCACGCTCTTCGATTCGAAAACCAAGTTTGAATCCGGGACCGGGTGGCCAAGTTTCTGGCAGCCGATTGCGCCGGAGAATATTGTCAAGGCGGTCGATACGAGCTTCGGTTCGATACGGACGAAGGTGTCGTGCGCCCGCTGCGATGCGCACCTGGGGCATGTTTTTGACGACGGACCGCCGCCCACTCACCTGCGCTACTGCATGAATTCCGCTTCACTCAACTTCAAGCCGCGCGGCCACAGCTAAGCCGGATGGAGATGCGATGCCGCTGCTCCCTCCTGCTATCGAATCGCTGCGCCCTTATGAAGCAGGGCGGAGCGCGGAGGAAGTGCGGAGCGCCTATGGCCTTTCGAGTGTCGTAAAGCTTGCATCGAACGAGAATCCGCTAGGCCCTTCTCCGCGCGCGCTCGAGAAGATGGCGGAGGCGGCTGGTAGCCTGCACTTGTATCCGAACGGCGGGCTCGACCTGCGGCGCGTGCTGGCGCACAACTTCGATGTCAAGGTTGAGAACGTAATTGCCGGAAGCGGTTCGGAAGGCATCATTTCGAATATCATCCGAACCTTTCTCTGCGATGACGACGAAGTGCTGACCACCGAGGCCGCTTTTATCGGATTTCAAGTGCTGGCGAAATCGCGCGGGGTCGCATACCGGACGGTTCCCTACCGCGCGTGGCGCTACGACCTTCCCGCGTTTGCCGCCGCCATTACGAAGCGCACAAAGATCATCTATCTGGCGAATCCCAATAATCCGACGGGCACGATTTTCACCCGCCAGGAGTTCGACGAATTCTACCGGCACGTGCCCGAGCGTGTGCTGGTTCTGCTCGACGAAGCCTACTTCGAATACGCCAAGGATAACCCGCGGTATCCCGATTCGATGCACTACCGGTACGACAATGTGATCACCCTCCGGACCTTTTCCAAGGTTTACGGACTCGCCGGCGCCCGGATCGGATATGGATTCGCGCATGAAGAGCTCATCCGGAACCTGCTCAAGGTGAAGCTTCCATTCGAGCCGGGGACGCTGGGGCAGGCGGCTGGAATCGGCGCTCTGGCCGATAAGGAATTCCTTCACCGGTCGCTCGAACTGAATGCTCGCGGAATGAAATTCCTTTCCAGCGCGATGGCTGAGATGGGATTTCGCGTGACGCCTTCGGAAGCCAATTTTCTGATGGTGGAGTTGGCCGATGCCGCGCAGGCTTCGAAGCTGGTGGAAGATCTGCTGCGGCAGGGCGTAATCGTCCGCCCCCTGGGGGCGTTCGGGTTGCCGCAATGTGTCCGCATTTCAATCGGAACGGACCAGGATAACCAGCGCGCCGTGGATGCGCTATCGAGTGTTGCACCGCTGCAGCGAGTACAGGAGTGAAAATGCCTCAAGCCTTGGAAACATCAGGTTCAACAGGAACCACGGCCGACTTCCTTCCGCTGAATGGAACCGATCATGTCGAGTTCTACGTAGGAAATGCCCGCCAGTCTGCCTACTACTACCGCAGCGCTTTCGGAATGAGGTTGACGGCTTACCGGGGGCCGGAAACGGGCACGCGTGACCGGGTTTCCTACGTCCTGGAGCAAGGCAAGATCCGCTTTGTTCTGACTACTCCGCTGCGGGCCGGCACTCCGGCCGCGGCCCATATTCAAAAGCACGGCGACGGCGTGAAGGCAATCGCGCTGGAAGTGGACGACGCGGAGGCGGCTTGGCGGGAGACGACGAAGCGCGGGGCCCAATCCGTCCAGGAGCCCGCGGTCGACCGCGATGAGCACGGGGAGGTGCGCACTTCGTCGATTGCCGTCTACGGAGATACCATTCACACCTTTGTTGAGCGGAAGGCCTATCACGGCACATTTTTTCCCGGCTACGTGGCAACGCCAAACGACGGGCTGGCCCGTCCGGCCGGGCTTTTGCACATCGACCACATGGTGGGCAATGTCGGCTGGGGCGAGATGAACCGCTGGGTGGATTTTTATCGGACCGTGATGGGCTTTTCCCTCTATCAACATTTCGACGACAACGACATTAGCACCGAGTATTCGGCTCTGATGTCGAAGGTGATGGCCAACGGAAATGGGAGAGTGAAGTTCCCCATCAACGAGCCGGCGGAGGGGCGGAAGAAATCGCAGATTGAGGAATATCTCGATTATTACGACGGTCCCGGAGTTCAGCACGTCGCCCTCGCCACCGGCGACATTGTCGCAACCGTATCGAAGCTTCTGGAACAGGGTGTGGAGTTTCTCAGGGTGCCGCACACTTACTACGAGGACTTGGAGGCGCGCATCGGCAAAATTGACGAACCGGTGGAGCGTCTGGCGCAGCTTGGCGTCCTGGTGGACCGGGACGAGGAGGGCTACATGCTGCAGATCTTCACCCGGCCGGTAGAGGACCGTCCGACGTTGTTCTACGAGATCATTCAACGGAAAGGTAGCCGGAGCTTCGGTAAGGGCAATTTCAAGGCATTGTTCGAAGCGATAGAGCGCGAGCAGGCTCTGCGGGGCAATCTATAGCGAAAATGACACGGTTTGCCCTGTTCAGCGCAGTATACTGAAGGACCGGTGCCATGATTCAGCTTCCCAAAGTCGCGCTGCCGCCCCTCACCGCGGAATGTGAAACGCTGGTGACCAAGCCGCCCGCTCCCCCGGAGGTAACTGAGGCGCTGGCGAAGAGCAAAGAGGCTCTGGCGAAACTGGAGAAGATACCGGAGATGGCGCCAGAGGCGAAACCCCCGGCCGCGCCCGCTCCAACCGCCTCGCCGACTCCTCCCGCGGGCTCGCCGCCGCAGCCGCAGAGCATACCCGGCAAGCTGTTCCGCGCGAGCGATGGAAAGATGCGCAGAGATAGCGGGAACCTCACGGTGATTACCGACCCGCACGCGCAGGAGGTGATTTCCATCGATCATCTTAAGAAAGAATACCGGCGGATTCCGATGGCGGAGTTGCAGCCGCCGGAAGTTCCGAAGGCACCGGGCGGGACAGCGCCCGCTCCGAAGATGGACATCGTGGACCTCGGCTCGAAAACAATCCAGGGGATGGATGTCGTGGGAAAACAGATTACGTTTCATCCACCGGAGATCCCCCACCTGACGGCCCCCGAACTGCCAAAGGCTCCGCAGACTCAGGGTCCCGCGCTGCCGAAAATTCCGAAGTTGGAGCTCCCTCAGCTTCCGCAATTGAAGCTGCCGCCGCTGCCGAAGGCTCCGTTTGTTCCGACGGCGATTCTGCCTCAACCGCCGGCTCCTCTCAAGCCGCCGGACGTCCAAATGCCACAGGCCCCCAAGCCGCCGGAGCTGCCGCAGGCGAAAATGCCGGATATGCCCGCCGCCCCCAAAATGCCGGACGCCCCGCAAGCGCAAATTCCCAAGATCCCGGAACCTGGCAAGCTGGACCTGTCGAAGCTAAAGCTGCCGAAACTGCCGAAGCCGCCAGTGGTTCCCACCGAGATCATCCCGCAGAGCGCTGCCGGAGCGGCCGCGCCGCAGGCGCCACCGGCCCCGCAGGCGCAGGCTCCCCAGGTTCCGAAGCCGGAGATGGCGGAGTTAAAGCCTCCCGCGCTGCCGGAATTAAAAATTCCGGGCGTGAAAGCGCCCGAGCTAAAAGCGCCCGATGTGAAGATTCCCGGCCTTAAGCCGCCGGAGGTGAAAGCGCCCGATATCAAAGCTCCGGATGTAAAGGCTCCGGAACTAAAGGCTCCCGAAGTGAAAGTTCCCGGCGTCAAGGCCCCGGATGTCAAGCCTCCCGACGTAAAAGCCCCGGAGATGCCTAAGCCTCCTCAGGTGAATCTGCCGCAGCCGAAAGTGCCCAACATTCTCGAAGTCTGGACGCACGAGAAGCTGAAACTGCCGGTGCTGACGAAATCCATTGGTCCGCAAGGCACGCAGGTGGAGCAGGTGAAAAACGTAACTCCGGGCGAGCCGCCGGCTTCCGCATTTAAGATTCCCGAGGGATATAAGCAAGTAGAATCGAGCCCGGCAAGTTTGCCGAAGAATCCGGGCATACCCAAGCTCGACGAACTGGCGAAGATGCCCAAGCTCGAAATCCCCAAGCTCCAACTCCCAAAGCCCACCCTCGCGGGCCTGAAATTGCCTAAACTTCCCAAGCCTCCCCTCGCGAGCTAAGCACGACGCGTCATAATCGTCTGCATGATGGACTGGAGACCCAGCCGGCGCGGCCTGCTGTTGGGAGGATGGACAGCCGCCACTTTCGCGGCCGCGGCCGGCGCGGCGGCAGAGGAACCGGACCCCGGGGCGCTCGATGAATTCATCGGCCGGTACATGCGCGAAATGGGTGCGCCCGGCTTGACGCTGGCGTTGGCGGATCGGAAAGGCGTGGTGCGCACGGCGAGTTTCGGCTTTTCGGAAATCGAAACACGGACGCCGGTAACGCCCGAACATCTTTTCCAGATCGGCTCAATTTCGAAATCGTTCACCGCGCTTACAGTGCTGCGCCTGCGCGAAGAAGGGAAGATCGACCTCGACGCTCCGATTCTCGAGTATCTCCCCTGGCTTCCGATCGAGACCAACCATGGCACGGTGACCGTGCATCATCTGCTTACGCACACCTCCGGCCTGCCGAACACACTTTGCCTGTTTTCCAGCGACCCCGCCGCCAGGCTGGTGCAGGCGTTCCGGCCGGGCTCGCACTTCGACTATTGCAACCTGGGGTTCGAGATTCTTGGCCATCTCCTCGAAAAAGCGGCCGGGAAGCCGTGGCCCGCGGTAATCGCGGAGCGGATTTTCGCCCCACTGGGCATGGCATCGTCGCAAGCCGCGATTACGATGGGCGTTCGTGCCAAACTGGCGACCGGCTACCGCCCTTACGACGAGGGCTCGGTGTATCTACGGCGCGGACGGCTGGCGCCGGCAGGCGGGTTCGTTTTTGAGAATGCCGCGGGGAGCATTGTATCGACGCCGGGAGATATGGCGCGCTATCTGCACATGCTGCTGAATCGAGGGGCGGCGCCGCATGGGCGCATTGTGTCCGAAGAAAGTTTCGCGCTTTTCAGCAAGCCGTACATCCTCGCGCCGGAGTTTAGCTCCACCGCTCATTACGGCTACGGCATCGCGGTGGACCGCTTGGACGGACACACCGTCCTGCGGCACACCGGCGGGATGGTCTCCTTCATGTCGGCGATGCACGTCGATTTGGATGGGGGCGTCGCCGCGTTTGCCTCCATCAACGCGCAGCAGGGCTACCGCCCGAATCCCGTAACGGAATATGCCGTGCGGCGGATGCGTGCGGAGCGGGAGAACAAGCCGGCTCCCGCACCCCCGGCGATTGCGAGTCAGTTTGTGATCGAGAATGCGGCCGGCTACGCGGGTGTGTATGAATCTCCCGAGGGGGAACGCGTTGAGGTGAGCGCCCAGGAGGACGGACTCGCCGTGACGATGGGCGGGAAGGTGTTCCGGCTCGCGTCCAGTTCGAGTGGACTGGTGGCGGATGCCGCGGCTTTTCAGGAATTCCCGTTCGTCTTCGGGCGCGCGGGCGAAGGGAAGGGAAGCGACATAGTGGAGTTGGGTTACGGCTCCCGCTGGTATGCCAACGGAAAGTACAAGGGAAACCGGCAATTCGCGCTGCCCGCGGAGTATGCGCCGTTTGAGGGAGCCTACCGGGCGGAGAGTGCGTGGGCCGGAAGCGCGCGCGTGGTCGGGAGAAAAGGGAAGTTATGGCTGGATGGGTCCGTTCCACTCGAACCATTGGGAGACAGCCTGTTTCGGGTAGGCGCTGCCCCGAGCGCGGAAAC
>DASZVV010000252.1:0-5939 GCA_035546955.1 Bryobacteraceae bacterium
GCGGCCGCCGCGGCATTTTCCGGATGCAGATTTTCGAGATACGATACGGTTCCCGCGGCATCGCCATTCAGGAACAACGCGGCGCCCACTCCCGACTCCGCCTGTTCGCGATCGCCGCCCGTCAACTCCGTCGCCAGCATGGCGAATTCCTGACGGGCTTTCAGATATTGCTTCGCATTGATCCAGGCATCGCCGCGCTGGAGCCGGAGGCGTGCCGCGGGCTCCGGATAATCGCTGCCCAGCGATGCCTTCAGTTTCTCCATTGCCATGCGCGCCTTCTCCGAATAATCGGAGGAAGGAAAAAGAAAATACACGCGCTGGTAGCTGAGGGCGGCCTGGCGGGGGAAGCCGGTACCCTCAAGCGCCTGTGCGAGCGTGAATTCGCCATCGGGCTGCGGCAGGGCGGAGGGCTGCGCTTCCAGCACCTGGCGCGCCTTCATGGCACCCTCTTTCGTGGAGCCCGCCTGCCCGACCAGTGCCTTCGCATAAAGGAGGTTCAGGCGCCCGGCGAGCGGCGAACCGGGCACCGGGTCCACCAGATAGCGTGCCAGATCGCGGACGGCGTCGGCGCCATTGTTGGTGACCAGCTCTGCGTTCGCCAGGTAATAGGTCACGTAATCGCGCAACTTCGCCGGCTGCCCGGATGCGCTCAGCAGGTGAACCGTGGTGAAGTAGTCGTTCTTTCCATAAGCAGTCACAGCCTGCCCCAGCCGGGCAACGGCAGGATCGGTAGCCGCCTGCGCACAAACGGCCATCGCCGTGAGAACGGCGCAGCCCACTGAGATCTGAGAGAAGAAACGCATTGGTTAAGCCATCGGTCCGGGATATTCGGCTCCCAGAAGCTTCTCATCGTCGTGCGCGAGGCTGCGAACGATCTCCAAATGGAGATAGTCCACCATCCCCGGTTCGGTCATATACGTTTTCCGGAATTCGCCCCGCGCCGTGTCGATCGAGTGCCGCAGCGACTGGTAGATATCCCGGTTCTGTACACCTTTTCGCAACGCCCCGGACTCACTGATCCGAATCTGCGCGACCCTGACCCGCGCCGTCCGCTGCGCACGCAGGTGCGCCGCCTGCTCGCCGGCCGAGAGAGTTTCCCACGAGCCAGCCGGTGTTCCATTCCGTACACCTGCAATTTGTACGAGACCGCTCGTCTCCTCCACTGGGGCGGCAGCCAGTACACGCCCCTCCGGGGGCGCCTCCATCCGCATCCCGGCGGCTTCGCAAAGCAACTCCAGCGGAGCCGGAGTAACAGTTCCGCCGGCAACAACCAGTGCTACGGTACTCTGACGCACCCGGACGGGGAAAAGATACACCTTCTCCTGCTCGCCCTTCCCGAGCGCCGAGGCCAGCACAGAAGAGATCTCGCCGGGCGAGGCCAGTGCCGCCATCGGATCGCCGCTTTCCACGCAGGAAGCCAGTGCCGCCGCTTCTTTCAGATCGATGGGAGCGGCATCCTCTTCATCGCCGCGGAGGGTCACGCCCCGCCAGGCCGCCACACGCGCCACCCGGCCGCTTTCCACCAATACAACCACCGCGCGGGTGGCGCAGAAGGCGCTTTCTTCGAGCACCAACTGTAGGGTTTCGTGTTCTGCCGCAGTCTGCCGGATGCGGCGCAGCGTCTGATTAAGCGACTCGGCCAGCTTTCTGCGGCCCTCTTCCGCGCTGCGGGAATTCTCTTCGTTTAATACCCGCGACGCTTCCGCGCGTGCGTTCGCCAGCGCCTCGGCCGTACGCCCCTCGCCGCGGCTCTTTTCTTCGTTCACAGCGCGGGTGAGCTCGGCGGCAAGCCTGGCCTCGCTCCTGGTGCGTTCCTCATTAACCGCGCGTGCCACCTCGGAGGCGACGTGCGCATCCACGCGCACCGACACTTCCTCGATCAGCGCTGCCTGGCGCTGCTCCATAATTTCACGCCATCCGGGCGCGCTGCCGTCGTGCATTCTACTTTCATAGTAAGGCAGAGTTACGATACTGTCGAGATCAACAACCCTATGTCGAATGAAAAACTTTCCGGCAAAATTGCAGTGATAACAGGGGGTGCGAGAGGCATTGGTTTTGCCATCGCCTCCCATCTTGTGGAAGCGGGCGTCAGTGTGGCGATTGCGGCTCTGCGGCAGGAGTCGGTGGACGCCGCTGTAACGAAGTTGTCCCAGAAAGGTAAATTAATCGGCATCGCGGGCGATGTTTCAGACGAAAAGGACGCCGCGCGAATCATGGCGGAAGCCGCGCGCACATTCGGCGGCATCGACATTCTGATCAACAGCGCCGCCATTCGCACCTACAAGTCTGTGATGGATCTCGCACCGGCCGATTGGGATCGCATGATCGCGGTGAACCTTTCCGGCCCCTTCTATTGCACACATGCGGTGCTGCCATACCTCGAACAGCGCGGAGGAGGGGACATTGTGAACGTCAGTTCACTCTCTTCGACCACTCCATTCGCCGGAGGCGCGGGATATAACGCCTCCAAGGCAGGTCTGAACGCGCTCTCCGAAGCTACAATGCTGGACCACCGCTATAACAACGTGCGCGTCACCGAAGTTCTGCCGGGCAGCACCGATACTGATTTCAACGGCCCGGTGAGCGGTCCCCGCCCCGATTGGAAGGTCGCACCAGAAGACATCGCGGACGCCGTGGTTATGCTTTTACGGATGCCGCGCCGTACCACCGTGAGCCGCATCGATGTGAAGCCAAGCAGGCCGCCCCGTAAAGCTCAGTAAATTCAGCGCCTCGAACTCAGACAAATGTCGCATTTGCAAGTCTGAATCATTGGCACACGACTTGCTGTCAAATAAGTCGAAATCGTTCCTCAGGGGGCGATAAGGCTAGTGAGGAGAGGCTGTTATGTTTCGCCTGAGTAAGAGGCTCGACCCGGCGTTGACGGGCAACGAAGCGATGAAGCTGCATTCGGATCTCGTGAATCGGATTGTCGGCCAGGATGAGGCCGTCAACCAGATCGTGAGCATCTATCAAACGTATCTCGCCGGGATGAGCAGCCCGGGACGTCCCATCGGGAATCTTCTTTTCCTGGGACCGACCGGTACCGGTAAAACTCGTCTCGTTGAAGCAACCGCGGAGTCGCTGCTGGGCGACGCGCGCGCCGTCATCAAGGTGGACTGCGCCGAGTTCCAGCACAGCCACGAGATTGCCAAGCTGATCGGCTCGCCTCCCGGATATCTGGGGCATCGCGAGACGCACGCGATCCTCTGCCAGGAAGCGCTCAATCAGTATCACCACGAAGGAATGAAGGTCAGCTTCGTTCTGTTCGATGAAATCGAGAAAGCGAGCGACGCGCTCTGGAATCTGCTGCTCGGCATTCTCGATAAAGGAACACTGACTCTGGGCGACAACCGCAAGGTCGATTTCTCGCAGTCGCTGATCTTCATGACCAGCAACCTCGGCGCTGCTGAGATGAACAGCCTGCTGCGGCCGAACCTGGGTTTCGCAACTTCCACCATCGAAAGGAACGCGAACGAAGGTGAAGTCAGCGAAGAAATGACTGGAAAACTTTCGCGCGCCGGTCTCGAAGCGGCGCGCCGCAAGTTCACGCCGGAATTTATGAACCGCATCGATAAGGTGGTGGTGTTCCGGCCGCTGGGCTCCGAGCAATTGCAGAAGATTCTCGGACTCGAGCTTGCGCAACTGCAGCAGCGGATCATCCGGGCTCCCGGCTCGGTCCCGTTCGTCATGAATTTGACCGATCCGGCTCGCGCTTACCTGCTGAACGAAGGCACCGATATGAAATATGGCGCGCGTCATTTGAAGCGGGCCATTGAACGGAGCCTGGTGCATCCGCTCTCGAACCTGATCGCATCCGAGCAGATTCGCGCGGGCGACCTTGTCAGCATCGACTACGACATCCTGTCGGCTTCACTGACTTTTACTCGAGAGGCCGAGGCCATGCCTGGTTATGAAATGGCCGAGATGATCGATACCGCTTCCATCAAGGTTGCCGCGGCAACCACGGCTCAGCAAACCGCGCCAGCCCGCCCGGCAGCCGCCGCCCGCGGACAGCGCAAATAATCCGGATTCCCGCGGCGGGCTCGCCCGAACGAGCCCGCCGTTGGGCAATTATCGGCCCCTTTCGGGGTAATCTGCAGTCGATTGGTAAAATTTCCGCTAGATGATGGTTGCCCAATCCGCCGCCCGGCATGAAATTGTTCATCCGCGCCATCAGTGTCTGATCTACAAAGGCGCGCCCTCCCAATATCTGGATACGCTCGCCAAAACGATCATCGAAAAGCTGAAGGCGAACTACCGCTGTCTCTACCTGAACAGCCCCGCCATGGTCGCAGGCATGCGATCGCGCCTCGTTGCCATGGGCCTCGACCTCCTGAGATGCTTCGAAAGAGGAGATCTCATTCTTTCTTCCAGTCAGAGCCATCTGGTGAACGGAAGATTCGAGGTGGAAGAAATGATGACTCTGCTGAGCGAAGCGGTCGACCAGGCGCTCGCAGACGGATATGCCGGCCTGTGGGCAACGGGGGACATGACCTGGGAAATCGGCGGCGAAAAAAATCTCGATAAGCTCATGGAATACGAGCGGCGCCTTGAAGAGTTTATGCAGACGAATCCGGCTCTGAGCGGAATTTGCCAGTATCATCGGGATACCTTGCCGCCCAACGCTGTTCTGACCGCCCTCGAAACCCACCAGATGGTCTACGTCGATTCCACCATTTCGTGGCTCAATCCGGAATACCGCTGCGCCTGAGTACGTCCCCTGACGAACCGTGCGCGGAACAAGCTGTCCGGGGCTCAGACCGCCCCAGACTACACTGGAATCGTGCTCGCCCGCTGCCTGACTGTCCTGCTTCTGGCCGCCCTTCCCGTCCCCGCGGCGATTTCCATCCTGCCGCTGAACCAGGTGAAGGCCGGCATGCACGGCATCGGCAAGACCGTTTTCTCCGGGGATAAAGTCGACGATTTCGACGTCGAGATCCTTGGCGTTCTCGATAATATCGGTCCCAAACAATCCCTCATTCTGGGCCGTCTCTCCGGAGGACCGCTCGAACACACCGGCGTCATGCAGGGGATGAGCGGCAGCCCGGTCTATATTGACGGCAAACTGATTGGCGCCGTCGCGCTGGCGTTTCCGTATTCGAAAGACCCGATCGCCGGCATCCGGCCAATCGAAGAAATGCTGCGCGTCAGTTCCATGCCTTCCACGCCGGAGCCGATGCGTCTTGCCAGCCTGACGGATCCCGCATCGCTTCTGCGCAACACGCTTCCGAAGCCTGCCGCCGCAACCTTCGGCGATACGCGAATGACCGAAGTCGCGACGCCGATTTCGTTCTCCGGCTTCACAAGTGCCACCATCGAAAAATTCGCGCCGGAGTTGCGCGCTCTGGGCCTCGAACCGCGACAGGGAATGTCCCTGGGCGGCGCGCCCATCGAGCGCATGGGAGATCCTTCGCGGCTCCAGCCCGGCTCGATGATCAGCGTCGAACTCATGATGGGCGATTTCGGCGTCGGCGCCGACGGAACGATCACCGCCATCGACGGCAACAAGGTCTACGCCTTCGGCCACCGCTTCCTCTCCATGGGTGCGACCGACCTGCCATTCACCCGCTCCGAAGTCCTGACGCTTCTCGCGAACGTCAACACGTCGTTCAAGATTTCCTCCGCCCACGAACTGATGGGCGTTATCTCGCAGGATCGCGACGTCGCCATCACCGGAACCCTGAATAGCCGCGCCAATATGACGCCGCTCGATATCACGGTGACGCAGGAAGGCAAGCCGTCCGGCGAATTCCACATGCGAATCGTGAACGACCGTCTCCTCTCGCCCTATCTGCTCCAGATGGCCGTTTTCTCCGCGCTCGATTCCACCGCGCGCGCCACCGGCGTCCTCAGCGTCGCGATGCATGGAACCATCGAATTCCAGAACCGTACGGACGTCGCCCAGATCCGGAATGTCTACGCCACCGATGGCGGAGCCG
>DASZVV010000253.1:0-12562 GCA_035546955.1 Bryobacteraceae bacterium
CCTGAATGCCGCCGTGTCGTTCGCGCTGGTCGTGCTGGTGCTCTTCAGCTTCGCCTTCGATCTCGAACGCGACGAGCTTTACGATATTTCGGGCGGCCTGCTCTGGATTGTCTACCTATTCGCCGGATCGCTGATCGTGAACCGCAGCTTCACGCGTGAAGTGCCCAATGATTGCCTGGATGTTCTGGTTGCATCGCCGGTGCCCGCGTGGGCGCTGTTCCTCGGCAAAGCAATCTCCAGTTTCACGCTGCTGATGGTGGTGGAGCTCATCTCGCTGCCGTTCTACGGGCTCTTCAACAACATCATCTGGATGAAAACCTTCTGGCCGCATTTCGGACTGATGCTGCTGACGACCTGGGGCATTACGGTCACGGGCGTGGCATTCAGCGCGGTGACCGTGAACGTGCGCCTGCGTGAGCTGATGCTCCCGGTGCTCCACTATCCTCTTCTCATTCCGCTCCTGATCGGGGCGATGGAAATGTCGACGTCTCTGCTCCGCGGCGATATGGTCGATAACGGCCCCAACCTGCGTCTGGTCGTGGTTTTCGACGCTATTTTCACATCGTTATCGCTTTACCTGATAGAGTTTATTCTGGTTACGTAACAGGCCTCTCATGCGCGAAAAAAAGATCTATATCCTCGCGATTCTCGGCACCATCCTGATGGTGGCGGCGATGTACGACATCCTCGTAAGAATGCCGGATGAAGCCCAGCAGGGGCCGATCGGCAAGATGCTCCTCGTGCACGTTCCGGCCGCTTTCGCCGCCTTCACTTTCTACGGCGTCGCCGTCTGGCACAGCATCAAATTCCTGGTCAAAAAAGACTTTCACTCCGACTCGCTCGCCGTTTCGAACATCGAAGTCGCCCAGGTCTTCACGCTGATCAATCTGGTGACCGGCAGCCTCTGGGGCCACATTATCTGGGGCATCTGGTGGACCTGGGATTTCCGCCTCACCAGCCAGTTCATGTGCTTCATGCTGTATCTGGGCTATTTGCTGATGCGGCCCGCCGTGGCGGACGCCACGCAGCGCGCCACCATGTCCGCCATTCTGGCGATCCTCGCCGTAGCCGATATTCCGCTGGTCTTCTTTGCGATCCGGCTGCGCGATGCGCGCATGCAGCACCCTTCGCCGGTGCTCGAGACCGGCAAGATGGACCCGAGTTGGTGGCCGCCGTTTCTTCTGATGTGGGTAGTCTATCTGCTGATCGGCGGCGCTCTCATTATGCTGCGCCTGCGCCAGGAAACGGTGCGGCGCGAAATGGATTCACTGCGGCGCGAGCTGCATGCGATGTAACAAGGACTCGAACGAATGGAAGCGAATCAACTTTATTTCTTCTACGGCTATTCGGCGGCGTGGATCATTGTGCTCGCCTATGTCTTTATGCTGGTGCGGCGTGGCCGCCGCATTGACAGCGAACTGGCGCGCCTGAAGTCGCTCGTCGAAGACCGCGAGCGCTGACATCCGCCCGCAGCAAAGACCGCTAAAAAGAAAGCGGGCGTGGAAGGAGACCGTTCCACGCCCGCGTTAGACGCGACTTTACGCCGCTCTGCCCAAAAAGCTAGTCGCGTCCAAAACTATAACCGACTCCAAGCGAATACTCAGGCACGTTATCGCTGGCAAACTGAAACAGGTTGTGCACGTAGTGGTAGTCGAACGCCGGGCGGACGAAAATATGGTCCGTCACGTAAAGCCGCGCCGCGATCCCCAGGTGAAGCTGGAAGTGCGAAGAACTCTCCACCGCCTGGTTTGAAGTCTGGCAGCCGCCGAACGGATCGCACTGCGTCGAATTGTACGTGTAACCGATGCGCATGCCGCCAAGACCGGCGTGGATTTCGGGTTCGAAGCGCTTCGTCTTTACCGGTTCGAACACGCCATCAAAGTCATAGAACGTCGCCCGGTAGAGCAGCCCTGCATAATCCGCACGGCTCCCGCGCCACGTCACATCAGCCCCGACTCCCAGGTGTGGCGACCACATGAGAGTCGCTCCTACCTTCGGAAAGACACCGTCGAGTTTTGGAGTCGCTAAATAATTCCCTGTATTGAATGTATCGATCTGGGCACCGCTAGAGCCGTCGGTCGCAGTACCGATACCGAAATACACATTCGCGCTCTGCGCCATGGAAAGTCCGGCCGTGAGCAGCAAGCCGAGTGACACACAAATAGCCTGTCGTTGTAAACGCACAATAAACCTCTCTATCTCCGAGTTGAAGGGTGCGCGCGGCTGAGTACTAAAGCCATTCTTTCGCGCCGGGCAGCAGACTCTTGAAGCCGCCACGGTAACCACCTGTTCTGCTTTGTCCTACGCGTGTTCAGGAAGTTCGGTTTCAGGCGTTTGTGATTTTCAGTTCATTTTGACCTGGAGAATGCATTGTAAAATTCAATCGATGGTGCGATTTATTTTGTTTTCTCTGCTGGCCGTGGGATTCGCATGCGCGCAGGAAGGAACGCCCGCAGCGCCGCCTCCCGCTTCCGGCGCGAGCGTCTCCGAGCCGGGACTCTACGCTGTTTTCGATACTTCCATGGGGCAGATCGTCATCCGTCTGCTGGAGGACAGGGCTCCGGAAACGGTAAAGAATTTCGTCGCGCTTGCCACGGGCGCGAAGCCATCAGCCGATGCCAGCGCAACCCACATGATCAACAAGCGCTTCTATGACGGCCTGACCTTCCACCGGGTGATCAAAGGCTTCATGATCCAGACGGGCGATGTGAACGGAACCGGCAGCAGCAATTGCGGCGTGGAGCCGATTCCGGATGAGATCGATCCGGAGATGCGATTCAATGTGCCGGGGCGTCTCGCCATGGCGAATCTCGGGCGTCCGGACAGCGCTTCGTGTCAGATTTTCATCACCGTAGGGCCGGCGAATCACCTGAACGGAACCTTCACGATCTTCGGCGTCGTGAGTTCAGGCCAGGATGTGGCGGATAAAATTGCCAGTGTGCCGACCTTTCTCGACCGCCCCACAACCCCTGTCATTATCAACAAAGTGACCATCGAAAGAAGGGACCACTGATGCGTCTGCTCGCCGTCTCGCTTGTTTTCGGCGCACTACTCCTCCCCGCCCAGCAGGCGAAACGTCAGTACGATCTCTACGCGCACTTCGACACGTCGATGGGCGAAATCGTCGCGGAGCTCTATCGCGATACCAGCCCGAGGACGGTCGATAACTTCGTCGCGCTCGTGGAGGGGAAGAAGGCGACGTACAACCGGTCCGCGGATAAAGTAGCCCGGCCTTTCTACAACGGCCTTACGTTTCATCGCGTGATCAAGGGTTTCATGATCCAGACGGGGGAAGTGAAGCCGGGCCTGCCCTGCGGAATTCCCGATCTTCGCGACGAGATCGACACCTCGCGCACCTTCGCGGAGGCAGGCGCCCTCGCCATGGCGAATACGGGCAAACCGAACACGGCGAGCTGCCAGATCTTCATCACCGTCTCGCCGCAGAAGCCGCTCGATGGCAAATACACCGTCTTCGGGCACGTGATTTCGGGCCAGGATGTCGCGAATCAGATTGCCGAAGTGCCGGTGAAAGGCGATCGTCCCGTGACGCCCGTGATCATCCGCAAAGTGACAATTGAGCGCCGCCCGAAATAGCTTCTGTACACTCAGGACATGAAGGCAGTTGCGGCTTTCGTTCTGGCCGTTATAGTCTCGCCCTGCGTTTTTGCAGGTTCTTCCGATGCCTCGATGGCGCGGCTTGAACAGCAGCTCGAGTTCCTGGCAAAAACCACGGACGCAAGAGTCGGTGTCTCCGCTCTGCATATCGAAAGCGGCCGCTACGTCTCGCTGAACGGCACGGAACGATTTCCCGAGGCGAGCGCCGTGAAGGTGCCGATCGCCGTCCAGATCATGGCGCTGGCGGATTCCGGCAAGCTGTCGCTGGACAAAATGATCACGCTGCGCCCGTCCGATCTGCACCCGGGCAGCGGCCGGATCACCGATCTTCTGTTTCACCCCGGAGTCGTGCTTTCGCTCGAAAACATCATGGAAATGGCGATTGTCATCAGCGACAACTCCGCCGCCGATCTGATGCTTCGCGAGGCGGGAGGTCCGGCAGCGGTCACAGAGCGGATGAAAATTCTCGGGCTCGACGGCATTCGCGTCGACCGCTCCATCGCGCGGCTGCTCGCCGATTGGGGCGGTATCCGCACGCTTCCTCCCGAAACCGAATGGACCCGCGATATGTGGGACCGCCTGTTCGCCGCCGTTCCCGAAGAAGAGCACCTGGCCGCCCGGCGTCTTCAGACGCGCGATCCGCGCGACACCGCAACGCCGGCCGACATGACGAAGCTGCTCGCCCGTATTTACCGCAAAGACATGTTCTCCCCCGAATATGCGACGAAGCTCTGGGAAGTTATGGAGCGATGCCAGACCGGCAAGTCACGCATCAAAGGCATGCTGCCGGAGGGTACCGACGTCGCTCACAAAACCGGATCCGTGGGAGGCGTTGTGAATGATATCGGCGTGATCACGCTGCCGGGCGATGCCGGACATGTCGCGATCTCCGTGTTTACGAAAGGCTCCATGCGGCCCGAAGAAGTTTCCGAAAAGACAGTGGCTGAAATTTCACGCACCATCTACGATTACTTTGCTCTTGTTCCGGCGGTGGCGCGGTGAAGGCCCAAAACTGGGACAGTGCCCTCTACGATGACCGGCATTCCTTCGTCTGGCAGGCCGGCGCGAGTCTGATCGAGCTTCTGAATCCGCAGCCCGGCGAACGTATACTCGATCTCGGCTGCGGCACCGGACATCTGACGGCGAAGATCGCCGGGACCGGCGCAACGGTCGTCGGCATGGATTCTTCGCCCTCCATGATCGCCCAGGCGCGCCAGAATTTTCCTTCTCAGCGGTTCGTGCTCGCCGACGCTCGCGATTTCCGGTTCGAAGAAATCTTTGACGCCGTTTTCTCGAATGCCGCTTTGCACTGGGTCCCGGAAGCGGAATCGGTCGTCGAACGTGTGAAAGCTGTCCTCCGTCCCGGAGGGCGTTTCGTTCTGGAGATGGGCGCGAAAGGAAACATCGAGAGCATCCGGAAAACGATCGAGGAAGTCCTCACGGAGGCCGGGTACGCGCCGAAATTCCCCTGGTACTTCCCGACCACCGGCGAATATGCATCGCTGCTCGAAAGGCATGGATTCGAAGTCCGCACTGCCTTCCTTTTCGACCGCCCCACGAAACTGGAGCACCCCGAGCGCGGCCTACGCGAGTGGCTGGAAATGTTTGCGGGGTCCACTTTCGAGGGCGTGCGCGGCCCTGAACGCGACGTATTCATCCGAACCATCGAAGACCGGCTCCGTCCAACCCTATATAAAGATGGGTCCTGGTGGGGGGACTACCGCCGTCTTCGCATCGTTGCGGCGGGATAGATTTCACACGTTGGCTCCATTCAGTAATTCGATTGGACGCCCCCTTCCCGTCTCGCTATTCTGAAGTTGCGGGGCTGATCGAAGCAGTCACAAACGAGAGGCCAGAAGCGCCAAGACCGTGTCTGTCCGACTTTCGGCGCTTCATCAGGTAGTCCACGGCGATTACGGACCGTGGACATTTTTATTTGCGCCTCAGTGCCCGTCACGTTTCTGCAATTCAGGTGAATTTTGTGCCGTTACGTTCCTACAATCCGGCCGGGATGCCGGTACTGTCATCCGAAACACCCGTTGCCGCGGCGATGCCAAAGCGCGCCTGCGCCACGCACTGCCCCTACTGCTCCCTGCAGTGCGGCATGCATCTCGAAACGGATATGGACGCGGCCTGGAAAGTCAGCGAACGAAATTTTCCCACCAATCGAGGCGGACTTTGCCAGAAGGGCTGGACATCCGCCGAACTGCTTTCGAATCCGGATCGAATTCTGACGCCACTGGTGCGCGATTCCCGCACCGAGCCTTTACGGCCTGCGACATGGGAAGACGCGATCGAACGTATTGGACGGGCGGTGGAGGAAACGCAGGCGAAATACGGGCGTGACGGCGTTGGCGTCTTCGGCGGCGGCAGTCTGACCAACGAAAAGGCCTACCTGTTGGGCAAATTCGCGAGAGTGGCGCTGCGCACGTCGCAGATCGATTACAACGGCCGTTTTTGTATGGCGTCGGCCGCAGCTGCATCCATCAAGGCTTTCGGTATTGATCGCGGCCTCCCATTTCCGCTTGGGGATATCGCGGGCGCCGAGACGATCCTGCTCGTCGGAAGCAATCTCGCCGAGACGATGCCGCCCGTCATGCAGTATTTTCAGGCGCAGAAAAATCGCGGCGGATCGCTGATTGCGGTCGACCCGCGTTCCACACCCACCACCGCGGCGGCCACCCTGCATCTGCAGATCACGCCGGGGACCGATGCCGCGCTTGCCAATGGATTGCTGCATCTTGCGATCCGTGAAGGCTTCGTCGACGAAAAATTCATCGCCGACCGCACCAGCGATTTCGATGCGGTGAAGCGCGCCGTTTCATCTTACTGGCCGGATCGCGTGGAGCGAATTACCGGAATTCCGGAGCATCAGCTCCGCCGCGCCGCGACGATGCTGGGCCGTGCGAAAACCGCGATGATTCTCACGGCCCGCGGCCCCGAACAACAGAGCCGGGGCGTCAATAACGTTCTCGCCTTCATCAATCTGGCGCTCGCACTCGGCAAGGTCGGGGAGCCCAATTGCGGTTACGGATGCCTGACCGGCCAGGGCAACGGTCAGGGCGGCCGTGAGCACGGCCAGAAAGCCGATCAGCTTCCCGGCTATCGCAAGCTCGATAACCCGGCGCATCGCGCTTACATCGCCGAAATCTGGGGTGTTCCCGAAGGCGACCTGCCGATGCCTGGCCGGTCTGCATACGAAATGCTGGATACGATGGGCACCGGCGGCGGAATTCGCGCGCTCCTCGTTTTCGGTTCGAATGTCGCCGTCTCGGCGCCGCGGGCCCGCCACATCATGGAGCGGCTCGATGCTCTCGATTTTCTGGCGGTGTCAGACTTCTTCCTTTCCGAAACCGCCGAGCGCGCCGATGTGGTGCTGCCTTCCGCGCAGTGGGCGGAAGAAACGGGCACAATGACGAATCTGGAGGGCCGGGTCATCCTGCGCCAGCGCGCTATGCTGCCGCCCGCCGGCGTTCGCACCGATCTGGAAATCATTTCACGCCTGGCCGCCCGCCTCGGCAATGCGGAAAAATTTTCGACGCAGCCCGAACTCGTATTCGAAGAACTGCGCCGCGCCACTTCCGGAGGCGCCGCGGACTACGCCGGCATCACGTGGAATCGCATTCGCAAATCGGACGGGGTTTTCTGGCCGTGCCCGGATGAGGATCATCCCGGGACGCCGCGGCTGTTCCTCGATCGCTTCGCAACGGAAGACGGGCGCGCCCGATTTCATCCCATCGCGTTCCAGCCTGCGGCCGAGCAGCCCGATGACGAGTATCCGCTTTACCTCACCACGGGCCGCGTGATGGCGCAGTATCAGTCGGGCACTCAAACGCGCCGTGTGGCCGGGCTGAAAGCAGCGGCGCCCGATGCGTTCGTCCAGATCCACCCGTCGATGGCGCAAACCTACGGCATCACCGGCGGGGACGACGTGATTCTCACGACGCGCCGGGGCACCGCCGTCCTGAAAGCGCAGCTTACGGCGTCGATCCGGCTCGACACGCTGTTTGTTCCGTTTCATTACGCGGGGCAGGGAAGCGCGAATCTGCTGACGAATCCCGCGCTCGACCCTGTGTCGCGTATGCCCGAATTTAAGGTTTGTGCGGTCCGCATCGAAAAGAGCGGGAGTGCCAGAGAAGCATATCCGGAGATCCATTCATGACAACGAACAAGAAGAAGCTGGTCGTCATCGGTAACGGAATGGCCGGCGCGCGTACAGTCGAAGAAATCCTCGCGCGCGGCGGCGCCGATCAATTCGAGATCACGATGTTCGGCGAGGAGCCAACCGGCAACTACAATCGCATTCTTCTCTCCAACGTTCTGAATGGGTCGTACAGCGAAGACGATATCTTCCTCAACCCGCTCTCCTGGTACGAAGAAAACAATATCCGTCTGCTCTCAGGCAAGCGTGCGTCCGGGTTGCTTCGGCGCGCGAAGCTGGCATACGGCGAAGACGGCCTCCCCGAGCCATATGACAAGCTGATCATCGCCACCGGCAGCCGCGCGTTCATTCCGCCAATCGAAGGCGTAACGATGATCGACGGCAGCATGAAGCCCGGCGTCTTTGTCTTCCGCACGCTTGACGATTGCCGCAACATTGCTTCATGGGCGCAGGGGAAGAAGACCGCGGCTGTGATTGGTGGTGGCCTGCTGGGTCTGGAAGCGGCGCGCGGCCTCCAGAATTTTGGACTCGACGTGCATGTGATCCACAACTCCGGTCACCTGATGCAGCAGCAGCTCGATGCCGGCGCCGGCGCAATTCTCAGGACCAGCATGGAAGCGCTGGGCCTGCACGTTCACCTGAAGAAGAACACGACCACGGTCATCGGGCCGGAGCACGTGCTCGGACTGCGATTCGCCGATGGCGCCACGCTCGAGTGTGACATGGTCATCATCTCTGCCGGTATCAAGGCGAATTGGGAGATCGCCGCCGGCTGCGGCCTGCAGGTGGAACGCGGCATTGTGGTCGACGACCAGATGCGCTGTCCGGATGATCCCGATATCTATGCCGTCGGCGAATGCGCGCAGCATCGCGGCCATATGTATGGGCTTGTGGCGCCGCTCTGGGAACAAGCGAAGGTGCTCGCCGATCACATCACCGGCCGCAATCCGAAGGCGGAATACACGGGCTCGAAAGTGGCCACCAAGCTGAAGGTGATGGGCGTCGACGTGGCCTCAATGGGCGTTGTGGAGCCGCAGACTCCGGAAGACGAAGTTGTGCAGTTTTCCGAACCGAAGCGCGGCACTTACAAGAAGCTCATCATCCGGGAAGGCCGGCTTGTCGGCGGCATTCTGCTGGGCGATATCAGCAAAGCCGCATATCTGATTCAGGCCTTCGACCGCAATACACCTTTGCCTGAAGAACGCCTGCATCTTCTGTTCGATATCGGCGATCCCCCGAAGCAGGTCACATTCGCCGAGATGGCGGCCAATACGCAGATCTGCAATTGCAACGGCGTGAGCAAGGGCGCCATCGTCGCCTGCGTGAATGCCGGCAAGCGCAACGCGAAAGCGGTGATGGATGCAACGCGCGCCGGCATGGGATGCGGCTCCTGCAAATCGATGGTGACGGAAATCGTCGAGTGGGCGTGCGGCGGCGAGACGGAGGAGGATCCGTCCGTCCACTACTACGTGCCCGGCGTGCCGCTGACGAAACCCGAACTGATTCGGGCCATCCAGAAACATAACCTGAAATCCGTCTCGGCTGTGTTCGATGTTCTCGCGGGCGGGAAAGAAGATGCCGCCAGCAAGCCCGGCCTCGCCTCGCTGCTCAAGACGCTGTGGAAAGGCGAATACGAAGACGAGAAGGACGCGCGCTTCATCAACGAACGCGTCCACGCCAATATTCAGAAGGACGGCACGTTCTCCGTTGTTCCGCAGATTCCGGGAGGCATCACGACGCCCGAGCAGCTTCGGCGCATCGCCTTCGTCGCGGAAAAGTATCACGTGCCGCTCGTCAAGCTCACCGGCGGCCAGCGCATCGATCTCCTCGGCATTCGAAAAGACGATCTCCCGAAGGTCTGGCACGATCTCGACATGCCTTCGGGCTACGCTTACGGCAAGAGCTACCGCACGTGCAAAAGCTGCGTCGGCTCGGATTTCTGCCGCTTCGGACTGGGCGACAGCATCGATCTCGCCCTGAAAATCGAGCGGGAATTCCAGGGCTTCGACAGTCCGCACAAGATGAAGCTTGCAACCGCCGGCTGCCCGCGGAATTGCTCCGAAGCGATGGTGAAAGATGTCGGCGCGGTGGCTGTCGAAGGCGGTAAGTGGGAAATCTACATCGGTGGAGCGGCTGGCTCTTCCGTTCGCAAGGGCGACGTGCTTTGCACGGTCGACACGCATGAAGAGGTACTGAGATACATGGGCCGTTTCATCCAGTACTATCGCGAGAACGCGAAATATCTGGAGCGTACGCACGGCTTCGTGGTCCGCCTCGGCATTGAGCGTATTCGCGCTGTTGTTGTCGAAGACAGCGAAGGAATTGCGGAGCGGCTCGATCGCGAAATCGCCGAATCGAAGGCTGCCTACAAAGACCCATGGAAGGACGCATGGCTGCCGGAGAACGACAAGCAGTTCGCTTCTCTGCTCCCCATCATTCAGTAATTATGAACCTGACTGAAATCAAGCTGGGCCCGGCCGGCGATATCCCTCCGGGTGAAGGACGCGTTTACCAGGTGGACGGCGAGAAGATCGCCGTCTTCCGCACCCGTGCGCAGGAGGTCTACGCCGTGCAGGCGGAATGCCCGCACCGCAGGGGTCCGCTGGCCGATGGCCTTGTGGGCGGCGGTACCGTAATCTGCCCGCTGCACGGCTGGAAGTTCGATCTGAAGACGGGTCAGGCCTTGTTCGGCGATTGCGGGCTGAAGACGTTTCCGGTCAGCGTGGATGAAGCGCAGAACATCGTTCTCCGCCGCGAATAAGCCGGCAGTTCGCCGGCTGCACGCAGCTAAGCCGCTCCCAGCCGCGCTGCCGCGTCTTTCGCCAGCCGCACACAATCGGGAATGCCGATCCCGTGAAACGCATTTCCGATCAGCGAAAACCCCGGGATTGCCGCCGCGCGTGCGTCCATCTCCGCCACGCGTGCAATGTGCCCCACCGAATACTGCGGCATGGAATCGGGCCACCGGTGAACGAGCTCAAAGGCCGGTTCTGACTCAATCCCCATCAGACGGTTCAGGTCTTCCAGCATGGCGTCCCGCGACACATCGGCGTCTGTCGAGAAGCACCGGAACACGGCTTTATCCGGCGGCACGCGCTCAGCCCATTTCGTGCCCAGCCACGTGCACGCCATAATGGCCTTGCGCTCCGCGCCGGGTACCAGAAATCCGAAGGCGTCGAGCGGATGCGGCACATCTTCACGCCGGAAACCGAAAGTCCAGATCGCGCTGCTCGAATGCGGTACGGATGCCAGCAATTCGGAGAGCCGTTCATCGGCAGGCGCTATGAGAGGAGCTGCATGGTTCGCTCTGCATGCCAGCACCACGTGATCGAAGGCAATCCATTCGCCTTCGGTGAATATCGTCCAGCCCGCCTCGCCCGGCGCCAGCGATTCCACTTGCGCTGCAACCACCGTCACGCGATCCACCAGGGCGTCGATCAGCGTGCCCATCCCGCGCCGCATCGTCTTGAATACGGATTGCGGAGCCGGACGCTTATCGCGCATCGTCCCCACCACCACGCTGCCATATCGCTGTTCGTATTCCACGAACTTCGGCAGCACCGCGGGTGCGCTCAATTGATCCGGCGATCCGCCGTAAACCCCGGCCAGGAGCGGCTCGGCAAGATAGGCCACGGCCTCTTCGCCGAAGTGCTCCGCCACGAACTGCGAAACGGAACGATCCGGCAGAGCCCGCGGGCTCCGGAAGATTTCCATTCCCATCCGCAGTTTGGTGCGCCAGGAAAACAACTGCGATTCGATGACCGGCCACGCTTTCGTCGGCGCCACCATCTGCAGCCCCTCGGGCAGGGTGACAAAATGCCCATGACGCAGAACATACGTGCGCCGCACGGAATCGTTTGAGCCCACGACATCGTCTCCGAGCCCCAGTTCGCGGATCAACTGCTCCGCCCATGGCTTCGAAGCCAGCCAGCTCTCCGGACCTGTTTCGAGAATGCAGCCCTCGATCGTGACCGTGCCGATGGTACCACCCGGATGCGGATCGAAAACAACAGGCTCGTGGCCCGCCCGGCTCAGATAGTAAGCGCAGGAAAGCCCCGAGATACCGCCGCCAATGATCGCAATTTTCATGGACGCGGGTTACGCGTTCCGGCTACGGACGGAATTCGCGAACCATCTGCACCACGGCCTTCACGTTCTCCACCGGGGTCTCCGGAAGAATACCGTGCCCGAGATTGAAGATGTGGCCCGGGCGCGTGCCGGTGCGGCGCAGCAAGTCATGCACTTTGTTGCGCAGTTCCGGCAGCGGCGCGAACAGCGCCACCGGATCGAGATTGCCCTGAATCGCGGAGCGATAGGAAATATCCATCCAGGCCTGATCGATATTGATGCGCCAGTCACAGCCCATCACGTCGCCACCGGCCGCGTGCAATTCGCGGAAGTAGCCGGAAGCGCCGGTGCCGAAGTGAATCACCGGCACGCCGGTCGATTTGATGCGCTCGATCAGCGCCCGCGAATAGGGCTGCGCGCTGCGAACGTAATCGTCGGCCGCGAGAGCGCCTACCCAGCTATCGAAAACCTGAATGGCGCGCGCGCCCGAAGCCACCTGCATGATGGCGAACGGCGCCAGCACGTCCACAATCTTGCCCATCAGACGCCGCCACAGCGTTTCGTCGCTGTACATCATCCGCTTGGTGCGAAGGAAATTGCGCGACGCCCCGCCTTCAATCATGTAGCTGGCAAGCGTAAACGGCGCGGCGCAGAAGCCAATCAGCGGCACCCGGCCGGCCAGAGACCGCACGGCCTGCTGAATCGCCTCGCCCACAT